>JAGBQP010000007.1 GCA_017632825.1 Prevotella sp. | reverse complement strand
GTGATAGTGGGCAGCAGGCGCGCGATGTCGCTCTGAGGGTCTGTATGATAGCCCTCCAGTCGATGATTGGCCACGTAGTGAGCCATAGTACGGAAAGTAGGATATCCGTTCTGGATATCGTTAAGTACACTCTGCCTGGCTGCTTCGAGATTGGTCTCTCGCAGGGGCATCTGTCGCAGCAGTGAGTCGATGGTTACCATTGTCACTAATGTTTTGTCAGCCTGAGTACCTGTAGCTGTGATGTAACCCTGAGGCTCATTCGGATGTAGGGCAAGACTGGTCGTTTTGGCACTGCCGTTGGTAGAATAAGCCAGAGAACGGAACTCACGTACATTCTGGAAAAGCACTGATGACATACCACCGCCAAAATACTCTTCCCACAGACTTAGAGTAGCCCGTAATTCGGCCGTTGGCAGAGGGCTGATGGCATCGTAGCTGACAACATAGTTTTGACGTGACTTAGGCACGTTATAGAAATAGACCGTTGGCTCCTGATACTGTTGTAGCTGACGATAATTGTCGGACTTGCTTCGTGTGCATTGTGTTAAAGGTAATGTCTCCAGACATAGTTTCTCAACAGTCTGGACTGGTTGACGACCACAATAGAAGAGTTCACAGTCATATTGTTGGAGTTCGTGGAAAAGCTGCAGCAGGTGATCACTCTTCAGTCCCTTGATGTCTTGCTTTGAAAGTTGAGTCAGATAAGAAGATTTTTGGCCATAAAGAATGCGATGAAGAGCGGGCTTCAGTACATCATCCTTTTGCTTGCCAAAGCTCTTGCGACTAACCTTGTCGGCATCCTTAGCATCTTTGAGGGCTCTCTCGTCGCCCTTGGCAGCTTGAAGGAAATGAGCCAATAACCGAAGAGCCGGAAGCAACTCGCTGTCAGGACCAGTCAAGCTGAAGACAAACGTTTCATTGCCGGCATCCACATTCATTGTCGTACCAATACGCTGCCAGGATTTCTCCAGCTGTTGCTTCTTCAGTGAATCGGTACCGAGTGAAGTCAGATAGGACGCTAGGATTTCAGCCGCCGGTGTGTTCAGTTTTCCATTCTTATAACGAAGGGTGAACGTGAATACGTCGTTCACGGGATTTTCCTTATAATAAAGGTCTACGGTGGCAGAAGGAAGATGTATGGGGACGATGGTCACATCGTGGTCAAAATCGACGGTGCGGACAGCCGTTTGCTTTATAGGCAATTGCTCTAATTGTAGGGCAAATGCCGATTTCGCATCCTGGTTTTTCGGGGCAATAGGCTTGTAGCCAGGCTGCTTGAGTGTCTCTTTGCTGGGAGTGCCATACTTCTTGTTCAGCTTGATGTAGTTGGCTTGATAGTATTTTCTTGCAGCCGTTACTACATCGGATTTCGTTAGTTGTTTGATATGGTCAATTTTGTCGAGCACATCCTGCCAGGAACGACCCTTTGAGAAGGTCATTATCAGTTTTTGGGCACGGCTGCTGATGGTCTCCAGTTCGCGTTGAGCCTCCATCACCATCTCGCGTTTGAGCGATTCCATTTGCTCATCGGAGAAGTCGCCGTCCATAACTCGCTGTAACTGCTCCATAACCCGTTGCTCAGCGGTCTTCATTTTACCAAACAGGTTGGGGATGATGGCAATGGCAGTGCCGGCAGCATCGTCGAGGCCGACACTCATGGCGGCCGACATCAATAACTTGTGCTCGTTGACCAGTGAGTCGAGTAATCCGGCTTTTTCGTTGTAGAGTAGCTTGTTGGCAAGGTCGAGGGCACAAGCGTCAGGTTCATACTCAGTAGGCCCCTTGAAAACGAGTGCTTCAGCACTTATAATCGGGATGGGGAGCTTAACCTCGTAGCTTTCTCCAATTCCAATTGTAGGCATCGGACTCGGTATGCGATGAGGTACAGGACCTGTCTGTACCCGGCCGAAGGTTTGTTCCAAAAGTGCAGTCAATGAAGAGTCGGGGGTAATATCACCACAGAGTATTAGCCCCATATTCGAAGCAACATAGAATTTTTTGTAAAATGCGGCCATGTCAGACTGACGCGGGTTCTTCAGGTTTTCTGTAGAGCCGATGATGGGATAGGCATAGGGCTGGTCCTTAAAAACGGCACTAAATATTTTTTCCTGAACATCTCCCATGTTGTCGGCGGAGCGATTTTTCTCTTCGTACACATTTTCCAATTCGCCTTGAAAGCCGCGATAGACGGGCGTGATGAGGCGCTCGGAGTTAAGCCAGCACCACTGTTCGATGAACTGTGGTAGGAACGAGTTGTGATAGTACGTTAAGTCCTGTCCGGTACCAGCATTCAGACTGCTGCCGCCATATTTTGAGATAAGACGATTGAACTCGTTGGGAATCACATAGTCGGCAGCTTTCAAACTCAATCTGTTGATATGCTGCTGGATACGGGAGCGTTCTGTGTTATCAGTGGTCTGCGACAGCATATCGTACTGCGCCGATATGCTGTCGAGCCATGGTTTCTCCTTTATATAGTCGGTGGTGCCCATGCGGTCTGTACCCTTGAACATGATGTGTTCGAAATAGTGGGCAATACCCGTATTAGGACAATCCTTTGCACCTGCCTTGACAACAACGGCACCATATACCTTCGGTTGTGAGTGATCTTCATTCAGCCAAACGGTCATGCCGTTACTGAGTTTCAGTTCTTGAACGTGTAGCTGTGCAAAGACAAGTATGCTTGTCAGAAGAGCTATGGTGACTGTTGAGAATCTTTTCATGGATAGATAGAAAAATGATGACGAGTTGGCCTTCCCCCCCGTTCGTAAACGTGGGGGGAAAAGGCTTATTTCTGACGCAGCAGGTTCAGCTGAGCCTTGGGTGCAAGTGCCTGGCTCGTTTTCTCTGTGTAGCGACCTACTTTGGTGCTGGCGGTGCAGCGGATGTCGCGACTGGAGGCTCCAATGCGGAAGGTGTACTGACCGGCATCGGTCGTCCACTGCGAACGCTGCTCATCGAAGGAGGCCAGCAGACGGACGGGTATGGACATGGTGAGCACTTGAGTCTCGCCTGGTTGCAGTTCACGCGTCTTGGCAAAGGCCTTCAGTTCTTGGGCGGGTTTCTCAAGATTACCCTTGGGGGCTGTGACATAGACTTGTGCTACCTCCTTGCCACTGGCGTTGCCGGTGTTCTTAACACTGACCTGAACGGTGACGGTCTTGCCGCTGACCTTGACTTTGGGCTGGGAGTACTCAAAGGTGGTGTAGGAGAGGCCGTAGCCGAAGGGGTAGGCAACGGCTTTGTCGAAGGTGTCGAAGTAGCGGTAGCCAACGTAAATGTCTTCGTCGTGACGGGCGATGGTGGGGTTGGCGTAGCCCTGTGTCGAGGGATGGTCGGTGGCGGCGATGGGCCACGTCATGGTGAGACGTCCCGAGGGGTTCACCTTGCCGGTCATGATGTCGGCCAGGGAGTTACCGCCCTCTTCGCCGGGCTGCCAGGCGCAGATGATGGCGTCGGGCAGGTCGCGCCATGAGGCGGTCTCAATGACGGAGCCACTGTTGATAATGACAAGGACGGGCTTCTTGGCGTTGTGGAACGCCTGGCAGACGTCGGTGAGCAGCTGGCGTTCGGCGTCGGTAATGTTGAACTCGGTAGGTATGTCGCGGTCGGCTCCTTCGCCAGCCTGACGGCCAATGGTGATAATGGCGGCATCTGCCTGACGGACTTCTTTGCCGATGGCGGTTGGGCTGAACGATATCTCGGGATATTTCTGCTGGCCGAACTGCTCCTGCTGGAACCAATTGGAGGGATGGCGCTCTAGCTGGAATTTCAGACGGGCGTAGTCGTAATACTTGCGGTAGGTCTCAGTGAGTGTCTTTGAGGTACTGATGCCGGCATTCTTCAGTCCTTCTACCAAATCGACCACATAGGGGGTGTGGACGCAGCCGGAGCCAGTGCCGCCGGAAAGGAGGTTGTAGCTGTTCTCACCGAAAAGAGCAATGGTCTTGACTGCCTGTGTGTTGAGAGGCAGAACGCCGTTGTTCTTCAGCAGGACAATGCCCTCGCAGGCTGTCTGGCGGGTGATAGCGGCATGGGCCTTGAGGTCGGGCTTGTTGGTGGCGGCGTAGTGACGGAAACTGGGTGTCTTGACGATGTATTCCAGCATGCGACGTACGTTGCGATCAACGTCCTTGATGCTCAGCTGCCCGCTCTTTACACCCTCGACAATCTCCTTGACCTGAGCGGGCTGACCTGGCTCCATGAGGTCGTTGCCTGCCTGCACCTCGGTGATAGTGGGGAGCCCGCGACGGATTCCTATCCAGTCGGTCATGACAATGCCCTTGTACCCCCAGTCGTTGCGTAGAATACTGGTGAGTAGGTCGCGGTTGCCCATGGAGAACTGTCCATTGATCATGTTGTAAGACGACATGATAGTCCAGGGCTGACTCTCGCGTACGGCAATCTCGAAACCGCGCAGGTAGAGTTCGCGAAGGGCGCGCTGGCTGACTTGCTCGTCGACTCCAGTACGATTGGTCTCCTGAGAGTTCACGGCAAAGTGTTTGGCCGACACACCTGCTCCCTGGCTCTGTACGCCGTTGATATAAGCGGCACCGATGATGCCGGTTACTAGTGGGTCTTCAGAGTAGTATTCGAAGTTACGGCCACAGAGAGGGTTCCGGTGCAAGTTCATGCCTGGGCCGAGGATAACGTCGCAGCGGTACTCCTTGGTTTCGTTGCCGACAGCCTCGCCGACCTTGCGGACCAGCTCAGTGTTCCATGTAGAGGCTAAGCACGAGCCAATAGGGAATCCTGTGGCGTAAAAGGTCTGCGTGGTTCCTTTGCGTGTGGGGTCGATACGTACACCGGCAGGGCCGTCGGTGAGTACCGTTGCGGGGATACCCAAACGGGGAATGGCTGCGCTTGTACCGGCGGCACCAGCTACGAGGTTGGCCTCGCCGCCAACAACGGCCTGGTCGCCGAAGAAATTGTTGGCACCGCCAACAAGCAGTTGGGCTTTCTCTTCGAGTGTCATGGCTTTCATGACCTCGCTGATGTTTTTCTCTGATAATTTAGGTTGTGCATACATAGTCATGGCACATGTGGTGGCCGCAATGGCCGTAAGTACTAGTTTGTTCATAATGATTAGTATTGATAAAATTTAGCGTGCAAATATACGAAATTATTGTCAATTATCAAGTATTATTTATCATTTTTTTAGTACCTTTGCAGCCGAAATAGGAAAATCGTTTAAAAATATAAGAAAACTATGGCAAAGAAAGCACTTTTGATGATTCTCGACGGATGGGGAATCGGTAAGCATGGTAAGGGCGATGTTATTTATAATACACCGACGCCTTATCTGGATTTGTTAACAGCTACTTCTGCGCACGCTCAGCTCATGGCCTCTGGTGAGGATGTAGGTCTGCCCGACGGACAGATGGGTAACTCGGAAGTGGGCCATCTGAATATAGGTGCCGGACGCATTGTTTATCAGGACCTTGTGAAGATTAACCGTGCTTGCAAGGATGGCTCGATAGTAGAGAATCCTCAGGTAAAGGCTGCTTATACCTATGCCAAGGAGAACAACAAAAAACTGCACCTGATGGGCCTTTGTTCTGACGGTGGCGTTCACTCAAGCCTCGAGCACCTGTTCAAGCTCATTGAGGTGGGCAAGCACTATGGTCTGAAGAACCAGACCTTTGTGCACTGCTTTATGGACGGCCGTGATACCGACCCTAAGAGTGGTAAGGGGTTCATTGAGCAGGTGACAAAGGTGTGTGCCGACAACGATGCTGCCATCGCGTCTATCGTGGGCCGTTTCTATGCTATGGACCGTGATAAGCGCTGGGAACGCGTAAAGGAGGGATACGACCTCATTGTCAGCGGAACGGGCAAGCAGGCTACCGATATGGTGAAAGCCGTAGAAGAGAGTTATGCCGATGGTGTAACCGATGAGTTTATCAAGCCTATCCACAACAGCAGCGTGAACGGTTGTATAGAGGAGGGCGATGTAGTTATCTTCATTAACTTCCGTAACGACCGTGCCAAGGAGCTTACCGTGGTGCTGACGCAGCAGGATATGCCTGAGCAGGGCATGAAGACTATTCCCGGACTGCAGTACTACTGCATGACGCCATATGACGCCAGCTTTACTGGTGTAAATATTCTCTTCCCCAAGGAGAATGTAGAGAATACACTGGGTGAGTACCTCTCGCAGCAGGGCAAGAAGCAGCTGCACACCGCCGAGACCGAGAAATACGCACACGTTACCTTCTTCTTTAACGGTGGTCGTGAGGCTCCTTACGAGGGTGAGGACCGTATCCTGGTGCCCTCTCCGAAGGTGGCTACCTACGACCTGAAGCCTGAAATGAGCGCCTTTGAGGTGAAGGACAAGCTTGTTGCTTCCATTAACGAGGCAAAGTACGACTTCATCGTTGTGAACTTCGCTAACGGCGATATGGTGGGCCATACTGGTGTTTACAATGCTATAGCCAAGGCTGTATGGGCTGTTGACAACTGTGTGAAGGACGTTATCGAGGCTGCCAAGAAGAACGACTACGAGGCTATCATCATTGCCGATCATGGTAATGCCGACAACGCCATCAACCCTGATGGTACTCCCAATACCGCTCACTCGCTGAACCCTGTACCCTTTATCTATGTGACCAACAACAACTCGGCCACAGTGAAGGATGGTCGTCTGGCTGACGTGGCTCCCTCTATCCTCCACATCATGGGACTGGAGCAGCCTGCTGACATGACGGGCGAGAACCTGATTACAGACTAATAAACATCTTACGATATGAGAACGCTTTTTGCGCTCATACTCTTTACGGTCGTGTCCTGTGCCGCTAAGGCACAGGACACGCTGTGGTTTCATAGTACAGACCGTTTCAAGGCACATTCCAAGGAACTGATGAGTCAGTATGACTCCGTTGTGGTCAAAGGTTCATCGCTATACTTCTATTATAAAACGGAGTTGGGAAAAACGGAAAAGTACAAGATACGTACAGTTAGCCCTAAAACCTATGACTACTACACGTTTAATAATCCAGGCCGCATCATCTATAAGCCCAACGAATTTTCTGTCATGGACTTCAATGACGTCAATAGCCGCTGGTGCTTTCAGCGCAGTCGTGAGAGTGAGCACTTCATTGTGTTCTGGGAACCGGGCTTCGGACTGGATCCCAAGAAGAGTAGCAACCCGCTCGATGTTGACCTGATGTTGGAACGTGCAGAGCATCTCTTTCATGTTTATACAGATTCTTTGGGATTTGTCATTCCGGGGAAGTCCACGTCAACGGATACTTACAAGATAGAAATCTTTGTTATGTACCAGACGGAGTGGCTGGCAACGGGTTCTGGCTATGACGATAAGATTGGTGCCTTGTGGTGTAACCCCTGGGCACTGCAGGCTGCAGGTGGGCATACGCTGGCTCATGAGATAGGGCATTCGTTTCAGTATCTCGTATCTTGTGACCTCGGAAAAACTCACGGATGGCGTTACGGCTTTGACGCAAATGCATCGGAGTGGAGTGGTAATATGTGGTGGGAGGCTTGTGCACAGTGGCAGGGGTTTAAGGTCTATCCTGAGCAGCAGTTCTCTAACGACCATTCGTCCGAGTATCTGGATAAATGTAATAAGAACCTGCTACATGAAGACTGGCGCTATGCCAACTTCTTTATTCAGGACTATTGGTGTATGTTGCATGGTCCGCGATTTATTGGTCGTTTGTGGCGTGAGTCTAAGAAACCAGAAGACCCAGTAGAAGCATACCAGCGGCTAACGGGTATTACGCAGAAGCAGTTTAATGACGAAATGTTTAACTACGCTCAGCGTGTATGTACATGGGATATTGACGGGATTCGTGAGCGTGGACATCATTATATGGATAATCATGCGGCCTGGCTGCACCGAGCTGCCGGTTCCACAAACATTTGGGAGGTAGATGCCAACCACTGTGTGGAGAACTATGGCTATAATATCGTTCGTGTGAATACACCAGAGTCAGGTTCTGTTGTCAAGGCTCACTTCAAGGGCATTACCGGTGCGCCTGGCTATCGCAAGGTTCAAATTGACAAAGAGGGGTGGCGCTATGGGTTCTGTGCTTTGCTGCAAGATGGCACTCGTGTCTATGGTCAGCCCTTCAGCGATAAAGAAGGTGTGGCTGAGTTCATAGTTCCGGCTGGAACACAGAAACTATGGTTCGTTGTGACAGGGGCTCCAACCAAGCATTGGCGCCATGAATGGGATGATAAGGCTGACAATGACGAGCAGTGGCCTTATCAGGTGCGTTTTGAGGGTACTGACAAATATGGAGAGTTCCCAGAGTATGCTGATGATTACGAACGCCGTGATACCACTGTCAATATAGAGGTGGAATTACCTTACGATGCCTATAACTACTCCTGCGTTTACGTTACTTATGATATGGAGGCGGCCAGCAAGGCGCTCGGACTGTCAACGGCACAGCTGAAGGACGTAAAATGCAAGAGTGGGGCCAATCCTGGGTTTGTAGGTGTAGGTAGCAACAATACAACGCTGACATACACAACGACAACCAGTACCAGTTCATCAACGGTCTTCGGCCATTGGTTTACTTCTTCTGGAAATGTCTGTGGCTATGACGGCTCTGCGCAGATATACGCAGAGTTTACTCCTGCAGACTTCAGATGTAAAGTGGGCCAGTACCCAGGAAGACTGGTAAAGGGCAGAACTTATACTGTTCGTCAGGCAATACGCTACAAGCCGGCAGGTACAACAAAGTATTATCGTTGTACTTATGTCGTTAGGATAAAGGTCGTGTGAGGTCGTGAGACATCATTTGCAGAAGAGAGGCTGGAAATATTCTTTCCAGCCTCTCTTCTGCGTTCTATAGTGTGTTTAACTGAGCAGGCGCTTGGAGAAATAGCGTACAGGGTACCAGACAGCCAACCAACCGACAAGGATAACGGTGATGAAGACCACGACGATATCTTCAGGATGTACGCTGACGGGATAGGCGTTAACAACGAAGGCACCGCTGCTGGAGCCAAGCTTGACAAAACCGAAGGTCTGTTGTAGCCAGCAGAGCAATAGCCCAAGGAGAATGCCTGCCACGGCACCAATAACTGCTATAAGACGGCCCTCGAAAAGGAATATACGTGTAATCTGCTTGTCGTTGGCACCAAGATTACGCAGGGTAACGACATCGTCTTTCTTTTCGATGATAAGCATAGATAGAGAGCCGATGATGTTGAAGCAGGCAACGATTAGAATGAAGGTGAGGAAGATGTAAGCAATGAACTTCTCAATCTTCATAATCTTAAAGGTGTCATCCTGCTGTTCAAAACGGTCGCGGACATAAAACTTGTTTCCGCAGAGTTCCTGGATGTTAGCCTTTACACGGTCGAAGTTGCTGCCGGGCTTCAGACGCAGTTCAAGTGAAGACAGCCGCCCCTCTTGCTGAAAGATGTTGCGGGCAAACTGTAGGCTGGTGATGATATAGCTCTTGTCGTATTTAGCCTGGCGGACACAAAAGACTACGCCGGGAGAATACAACTCGTCTTCCTTGAAACCTGTGGAGGGATCGGCCATGTTGAGCTGGCC
The DNA here is from genome assembly GCA_017632825.1 of Prevotella sp. The sequence goes on along the minus strand of JAGBQP010000007.1, from coordinate 8,132 downwards.
CTGACGTTGCGGAGCATAGATGGTCAATGGGTATTCATAGGTAATACCTGTTCCGAGGGCATCTGCCAAGCGTATGCCGATGGTACCGTAGTGCATATCGGCAGCATGGAGTTGAAATTCTCCATCGCCAACAAGTATCTCGTTGATGTGTGTCAAACGGTCAAAATTATCTTCCACACCTTTGATGGTAACCATGGCCTGACGTGAACCAAAGACGGCTAGTGCCTGATCTTCAAGACAGTCAGTTGCCACGTCAATCTCTGGCATCTGGCGAATCTTCATGAGGACAGGATTGTTGGCTGCTACGGTCTTGCCTTCTACGGGCGTTATCTTTAACTGCGGGTCAAACGATGTGAAAAATGATGCCACGAGATCGTGGAAACCGTTGAATACCGAAAGTGTTACCACCAATGCCATTGTTGCCACGACAACTCCTACAACGGAGATGCCGCTGATGACATTGATGGCGTTTGTTGACTTCTTGGAGAAGAGGTAGCGACGGGCAATGTAAAAGGGAAAGTTCATTAGGGCTACAGCTAATTATTCACTTCTTACTTCTTGAGTAGCTCGTCAATGCGGTCGATGTAGTCGAGTGAGTCGTCAATGAAGAAACGCAGTTCGGGAATGATACGTAGCTGATTCTTTACGCGCGTACCTAATTCATAACGTATTGACTTGTTGTTTGCATTGATGTTAGCCAGAATCTCCTCTCCGCGCTCTGAGGGGAAGATACTCAGGTAGGCAGTGCAGATACTAAGGTCGGGAGAAATCTTGGCGCGTGTTACTGAGACCATCACACCGTGCATGGCGCGTGTCTGCTGTTGAAAAATGACGCTCAGCTCTTTTTGCAGTAAGCGTGCAATCTTATTCTGTCTTGTTTCTTGCATAATGATAATCTTTATTCCTTTACTCCTTTATTTCACTCGTTTTTTTTCTGATGAGTGTCAGTCCGTCGCGCAGGGGTAAAATGACCTGCTCCACTCTGTCATCGGCTGCAACATAATTGTTGAAGTCCAGAATTCCCTGTGTCTGGTGGTCATTGGCGTAAGCCGTTTCAATAACATGACCGTCCCAAAGGGTGTTGTCGGCGAGAATGTAACCGCCTGGCCGTAGTATGTCGAGAACAACATCATAACACTCACGATAGTGGCGTTTGTCGCCATCGATGAATGCCATGTCAAACGTAACACCAAGTTTCGGAGCCTCCGTGAGAGCATCGCCTATGCGAAAGTCAATGCGGTCGGCTACAGGCGACTGTTCTATCCATGGGCGAGTGAAATCTTCCATTTCGTCGTTGATCTCAAACGTGTAGAGTTTCCCGTCGGACTCCAGCCCCTCTGCCATTGCAATGGCGGAATAGCCGCTGAAGGTGCCCACTTCAAGGATAGTCTTAGGGCGTATCATCTGGACAAGCATTTTCAGTAGTCGTCCTTGCAGATGTCCGCTTGCCATCCGGCCATGAATGGTATGGATGTTAGTAGCGCGCCACAACCGATAAAGATAGTCAGGCTCTGGCGAAGTGTGCTGCAATATGTAGTCATCCAACTCCATTGGCATTAGTCCTCTGGTTTAACAGCCGAAAGCTATCGGCACTTTTAGCTTTTCCGTGCTCCTTCAGCTAAAGCCTCGATGGCGAGTCGGTAGCTGTCAAGTCCGAAACCACAGATGACACCGCGACAGGCACTACTGATCATTGAGTGGTGGCGGAACTCCTCGCGCTGGTGGACATTTGATATGTGGACTTCAATGACGGGACACTGCAGCGACCGGATGCAGTCGTGTAGTGCAATGCTTGTGTGGGTGTAGGCTCCGGCGTTAAGCACAATGCCGTCGCACTGTCCAAAGCCAGCCTCTTGCATCTTGTTGATAAGCTCGCCTTCAACGTTGCTCTGATAGTAGGCTATCTCGATTTCTTGAAAGCGGGACTGCAGGCGTGGCAGGAAGTCGTCAAATGACTCCTGTCCGTAGATGCCGGGCTCACGGCGTCCCAGCATGTTCAGGTTGGGGCCGTTGATAATCAGTATCTTCATACTCGTATACGATTAGTTCGCGAAACTGCCGACAAAGGTACGACAATTTTGCGAACTAACCAAATTATGTGTTATCTAAAGTGCTGTTATTTCGGAACTATGGAATCATGCCTTCAGCTGTAGTGTCACAATGGCATTCCATGTCTTGTTTGAATTATCCGTAAACGTGGTTGTCAGCTTCATGTTGCAGCGGTCGCCATTGAATTCGACGGTTATGATTGAAGCGTTCTGAATGAACTTGTTGCCCATCTTACCGTCTTTCAGCGTGATGCGGAAGGACTTTTTGCTGGTGTCGGTCCACTGCCATGATGCAGCATCTACTGAGCCTGAAGTGTAGTTGAGGGTGAAAAGGCCCGACTTGGTGACGGTGATGCCCTGGAGCTTCTTTCTCAGTTCATTCTTCTCGTCTTCGGTCAGACTGACATTTCTATCCAGAGCCGTCTTCAGAACGGTTGTCTCCAAATCGAATACACCATTTTTAGCTTCCCAGCTCTCAAAAGCATTTGTCTCGCCCTTCAAATCGAGAATCACACCGAGAATGTTCCATGTGCGACTCAGCCTGTCAACAGCTTGATCGCCCGTGATGGGCGTAATCTCCTTGACAGCTTCCTGTTTGCCGTCCACAGTCTTGTAGATAAAAGTCACATCGGCAAATGTTACCTCGATATCGATAATGATACCCTTCTCGCCTGCACGTGTAAGTCTTGACTGGCTACCGGCATACTTAATGGTTCCCTTTACTCTGTCGCCGCTGAGCAGATACTGGTTGTCTTTAAGTGTTACCTTACCCTTTACATAGATGATGTCTCTGCTTACGGGGTGTCTGAGCTCCAGCAGAAGATCGTTACTCTCGGTAATGTCGATTGTGCGCAGTTCGGGATCGTCAGTATCAGCATTTAATGGTGCCTTGGGGTTATCCAGCTGGAACTGTTTTGCATTCTCAGCATTAGGCGGAACCGGCAGGTTCACGGCGTTCTCCTTCGAACCGTTGTCGTTGTCGTCGTCACTGCTACAAGCAGTCAGGCATATTGCTGTAATGGTAGCAAATGCGAATAATAATAATTTCTTAGTCATTTCGATGGTATTTTAGTTATTATAATATGTTGTTAGAGGATGCGACCGCTCAAACGGAGACTTAATGTCGGGTAAACAGTAATCTTCTCAGCTGTTTTGAGAGCGTCTCTTAAGTCCTCATCGTCGTCATCGTTGAGATCTGAATACTTGAATTTGTGACGTTCAACATTACCCCAGTCGTCTTTGGTGTCTGCTGCAAGGCCCGGTGTCCCCCAGAACTGTACACCCATGTCGAATGTTACGCTGAAGCGGCTGTTTCTGGGTACGGCGCGTCCGAAGCCGATGCCTACATAGGGCTTGAACTTGTTGACCTTAACGTCGATTGTTGCATAGCCATTGTCGTCAGTGGTAACTCGATAGTCTCCAATCGTGAGACCCAGTTTTCCATATTTGGCAGGGTCCTTAATGAACATAGATGTGTTGGTAGCCGATGCAAATGTTCCGTTTCCCATGAATGCACCCACGGTGAAGTGGAACGAGCTGGACTTGATTGGGTACAAGTCGGCCAGAATCTTAAAGTCAAACACCTTAGCCTTGGCTTCAATATCAACGTCTGGTGTCAAATCAGGATCATCGTCTTTAATATTGATGTTGGTGGAATACTTGATTCCAGGAAAGAACGATATACCTGCACGGAGGGCTGCAAATTCGGTGACTGGCGTCGCTACGTCGAAGCCAATGCCGTCGGTACCTACGGAAACTCCGGCACTGAGATGGTTGAACAAACCATATTCCACGTCATGTCCTTGAGCTTGTGATGTTTGGGTGCCCAGAATGGCTGCCAAAGCAACTAAGAGTAGATGTTTCATGTGTTTCATTGGTGTTATAAAATGAGTTATCAGTGTAATTTCTAAGATGAAAACTATTAGTTTTGGGCACAAATATACGAATAAAAACTGAAACTACCATCGATTTGCAAGAAAAAAAATACTGGATGGGCGCTTTTTGTTGCTTTGCTGCTTTTATCTTAGCAAATATCCAAATAAATTTGGTGTTTCGCTCAATTTGCACTAACTTTGCAGTCCAAATACACATTATTATATTTATGGAACAGAAGAAGTACAAGAGAATAACGGTCACTTCGGCGCTGCCCTACGCTAATGGCGGTGTGCATATCGGCCATTTGGCTGGCGTTTATGTGCCGGCTGACATTTATGTGCGTTACCTGCGCCTGAAGAAGCGTGATGTGCTGTTTATCGGCGGTAGCGATGAGCACGGTGTCCCCATTACGGTCCGTGCCCGTAAGGAAGGCATCACGCCGCAAGACGTTGTAGATCGCTATCACAAGATGATTAAGGACTCATTCCAGGAGTTCGGCATCTCGTTCGATGTCTATAGCCGCACCACCAGCGAAACACACCATAAGTTTGCTGCCGAGTGGTTCCGTAAGCTGTACGATGAGGGTAAACTCGTTGAGAAGACCACCGCTCAGCTCTACGATGAGGAGGCTAAGCAGTTTCTTGCCGATCGTTACGTCGTGGGTGAATGTCCCTACTGCCACAACGAGGGCGCCTATGGCGACCAGTGTGAGAAGTGTGGTCGCGACCTTTCGCCTACGGAGCTCATCAATCCGAAATCGACCATCAGCGGTTCTACACCTGTGCTGAAGGAGACCAAGAACTGGTACCTGCCTCTGAACGAGTATCAGGACTGGCTGAAACAGTGGATTCTTGAAGGCCACAAGGAGTGGCGCTCTAACGTGTATGGTCAGTGCAAGTCGTGGCTCGATATGGATCTGCAGCCCCGTGCTATGACGCGCGACCTCGACTGGGGTATCCCTGTTCCTGTAGAAGGCGCCGATGGAAAGGTGCTCTATGTGTGGTTTGATGCCCCCATCGGTTACGTCAGCAATACCAAGGAGCTCTGCGAGCGCGAGCCTGAGAAGTGGGGTAACTGGGAGCAGTGGTGGCAGGATGAAGATACCCGTCTGGTGCACTTCATTGGTAAAGACAACATTGTCTTCCACTGCATCATCTTCCCCGTGATGATGAAGGCACACGGCAAGTTTATTATGCCCGACAATGTGCCCGCCAACGAATTTCTGAACCTCGAAAACGACAAAATCTCGACATCGCGCAATTGGGCCGTCTGGTTGCACGAATACCTTGTAGATATGCCGGGCAAGCAGGACGTGCTGCGCTATGTGCTCACGGCCAATGCTCCTGAAACAAAAGACAATAACTTCACTTGGAAGGATTTCCAGGACCGCAACAACAACGAGCTCGTTGCCGTCTATGGCAACTTTGTGAACCGTGCGCTCCAGCTCACTAAGAAGTACTGGAACGGGGTGGTTCCCGCTTGCGGCGAACTGCAGGATGTCGATAAACAGGCTCTTGAGGAGTTCAAGGATGTCAAGTCAAAGGTTGAGGCCCTGCTGGAGCAGTTCAAGTTCCGCGATGCCCAGTTCGAGGCCATGAACCTCGCCCGCATCGGAAACCGCTACATCACGGAGTGTGAGCCCTGGAAGGTGTGGAAGACCGATCCGAAGCGTTGCGAGACCATCCTCAATATCTGCTTGCAGCTCACGGCTAACCTCGCCATCGCTTTCGAGCCGTTCCTGCCTTTCAGCAGCAAGAAGCTCCGCGAAATGCTGGCTATCGACAACTTTGAGTGGGAGCAGCTGGGCAGTACAGACCTTCTGAAGGCTGGTCACCAGCTGGGAGAGCCCGCTCTGCTGTTCGAGAAGATTGAGGACGACGTCATTCAGAAGCAGCTCGACAAGCTGGAGGCTACCAAGAAGGCCAACGAGGCTGCCAACTATAAGGCTGCCCCCATCAAGGATACCTGCTCGTTCGAGGACTTTGAGAAACTCGATATCCGCGTAGGCTTGGTTAAAGACTGCCAGAAAGTTAAGAAGTCGAAGAAACTCTTGCAGTTCACAATCGACGATGGTTCAGGTGTTGACCGCACCATCTGCTCAGGTATAGCCGCCTTCTACGAGAATCCCGAGGAACTCGTAGGCAAGCGCATCCTCTTCGTGGCCAACTTTGCGCCCCGTACCATGATGGGCATTGAGAGTCAGGGCATGATTCTCTCTGCTATCGATGCAGACGAGAGCCTCAGCGTCGTAACCACGACGAAGGACGTGAAGCCAGGCAGTCAAGTCGGGTAATATCCTTTAATACCAACAAAAAAGGCTGCAACAGCAGCCTTTTTTTTGTTGGTATTGTGACGTAGAATGTCGATTATACAGCCCAAAGCATGGCGTGTGCGTTTCAGCATCACGTTTGGCTGTTTTTTCTCCATGACTTTTGCTTGAATTTTCTCGAAAATTTGAACCTTTCTCATGGAGTTTTGAATAAAACTCATTGCGTTTTCCACCATACTCCATTGTTTCTTGTCCTTAATCATGGCGATACATCGACTCGCCATTACATTTTGTGGCGTTTTTCCAAAAAGTACACCAAAAATTTTGATACACCGAAAATAATGTGTATTTTTGCACAATCGTTATATGGCAAGATGAGTTGATTTGAGGGCATCTTGGGCTGGCCATATAGAAATTGATAACTGGATGATATAGGGTGTACTCCTGAAACAATAGATAATTATGAATTATGCTCTGATAATAGCCGGAGGCTCTGGCAACCGAATGGGACAGGACATTCCCAAACAGTTTATGCATGTGGACAACTGTCCAATCATTATTCATACCATGCGGGCTTTCCAGCAGCATGCAGGTATTCATGGTATTGCCGTTGTATGCCTGGAAGGCTGGGAAACCGTTGTGCAGTCGTACGCCAATCAGTTCTGCATAGACAAACTGAAATGGATTTTCCCAGGTGGAAAGAACGGACAGGAGTCTATTCATAATGGTGTTTACGGACTCAAAGAGGCCGGATGCCAGGATGATGACCTCGTTCTGATTCACGATGCCGTACGCCCGTTGCTGTCCCAGGACATCATCTCCAATAATATTGCTATTTGCCAGCAATACGGCTATGCTATTACAGGTATTCAGTGCCGAGAAGCTATTCTGGAGAGTGAAGACGGCTTTTCCAGCACCAACTGCATTCCACGCGATAAGTTAATTCGTACACAGACGCCCCAGACCTTCCGTTTGAAGAATATCATTGAAGCACACGAGGAGGCTGCTGAGAAGGGAATCACCAATTCGGTTGCATCTTGCACGCTTATGGCCGAACTGGGAGGTCGTGAGATGCATATTGTACCAGGCTCGGAGAAGAATATCAAGGTAACGACCGTGGAAGACCTCGAGATTCTGAAAGCACTCATGAAAATCGAAACAGAATCATGGATCAAGTGAGCCTCTATCAGCAAGACCTTAGCCGTGTTGTCCAGCAGCTGTCGTTCCCTCAGTGTGGAAATATCCTCGTTACAGGCGCTACTGGGCTAATTGGCGGTTGTTTGGTGGACATACTGATGCAGCACAGCAAACTGCAGGTATATGCTATGGGACGTAATCGCCTACGGGCAGAACATCGCTTCAAAGCATATCAGAATGATGAGCGTTTCCATTTTGTCGAGCATGACGTATGCCAGCCACTCGCATTGGATACTGATTTCCACTATATCATCCATGCGGCCAGCAATGCCAGCCCGAACTTTTTCAAGCAGTCGCCTGTAGAGGTTATGAAGTCCAACCTTAATGGACTCAGTTTCTTGGTGGAATATGGCTTGCAGCATCAAATGAAGCGTTTGGTGTATGTTTCGTCTGGAGAAATCTATGGCGAAGGAGATGGTGGCGTGTTTACGGAAAAGAGCAGTGGTTATATTGATATTCTGTCGCCACGCTCGTGCTATCCATCGTCTAAGCGAGCTGCAGAAACACTCTGTGCCGCCTATTGTCAGGAGTACGGAACAGAAATCGTTATTGCCCGTCCCTGTCATACTTATGGTCCATATTTCACCGAGAGCGACAATCGAGTGTATGCCCAGTTCATTCGTAATGTTCTGAACGGCGAAGATATTGTTATGAAAAGCAAGGGAGAGCAATACCGCTCCTGGCTCTATGTTGCCGACTGTGCTGCAGCTCTTCTTATGCTTCTAATGAAAGGCGTAAGCGGC
>JAGBQP010000006.1 GCA_017632825.1 Prevotella sp. | reverse complement strand
CACCCTCACGAACGTCGTCAGCACCGTAGCACTTCACCTTGGCGCGAGGACCGTCAGAATAGGGAACTTCCTTCACGACCTTCACCTCACCAGTGTAGTAGTCGAACTGTGTCTGTACGTATGTGAAACCGTTGATACGGCTGATAATCTGTGCAGCGTCCTTGCCCAGACCGTTCAGGATGACGCGGAGGGGCTTCTGACGTACCTTGTTAGCCATTTCGGCAATCTTGATGGCACCCTCGGCAGCAGCGAACGACTCGTGGCCAGCCAGGAAAGCGAAGCACTCAGTCTCCTCGCGGAGCAGACGGGCAGCCAGGTTACCATGACCGATACCAACCTTACGGTCGTCAGCCACAGAACCGGGGATACAGAACGACTGCAGGCCGATACCGATAGCCTCGGCAGCGTCGGCGGCGTTCTTCACACCTTTTTTAATAGCGATTGCAGCACCACAAACGTAGGCCCACTTGGCGTTCTCGAAGCAGATGCGCTGAGTCTCCTCACACATCAGGTAGGGATCTACACCTGCCTTGTCACAAATCTCGTTGGCCTCTTCAATACTGTTGATGCCATTCTCCTTCAGAGCAGCAAGAACCTGGTTGATACGGCGCTCCTGACTCTCAAACTGTACTTTTCTTATCATAGGAATAATCGTTTTTACTTGTTAATTTTCAATTTTCAATCTTTCAATTCTCAATTACTCCTTACGTGGGTCAATAGCCTTTACAGCACCCTGCTCCTTGGTCGTACGACCGTAAGAACCGGTGTTCTTCTGCATAGCCTCGTTGGCGTCCATGCCGTTCTTGATGGCTTCCATCATCTTGCCCAGGTGTACATACTCGTAACCGCAAACCTCGTTATTCTCATCGAGGAACTGCTTTGTGATGTAGCCCTCGGTCAGTCCAGATAGCGAGTACCCTTAGCCATTGTGCCATAGAGTGTACCAGTCTGTGAACGAAGACCCTTACCAAGATCCTCAAGACCAGCACCGATGGCCAGACCACCCTCAGAGAAAGCGCTCTGTGTGCGGCCATAGACAATCTGAAGGAAGAGCTCGCGCATTGCCGTATTGATAGCGTCACATACGAGGTCGGTGTTCAGAGCCTCGAGCAGAGTCTTACCGGGCAGGATCTCACTGGCCATAGCGGCAGAGTGCGTCATACCGGTGCAACCGATGGTCTCGACCAGAGCCTCCTGAATGATGCCGTCCTTCACGTTCAGGCTCAGCTTGCAAGCGCCCTGCTGAGGAGCACACCAGCCAATACCATGAGTATAACCCGAGATGTCCTTGATTTCCTTTGCCTGAATCCACTTGCCCTCCTCGGGAATGGGTGCAGGTCCATGGTAAGCGCCTTTAGCAACGCTACACATGTTCTTGACTTCTGTTGAATAAATCATTGATAATACTTATTATTAAGTGAAACAATATTGCCTATTTCTTTTCAGCCCACAAAATTACTCATATTTTTTCAGTTAGCCAAGCACCACTACTTCTATTTAGCAATTATTAATACTACGGCAACGCCCTTTGCTGACAACATTATTAAAGAGTTAATACAAGACTACAAAAAGGCGATGAGAATCAAATGACACGCATGGAGTATCTGAAAAAACTCATGGAGTTTTGGTTGAATTTTCGAGAAAATTCGAAGCTTTCTCAATGCTTTTGCTCACTAACTCATGGTAACATAAAAAAATGGCGATGCCTCTTACGAAAGAGACACCGCCTGCTTGTTTATGGTTTTTAGTTTATATGCTTGTTGTGATGTAGCAAAGAAGGCTTAACCGCGCCGTCCGCCGCCAAAGCCGCCACCGCCACCGAAGCCACGTCCGCCGCCAAAGCCGCCTCGTGCTCCACCACGGGTTCCACGGCCTTCGCCGCCTTCAGGCGCACCACCCCATCCGCTTGAACCGCGACCGCCGAAGAAGTTCATACGGTAGCTGACGTGCATCATGGCGTAGCTGGTGATGGCATTGACTTCCTGGTCACGCCAACCGTTGGCATTGACGGTGCGAGTGAAGTTGGTCTGCTGCGACAAAATGTCATACCACTGGAGCATGATGGTAAGTTTCTTGCCGCGTAGGAAACTGTGTGAGAGCTGGGCATTCCAGATGAGCTCGTTGGTATTGAGCGTCTGGTCACTATAGCCACGTTTGCTATAGCAATGGAAGTCGGTGTTCAGGCGGGTTTCCCAGGGGAAGGTGATTCCGCAGTTGCCGCCATAGTTGTAGTTCCATGTCGTAAGGTTGCGCGATGCCTGCAACTCGTTCTCGGTACGTGAATAGTTTACGCGCAGATTGAGCGAGAAGTTGAGCCAGCGATTGCGATAACTCAAGGACACATCAGGCGAGAAGTTGTAAGTATGTGTAACGTTGCGGTCGGGCACGGCCGTACGATTCAAGTTGACATAACCCACCTGGTGGCGATAGCTTCCGTTGATGCCACCGCTGAAGTCCCAGCGGTTCAATGTATCAAGACCCAGGTTGAAGGAGCCACCACCGTTTACACTCCAGTTGCCGTTGATGTTCTCAGGGCGTGAGATGCGGCCGCCCGTAGTTTCGTTGTATGTAACAACGTTGCCAATGGAGTTGGATGTACGCTGCAAGTTGACATTTGTTGAGAAACTCCAGTTGCGCTGGTTCTTGGGAATCATGAAGCCGAGACTGTCTTCTATAAGTTTCGGACTACGCATTTTCTGGAAATTGACACCGAGGTTGGATGAGAATGATGGCTTCAGACCAGCGTTACCCATTGAAATATTCAGAGGATTAGTATCATCGTATATCTCGAGCAACTGGGTGATGCTGGGCTGCTGTGTCTGTCCACGGAAGGTCACTTGCAGGTTTGTCTGCTGATTGAAGCGATAACGCAGGTTCAGCGTCGGCGACACATTAGTGACGGTACGGACGGTATCAACGGGCTTACCCAAATACTGCTGAACGAAATGTGAACGTTCGGGCTGAGCCTGCACGCCAAGATTGACATTGTACTTCTCACGAACATAGCGCAGCTGGATGTCGGCTTGGTGGCGGTACTCAGTTCGTTCGGAGTAGCGGCTCAAATCGCGCGAGAGATAGTCGCGCTCATAGTCCTGAGGCAGGAAACCGAAGTCTCGGTAGTTGTTCATCACCGTCTGGAAAACCTCGTCGGTAAGATCTGGCAAATCGTAAGTTGAGGGGTCGCTCTTCTGGTAACTGTAGTTATAGTTGTAATTGAGTTGTAGGAAGAGTCCCTGCTGGCCCACCATGCGGCGCATGTTACGATTGCCGAAGGGACCCCGACCGCGCTGCTGGACAGTGTCTTCTGGCTGAGGTTTGGGCTTGATAATGAAAAGAGGCTCGGAATAAGTGAAGCCGAGGCTATAGTTAATATTATCGTTAGGAGAAACCGTGAAACGGTTGGTCTGATAGGTAGAGTCATTTCCCTCCTGATTTTTTTGCTGATAAAGGTGAACCATCGAGAGATTACCATTCTTATTGGAGCCATCACGATAGTTAAAGTTTCCTGTCACTGCCACATTTCGGCCATTATTGTTGAGACGGCGGTGGAGCTGGAAATTAGCACGGATATTGGTATTAGAGCCCGTACTCATAGACTTATTCTGACGTCCATTGACTACAAGGCCTTGTTCTCCCATTCGCGTGAGACCTTCATAGCTCAGTGGATCGGAGACATAAGTAAAGGGATCTGCATTGAACGAGGCATTGGTAGAATACCCACGTCCATCGTTACTTGAGTAGCTTAAGTCGGGACGGAACGAGATGGTGGTCACGGAATCAAGCTGCCACTGAAGGTTCATATTGCCTGTCCACGAATTGTTGCGTGAATAGTTCTGATTGATGCTGTTCGAGAAAGCACCGCCACGGGTGTTAACGAAATTCTCCGAACCCGTTCGGTTCCAGTTGTCAGCGTCTTGGCGGTTCCAAGTGACGCGACCACTCCAGCGCAGATTGCCACCATTAGCCTTGCGCCCGCTTTCGTAGCTGGCATCAAGAGCTGCGGTCTTTGTATCGCGCTGACCGTTACCGTTACCACGTCCTCGACCGCCACGGCCGGAGAAATTTCTATCGTTAACATTGTTTGCGTTACCCATAAATGTGTAGCGCATGGCTCCGAAGGGCTTCATGGCAGTCAAGCGGATACCATAGCGATCGTCGGTACCATAACCAATGTCGGGGTTAGCCTGAATACCATTGCGAGCACTGCGCTTGGTGACAAACTCCAATACAAAGTCATCATTACCATCGTCAATATTGGTTAAACGGCTTTGGTCGCTCTTCTCGTCGTAGGCTTTCACCTTATCTATAACGTATGAAGGTAGGTTTTTCATGACTGCATCATTATTACCTGTCATGAAGTCTCGGCCGTCAAGTTTGAAGCGTTTCACGTCTTTGCCATTGATAGAAATCTTTCCATCGTCATCAATTTTCGCACCTGGAAGAGATTCCACAAGGGCTTCTATTACGGAACCTTCTGGTACGCGAAATGCATCGGCATTATATACTACCGTATCATCCTTGATAACCATCTTAGGAACGTTGGCCGTGACTGTTGCCCCTTGCAATTCGACAGCATTCTGCTCCATCTTAATGGTACCAAGTGTAAGTGTACGACCTGTTACTTTCGTGATATTTCGTTTCAATTCCTTATATCCCAAATATGTGGCCTTCAACAAATAATTACCATTCCTAACATTATTAATTGAAAAGTTGCCCGTTGTATTACTGAATACACCGGTGACAAACGTTGTATCCTTACCGTTCAAGCGGTATAGCTGAACAGTAGCACGTACCAAGGCTTCGCCATTTTCACCATCAACCAAATGTCCACTGACTGTCTCCTGTTGCTGGGCAGCGATTGGTAAAGCACAAATTGAAGCAAAAAGTAATGTAAAGAGTTTTTGTAAATAGGGGCTCATAACTTATAGGTTCGGTCTGTTAGTTTTCACTATCCTTTTAGACGTACAAATCTATCATAGTTTAATTAACAACAGAAGAATTAACATTTCTTTTAGTTTTATTTGGCACGATGTTTGCGAGGAATATTGTAACTTTGCAAACGAATAGTAATTAAGTAATAGGTAAGAAAACAGATGAACAGTCAGTTCACCCCCATTGTGACACAGATACTCGCCTTCTCTCGTGAGGAGGCATCACGTCTGGCCAGCCGCAGCGTAGCTCCGGAACACTTGCTGCTTGGACTGATGCGTATGAAGGACGGTCCCGTGGCCGACATCTTTGAGCGACTCAAGCTAAACAGACAAAGCGTGAAAAGTGCATTGGAACAGCGCGTACGCAACGATAATATAGAGAATCCCGTCTATCCTAATGACCTCGTACTCAACGAGCAGGCCAACAATGTACTGCGTCTGGCCGTGCTTGAGGCACGCATACAGCACACGCCACAGGTAGACCAGCAACATCTGCTGTTGGCATTGCTGCATGACCAGGCCATGAACGGTGCACGACAGGTATTAGAAGAACAACACATGAACTACGAACAAATACTTAACATGCTGCACGCACCGCAGGAAAGCGGGGTGCAGAACGGCATCGGTCTGCCCGAAGACGAAGAGGAAGACTACGAGCAGACAGCCAACTCACAGGAGAACACCAACACACAGCAGGCTACCGCCAAAAGAAAAGACTCCAAAACGCCAGTACTTGACAACTTCGGCACAGACCTGACAAAGGCCGCCGCTGAGGGCAAGCTCGACCCATGCGTGGGCCGCGAGCGCGAGATACAGCGAGTAGTCGAGATTCTGGGACGCCGTAAGAAAAACAACCCCATACTAATAGGCGAACCAGGCGTAGGTAAGAGTGCCATCGTGGAAGGATTGGCACAGATGATTGCCGACCACCACACGTCACCAATGCTCTTCGGTAAGCGCATCTACACGCTCGACATGACTGGTGTTGTGGCTGGAACGAAGTACCGCGGACAATTCGAGGAGCGTCTGAGACAACTTCTAAAAGAGTTGGAACAGAACCCCGATATCATTATCTTCATTGATGAGATTCACACGCTTATCGGTGCTGGCTCAGCGGCAGGAACAATGGATGCAGCTAACATCATGAAACCTGCATTGGCTCGTGGTGTTATACAATGTATCGGTGCCACTACACTTGACGAATACCGTAACTCTATCGAGAAAGACGGCGCCTTAGAACGTCGTTTCCAAAAGGTACAGGTAGAACCAACCACCAATGAAGAGACTCTGCAGATACTACATAACATCAAAGACCGCTACGAACATCACCACCACGTCAGCTATACAGATGACGCTTTGGCAGCATGTGTCAAACTGACAGACCGTTATGTCAGTGACCGTTTTATGCCCGATAAAGCCATCGATGCAATGGACGAAGTTGGGTCGCGCGTACATCTTTGTAATACACAGATTCCGCAAGAGATAACTGATAAAGAACACGAGATAGCCGACGTAAAAGTGAAAAAGAACGAAGCCGTACACAGTCAGAATTACGAACTGGCGGCAGGCTATCGTGACCGTCAGACAGTACTGGAGAAAGAACTGGCAGAGATGAATAAGCGCTGGCAGAGTGGCGACGGCACCACACCACAGGTAGTCACCGAACAGGAGGTGGCCGATGTCGTCTCGATGATGACCGGCGTGCCCGTGCAGCGAATGGCTGAGAAAGAAAATGTCCGACTGAAAGGCATGGGAAGCGCGCTGAAGGAGGCCGTCATCGCCCAGGACACTGCCATCGAGAAAATGGTTCGCGCCATTCAGCGCAACCGCGTCGGACTGAAAGACCCCAACCACCCCATTGGCGTCTTCATGTTCCTCGGCCCCACCGGCGTTGGAAAAACCTATCTGGCAAAGAAGCTCGCCGAGTTTATGTTTGGCTCGAAGGATGCCCTCATCCGCGTCGATATGAGCGAATATACAGAGTCGTTCAACACTAGCCGACTCATTGGTGCGCCTCCGGGCTACGTCGGCTATGAGGAGGGCGGACAGCTCACCGAGCGCGTGCGCCGTCACCCCTACTCCATCGTGTTGCTCGACGAGATAGAGAAAGCACACTCTAATGTTTTTAATCTACTACTGCAGGTGCTAGACGAGGGACGACTGACCGACGGCAACGGTCGCTTCGTGGACTTCCGCAACACCGTCATCATCATGACCTCAAACGCTGGAACACGCCAGCTCAAGGACTTCGGTCGTGGCATCGGCTTCAGCGCCGCAGGCACCAACGGACTCTCGATGAACGACAAAGACAAGGAGTATGCGCGACAAATCGTGCAGAAGGCTCTCTCAAAGCAGTTCTCGCCCGAGTTCCTGAACCGTCTTGACGAGATTATCACCTTCGATCAGCTCGACCTCAACGCCATCAAGTGCATCATCGACATCGAACTGAAGGGACTCTTCAAGCGAGTCGCCGATATGGGTTATACCATTGAGCTCAGCAACGAGGCCAAGGAGTTTGTGGCCACCAAGGGGTACGATGTGCAGTTCGGTGCACGTCCTCTGAAGCGTGCCATTCAGACCTATATCGAGGACGGTCTCTGCGAGCGCATCGTAGAAGGACAATTAGAGACGGGAGCCGTCATTCGCATCACAAAGGCACCCGACAAAGATGAGTTGCTGTTCGAGTAAAACACGCGACATTAAATGACAAATGACAGATAATAAAACAGGGAGCTTGTTCGGCTCCCTGTTGTTATTTTAAGCTGTCGATGTGTTGATTACTCCGCAGGCTTAATCAGCTTATTACCTGTACGCTTAATCAACTCACGACGGAAATTCTCAGGCATGCCTGGACGTTCAACAGTTGCACCAAGACCATACTTGCCGCGCTTAAAGTTGCCCTTCTCATCGACAGGACGGACTGCCATGTCGTTGTGACGCACGATGAGGAATGTGGCCAGCTGGCGCCAGCGCTGAATCATGTTGTCAGCCTGATTACAGGTATATTTAGTCAGGAAGTTAACGCGATCTTCACCTTCTTTGGTCAGAGCAATCTGCTCAATTCCCTTCTGGGTCGTGAAGTAAGAACTCTCCAGTGAGTCGCGCACCTGCTTCAGGTCAGGGAACAGAGCGCTGTAACGAGGATAGACCATATTGCTAACCCAGTTCTCTACCCAGAATGCATTATCCATTGAGAAAGTAATATCGTCGGCTCCCTTACCACTATAACAGTCTGGCTGACGAGTTGAGCAACAATAGACAGGTGTTAAGGCTACCATGTTAGGGTCGTCGTTACCGAACCAGAAACAGCCACCAATCTCGCGAGGAAGCCATGAGCGCATCTGCGAAACAAAAGTCCAAGCGGTCTGCTGCGTAGAAGTAGGACGTTCGTTGAAGCACTTCTTGCCGTCGACATCAAAGTATAGAGGCGTAACTCGATAGGGCATCTGCCAAATACCGCCACCTATATCGTTCTTGTCTTGCGATTGATCGCTTACATCAAAAGGTGTACCTTCATAGTGATCGCGCATAGCAGCCTGAACGTCTTGAACGGTCAGCAAACAATTTGGTTTCACCCATAAGGGCATAGCCTCGGCATCAGCATCAATACCCTCGGCCCATGGAATGTACTTATCCATACCATCAGCATAACGATTGAAGAACTGCCACACTCGGGCATCGCAAATGCGGCGTCCCGAGAAATCAGGCTTGGCATAGGCTGCATTGTATGAGAAGTCGGCATCCTTTCCATCGTACCAGCCCATCAAACGGGCATACGACACAACATTTTTTGACCACAATACAGTTTCTTGACCTTTTTTCTCTTTCTTAGTGGGCATGAAACGCGTAATGCGACTTTGATTAGCATGACCGCATATCATATCGTCAGGTACACGCATTGCAACCCAAACGGTACGTCCCAACTGCTTTAACTGAGCAGGCTTCAAAGTAGCTTTCACAGAATCGGGAACCCATGCGCCCATCATCTCCATAATCCATGCTTCATTGGGGTCGCAGATGGTAAAGGTTTCACCTTCAGAGTAGTATCCATAATTTTCCACTAAAGATGTCATGATGCTGATGGCTTCGCGAGCTGTTTTAGAGCGTTGCAGAGCAATGTAGATAAGCGAACCATAATCAATGACGCCTGTAGTATCGACCATCTCCTCACGACCTCCGAAAGTAGTCTCGCCGATGGTTACCTGCCATTCATTGATATTACCAATGACATTATATGTTTCTGCAGCTTCAGGAATTTCTCCGAGGTACTTGTTCGTATCCCATTCATAAATCTTACGCATCTCGCCAGATTGATGCTTGGCAGCCGGATAGTGATAAAGCCACATAAAAGCTCCGTACGAGTCAGCATTGTAGCTACAAATAACACTACCGTCAGCCGAAGCTTTCTTACCTACAATGAAATTCGTGCAGGCTTCTGATGCAAGCGGAAGCAGACAAACTGCGAGTGCTGATAGAATCAGTCTTTTCATACTTACCTTATTATATTAATCTTCAGTTGGTTCTGTTTCTTCCTTCACAATAGCAAGATTCAACTCGTCCAGTTGTTTCTGGTCAAGGAAGCCTGGAGCATCGAGCATAACGTCACGACCTGAGTTGTTCTTCGGGAAGGCGATGCAGTCACGGATACTATCGAGACCAGCCATGAGGCTAACGAAGCGATCAAGACCAAATGCGAGACCGGCATGAGGAGGTGCTCCGTACTTGAATGCATTGATAAGGAAGCCAAATTGTGCCATAGCCTTCTCTGGGGTAAAGCCGAGAATCTGGAACATCTTTTCCTGCAGTTTGCCGTCGTGGATACGTAGTGAACCGCCACCGACTTCGACACCGTTGCACACGAAATCGTAGGCCACGGCACGAACTTTCTCGGGAGCTGTCTCAAGTAATGGAATATCGTCGGGATTAGGAAGTGTGAACGGGTGGTGAGTAGCCATTAGGCGTTGCTCTTCATCACTCCACTCAAACAGCGGGAAATCAACAATCCACAGGCAAACAAACTTATTCTTGTCACGCAAGCCCAGACGGTCACCCATCTCCAGACGAAGCGTGCAGAGTTGAACGCGAGTCTTGTTGGCGTTGTCGCCGCTCAAAATCAGAACCAGGTCACCGTCCTTGGCGTCGCAGGCCTCTTTGACCTTCTGCCACACCTCAGGCTCATAGAACTTATCGATACTTGACTTTACGGTACCATCAGCATTGAACTTAACGTAAACCAGACCTTTAGCGCCTACTTGTGGACGTTTCACGAAGTCGGTGAGCTGATCAAGCTGCTTGCGCGTATAGTCGGCAGCGCCGGGAACGCAGATACCACCAATGTAATTTGCCTCATTGAAGACAGGGAACGTGCCTGTGCCCTTCAACTGGTCCATCAGCTCCACGAACTCCATGCCGAAACGCAAATCTGGCTTATCACTACCGAAACGCTTCATTGCCTCGTGCCACGTCATGCGCTGCAACGGGGGCAATTCTATGCCTCGTACCTCTTTGAACAGATGACGAGCTAAATTTTCGAATATTTGGAGCACATCTTCCTGGTCTGCAAACGACATCTCACAGTCAATCTGCGTGAACTCAGGCTGACGGTCAGCACGCAAATCCTCATCACGGAAACACTTCGCAATCTGGAAGTAGCGATCGAAACCAGACACCATGAGCAGCTGCTTCAGAGTCTGAGGTGACTGCGGCAGAGCATAGAACTGACCAGGATTCATGCGCGAAGGGACCACGAAGTCGCGTGCGCCCTCAGGTGTTGAACCTATCAGAATTGGTGTCTCCACCTCGATGAAATTGAGATTATCAAGGAAATTGCGAATGAGAATGGTCATACGATGACGCAGTTCCAGATTCTTTCGCACCACGTTACGACGCAAGTCCAGATAGCGATACTTCATGCGAATATCATCGCCGCCATCAGTATTATCTTCTATCGTAAACGGAGGTGTTACGCTCTCGCTCAAGATGTTCAACTCCGTAGCCACAATCTCAATATCGCCAGTAGGCATCTTCGCATTCTTAGACTCACGCTCACGAACATTACCTTTCACCTGAATACAGTATTCACGACCAAGTTTATTAGCACGTTCCGTAAGTTGCGCATCATCCGACTCGTCGAACACCAACTGCGTTAGGCCATAACGGTCGCGCAAGTCCACAAACGTCATTCCTCCCATCTTTCTAGTGCGTTGCACCCATCCGGCCAGCGTTACTTGCTGACCAACATTAGCGAGACGAAGCTCACCACAAGTATTTGTTCTATACATCTTTTATTGAATGTTGTTTCTTTCAAGATGCAAAGGTAGTGCAAAACGAATAAATAACCAAAACAATTTGAGTTTTTCTGTTTTTATTTGCGCGTTTGCTGTTTCATACCCTCAAGAAACTTTTCCTGTAGCTGTGCAGCAAGCTGGTTATCAGGATTCAACTTCAGTGCCTTCTCATAGTTTTGCATCACATCAATGTAGTAACGCTGACCATTCTCAGAAGGATTCTGGACAATTCTGACCATATAGAGAAACCCGCGAAGCGTGCAGACATCAGAAAGATAATTATCTGCTGTGTGCAGATCCGCTTTCTGGATGACAGGGTTCTGTTGTTCCATTTTCGAGATGGTCTTTTCTGCTTCTGTCAGCAGATTCTCTGTTTGCGGAGAATGGGGATTCATAACAGCATAATTAAGAATCTGCTTCGCCACCAGGATTTTAGGTTGGAGGCTATCGGGGAATATTGCCTCTATACGTTTCAGTTCTGCAATGCAATTGAGTAAAGCCTCGGGAGTAGGCTGCTGTAGTTTGGAAAGCGATTGACTGATGAGTATATGCATCTGCATGGGCTGCTGAGCATGAAGTTGGGAACTAGCCATCATGAAGAGGGCTATTACTAAAACACGAAAATTAAAAATTGGAAATGTCATAAGCTTTATTATTTTTTAGTGAAACAAATATACCAAAGTATAGAAAACGATCACGCGAAGCCATAACAGGCGTACCGTTTGCCTCATATCGGAAAATATTGGTGCGGCCAAGAATGTTGTTAAGCGATGTGTAAACAATCAATTTGGGGCTTATCAAATACGTCATGTTTACATCCAAACTGTTATAATGAGGCGTGGTACCCATAGAGAAATGACGTCCACTGGCGTACGATTCCGTAAGGCCGATAATGGTCTTGCCTATTGTGTACTTGGCTGTCAGCCGTAAGTTGTGGCGCGATATATAATCGGGCGTTTTTATTGTCATATAGTCGAGATAGAACCGCTTTGAGTCATTAAAGGAGTAAGACAGCGATGTCGTCAGACGCCTCATGAGTGCATGGCTTTCAAGAAAGACATCTACTCCCCTACTTGAACCGAAGCCAGAAGCCTCATATTTACCTTGAGCCAACAAAGGCAAGCGGCGGTATCGTTTCCAATAAGGTTCTATACGCAGGAGTATGGACTTTGACTGGTGCTGCATCGATAGAATAACATGGTCTGCAGTACTTTGTCTCAGCAGTTTACGATTGGTTGCAAGTTGGTCGTCTTCCACAGCTTGACTGTACCGACCGGCCACTAACGATAATTGTAGTTGTTTGTTCGGAATATAACTCAAAGTCGCCCTCGGCATCAAAAGAAAATCAGTATCCATCATCTCTGCCCTAACCGACAAATTGAGAAACAGACGAGGCCAGACACGCCACTGTGCATCAAAGTGAGTAGAAAGTAGATTATAGCTTATTTGATAATTGTAAGTATCATAAGTCAATTTACTGTTACGTAAATAGTCCTCAATGCCAGTTGATAGTTTTAGCACGTCTGAGCAGGCCTTACGGATAACTGCCTTTGCGTGAACTTCATTACGATAATTGTAATAATGGTCGCCAACTACCAGGGCGTCATCAATAGATTTGAATACAGAAGAGTTAGCTATGCCCGTAAAAAGCGTACAACCATGGGCGATTGCGGTCTTGTAGGTGGCGTTCGCATAGACATTATGCTCCTTGAGCAGCAGATTGCGTTCTTCAAGGCGCTGTCCTACATTTGTATGGTCATAACCGAAGTATGTCTTCAGAACTGCAGCCGATTTGAATTCCTTTTTGTATTGTGCCTCAGCAGACAATTGATTATAAGGACGATAGAAATCATATCTTTCAGAAAACAAACTATTATACACCCCCATACTTGTAAGGGTGGCATTGAATGACAAGCTACTGTTTTGAAAAGCTTTCGTTCCACCAACATTCCAGTCCACCAAAGAAGCGCTCACACCATATTTATCACTTGTAGCAGCATCCGTTGTCTCCATAGGGAGCACAGATGATAGTGCCTGACCGTATTCGCCGTTATAACCGCCCAAGGAGAAGTTGATACCCTTAAATAGAAAGGGCGAGAAGCGGCCACGCACGGCATTATTCTCTGTGTTCGTACTATAAGGCACCAACACGTGCATTCCATTGACAAATGTCTGACATTCTGAGCTTTCGCCACCACGAACATACAGTTTTCCGTTCTCACCTACTTTCTGTGTTCCTGGCAGCGACTGCAGAGCAGCCACTACATCGCCGCACGAGTTACCAGTCATCACCACATCGAGGGCATTCATAGTCTTGAAGTTCTCGCATTTTCCGAAACTGAAAGTACTAGCCGTCACCACTACTTCATGAATAGTCGTCGCCTGCTCTTTCATTCGGATAGTGAGATGAGTTAGCTGGCCAACTTCAGCAGTATGCGTGTAGTCTTCAAAGCCCACAAAGGATGCTTTAAGCGTCACTTCGCCAATGGCTGACGTAACAAATGAGAAGTGTCCGAGTGAATCTGTCAGGCAACCATCAATTGTACCTATTATAAATACATTGGCTCCAACGAGAGGTTCTTTTTCATCATAGACGGTGCCCGACACAACGGTCTGTGCAGTCAAGTTTAAGACTGTCAGCAACTGTAGAATGATATATGCGATTTTCTGTTTCATGCCGCAAAGTTACGACAAGAAACCATAGGCTCCAAATATCCGTGACAGACGGCTAAAACTGCTGACAGACAGCTATATCAAAAGACGAGTGACTATAAAAACGGACGAATGACTAAGCAATAAATGACTTCAGACGAGGGACATAAGAGCGCGATACGGGAATGCTATGCGTGCATGTGCCCATTACCAGTTGATAGCCATTGGAGTTGCCTTTTGCCGAAGTTATATTATTGACATTGACCACAAACGAACGATGGCACTGAAAAATATTCTCATAGTCTTTCATCTCATCAATAACGGCAGTCAGCGTCGCGTGGATTTCGGCCATCGCCGGTTTCTCTTCTTTCAAATAACAGACAGTAACATTATTCTTCTGGGCCTCAATATATAATAGGTCGTTGATAGGAATCGTCAAATCATTCCCCCTGACGTTATGATCGTGAATCGTAATCAATATGTCTTTTTGTTCTTCCGCTGTATTATCCAGCAACGCCTCCATCCTTTCCCTTAGACTTCGGTTATATTCTATGCCGACAGATAGCGTAGTGATGAAAGCACCGATAATGAGAGTCCATTGCAAAAACAAAAAGAAGAACTTCCAGGTAATGGGGTATCTGAAGATGACTGAGAATAACAGAAAGTTGCAAACTGCAATGAAAAGTATCAATCCCAACACCGCACAGCCCTGATGCCAGATGCGCCAAGGACTGACATGCTGAAACAGACGACCGAACAATACCCAACAATACAACATGCTGCAACACGTTGTTACAAGACCAAAAACTGCAGCCACAAGACACTTACTGCCTTGGTACATACTAAATCCAAAGGGTTGAAGGAAATAGAGTATCATCCAAATGACGACACCATAGACGATGCAGTCTCTCAACCAACGGCGGCTTCTTTTAAACGGATATATTCGATTAAGTAATGACATAGTTCTCTTGATGCCGCAAAGGTAATGTTTTTTACCGAAAAAGCCAAACTATTCGACTAAAAACATAAACATCCCGTTGGAAGTGGAACAAGTTATTCCGAACAAATAATATACACTCATAAAGTACTAGCACCCAACATATTTAAAAAAAGGAATCAAATAAAGAACTGATATTCAACAAAAAGAGAAGAAACCATTGTTCGGCATCTTCTCTCATCGTGGCGGAAGGTGAGGGATTCAAACCCCCGATACCCGAAAAGGGTATACCGGATTTCGAGTCCAGCGCGATCGATCACTCTGCCAACCTTCCCTTATCTTTTGCGGCTGCAAAGGTAATGCTTTTTCGGGAAACCGCCAAATGTTTTATCGGGTTTTTATAAAAAAGATTCTTGGTCTGCACGCGACAGAATCTTCGAGCACAAACCAAGAGTCATGTTTTAATACGAAGGAATCAAGCCCACTGCGTAAGGTCTTTCTCAGCAATGTACTTGAGGTTATTCTGGAGAATGGTCTCACGTGCCTGATCTGCATTGTCAGTACGGAAGATAAGGATACCCTTGCCACGAAGCAGGAACGTGTACATATAGGCAATACTGATACCAGCCTTGCTGAAAGTGGCGATGGCGTCGGCAGCGCGGCCAGGCTCATCGTCAAGCTCCAAAGCAAACACATCGCTCAGGGCAACGGCGACACCTGCCTTTTTCAGTTCGTCATAGGCACGTGGTGGTTCAGAGCAAATAAGACGATAAATGCCATACTCGGCGGTATCAGCTATTGTCGAAGCAATAATTTGAATACCTGCCTGTTTCAGCACGTCGAGCACCTTGATAAGCGTTCCCGAACGGTTCTCAATAAAAATCGATAGTTGATTGATTGTCATATCCATAATCGTGTTAGATTTAGTTGGTTACTGATAAACTTTTCGCTTGTCGACAACACGGACGGCCTTGCCTTCACTGACAGGCAGAGTACCTTTGGAAACAAGTCGCACAATGGGTGTCAGCAAGATCTCGTCTTTCAACTGGCGCTTGATCTCTTTTTCCAAGGCCTGCAACTTTCCATAGTCGTCGGTACCCTCGTTGAGTTCCACTTCGACAGTCATATTGTCGTTGTTGTCGTCGGTTGTCAACGTAATGAGGTAGTTGGTTCCTACCTCGGGGAACTGCATGAGTATCTTTTCTATCTGTATCGGGAAGATGTTGACGCCACGCAGCACAATCATGTCGTCAGAACGACCACGCATGCGGTCTATACGAACGTGATTGCGACCACAGGGACAACTGCGGCCCAACACGCGAGTGAGATCGCGAGTGCGGTAACGCAGCAACGGCATTGCCTCACGACGCAGTGTGGTCAGCACGAGCTCACCAATCTCGCCGTCGGGCACAGGCTCCAGCGTTTCGGGATCTACAATCTCCACGATGTAGTAGTCCTCCCAGAAGTGCAGACCATTCTGTTCGGGGCACTCGAAGCCAACACCAGGACCACACATCTCGCTCATGCCGAACGAGTTATAGGCTTTGACGCCCATCATCTCCTCTATGCGCTTGCGCTGCTCCTCGCTATGGGGTTCGGCACCGATGGCCAGTACCTTCAGTTTGGTGTCACGACGGGGATCAACGCCCTCCTGTTGCATCACCTCGTAGAGACGAGTAACGTAGCTGGGAATAGCGTGTATGGCGGTTGTGCCGAAGTCCTTGATAAACTTAATTTGGCGCAACGAGTTGCCGGCAGCAGCTGGCACGGTCAGCATGCCTAAGCGCTCAGCACCATACTGAAAACCTAAGCCGCCAGTGAACATACCATAGCCAGAGGAGTTCTGGAACACATCGTCGGGACGCAGACCCACCATCCACAGGTTGCGTGCCACCTGATTGGCCCATTCGTCAAGGTCCCTTTGTGTGTGTAGAATCACGGTGGGGTTGCCGGTGGTGCCCGACGATGAATGCAGACGCACACACTCTTTCAACGGAACACACGACATGCCGAAAGGATAGGTATCGCGGAGGTCCTGCTTCGTCGTAAAGGGCAGTTTACGAACATCGGCAAGCGTTTGGATATCATCAGCGGTAATGCCAGCTTCCTTAAATTTCTTCTTATAAAAGTCATTAGTCAGACAATGGCGCACAGTCTCTTTGAGGCGCTCAAGCTGGAGTGTCTCAATCTGCTCACGCGTCATGGTCTCGCGTTCAGGGTTAAAATAGTATGAATAGCTCATGATGGTATTATAGTTTTCGGTTATCTATAACATGTGCACTCTTGCCTTGAGAGCGCTCTATGGTGTTAGGAGCCTTCAGCTGTACTTTGGCAGATATGCTGAGTACGCTCTTCAGCTTCGAGGCCAATTTCTTCTCGAGTGCATCGACTGCGGCTGGTGTGTCAAAGGTTCCTGTAAAGTACTCCTGACGGATTTCCACCTGAACCAACAATGTGTCAAGGTTCTTGACACGGTCAACTATCAGCAGGTAGTGTGGTGCAAACTCAGGCATCGAGAGAACGACGCTCTCAACCTGTGAGGGGAATACATTGATACCGCGGATGATGAGCATGTCGTCGCTTCGGCCCTCAATACGGCCCATACGCACGTTGGTACGGCCGCAGTCGCAAGTTCCTGGCAACAGTGAACAAAGGTCACGTGTTCGATAGCGTATAACGGGCATGCCCTCTTTGGTCAGTGTGGTGAACACCAGCTCGCCAGTCTGTCCTGCCGGCAGAGGCTCGAGCGTTGTGGGATTGATAATTTCGGGATAGAAATGGTCCTCGTTAATATGCGAACCGTGCTGCATTTGGCACTCGTAACTGACGCTGGGGCCCATGATTTCGGACAGTCCGTAGATATTGTATCCCTTCAGACCGAGGCGCTCCTGAATTTCCTCACGCATCTTTTCTGTCCAGGGTTCTGCGCCAAAAGCACCGATACGCAGTTTGATGTCTTCTTTTCGGATACCTAACTTCTCCATCGTCTCTGCCAGATAGAGGGCATACGAAGGGGTACAGGCAAGACCAGTGATACCGAGGTCACGTATCAGTTTCAAGTGTTTCTCCGTGTTGCCTGTTCCTGCAGGAATGACCGAGGCACCGAGATGCTCTACGCCATAGTGGGCGCCCAGTCCACCCGTAAACAGTCCATAGCCGTAGGCTACCGAGAATATGTCGTCACGGGTAACACCATAAGCCGTCAGACAACGAGCCATCGTCTCGCTCCAGACGCCGATGTCCTTGCGGGTATATCCAACAATGGTAGGATTGCCAGTCGTGCCACTGGAGGCATGCACGCGAATAATCTCACTCTGTGGAGCGGCTTGCAGACCGAAGGGGTAGTTGTCGCGCAAGTCTTTCTTGGTTGTGAAGGGCAGTTTATTAATGTCCTCAATCGTCTGAATGTCATCAGGCCGTATGTCCATGGCTTGCAGTTTATTACGATAGAAAGGAACGTTGTGATAAACGTATTCCACAATCTTGTGCAGACGTTTGCCCTGGAGCGCGCTCATCTCGTCGCGGCTCATACATTCTTTGTTAGGATTCCAAATCATTTTTTCTAGTCTTAACGTAAGTTTATAGTTTTCCCTTCGGTGCAAAAGTACACTTTTTTCTGCTGACTGCCAAAAAAAGTGAGCAAAAGAATTGGCTTTTATGCCAAATTGTATTATTTTTGCAACATCATACGAATATAACCTGAAACAACAATGATTAACAAGCAGCTTCTACAGCCCGAGAGCATTGTCGTCATTGGCGGCTCTAACAATGTACATAAACCCGGCGGCGCCGTTGTACGCAATCTTCTTAACGGCGGTTTTGCAGGTGCGTTGCGCATCTTGAATCCCAAAGAAGACGAGGTGCAGGGCATTAAAACGGTGCACGATGTCAGCGCCCTGCCGCCTACAGATTTAGCCATTCTCGTCGTGGCTGCGCGTTTCTGCCCCGACTATGTGGAGCAGTTGGCGAGCCAGGCTCAAACGCGCGCGTTCATTATAATATCAGCTGGCTTCAGCGAGGAGACGCCCGAGGGTGCCTCACTCGAGCAGCGCATCCTCGACACTTGCGAGCGCTATGGTTGTGCGCTGATTGGTCCCAACTGCATCGGGCTGCTGACGCACCACCACCACTCAGTATTCACTAAGCCCATTCCCCCACTCGATCCGAAGGGTGTCGACTTCATCAGCGGCTCTGGCGCAACAGCTGTATTTATACTTGAGAGTGCCGTAACCAAAGGCCTGCGGTTCAACAGTGTATGGTCTGTAGGCAACGGCCATCAGATAGGCATTGAGACGGTATTGGAGTATATGGACGAGCACTTCAACCCTGAGCATGATTCGCTGGTAAAATTGCTCTATATTGAAAATATCAGCGACCCCGACAAGCTGCTCTATCACGCCACAAGCCTTATTCGCAAGGGCTGTCGCATCGCCGCTATCAAGGCTGGCTCTTCAGAGAGTGGCAGCCGCGCCGCCAGCAGTCATACCGGTGCCAT
>JAGBQP010000065.1 GCA_017632825.1 Prevotella sp. | reverse complement strand
GGTCAATCAGATAAATAGGTGTCGAGGGGCGGGCATAGTGAATCAGTCCGGCTGCCGGATAAACGGCCAGCGACGTACCGATGATAATCAGGATGTCGGCCGTCTGCACCTCTTCGGCAGCAATGGTGATGTTGGGTACTGCCTCGCCGAAGAACACAATGAACGGACGGAGCAGCGAACCGTCGCCGGCCTTCGTGCCTGGCTCCACCTCGCAGTTGTCGGGTGTCAGCGTCACCTGATAGCGAGGGTCATCGACATCGCGGCTGGAGCACACCTTCATGAGTTCGCCGTGCAGATGAACAACCTTTGAGGAACCGGCCTGCTCGTGCAGGTTGTCAACGTTCTGTGTAACGACTGTCACATCGTATTCCTTCTCCAGTTCAGCCACCAGTTTGTGACCTTCGTTGGGCTTTACGCCCCAGCACTTCTTGCGAAGCATGTTGTAGAAGTTCGTCACCAGCGTAGGATCAGCCTCCCACCCTTCATGGGTAGCCACCTGACTGACGGGATACTCCTCCCACAGTCCGTCGGCATCGCGGAAAGTCTTCAAACCGCTCTCCACCGACATACCGGCACCTGTCAAAACTACAATCTTTTTCATAACTATCTTCTGAATTTTGCAGCAAATATACACAATTAAGATAAAAAGGTATCACCCTTTAACTCCTTTTAACTCCATTAACTGCTTTAACTCCCCATTTTTATTGTAACTTTGCCGCGATTTTCGGAAATTTACACATTATTATTTTAGAGAAAGCATGGATAAAGTAAGCTACGCCTTAGGCTTGGGCATTGGTCAGCAGCTGTCACAGATGGGTGCCAGCGAGTTGAACATCGACGATTTCGCACAGGCTATCAAGGACGTTATTGCCGGCGCAGAACTGAAGGTTCAGCACCGCGAGGCACAGCAGATTGTGCAGGACTATTTCGCAGAACAGGAGAAAAAAATCAATGCTCAGCGTGCTGAGCAGGGCAAGGCCCAGAAAGAGGCCGGCGAGAAATATCTGGCTGAGAATGCCAAGAAGGAGGGTGTCATTACGACGAAGAGCGGCCTGCAGTACAAAGTGCTTCAGGAGGGCAACGGCAAGCAGCCGACAGCCAAGGACACCGTGAAGTGTCACTACGAGGGATTCCTCATTGACGGTACCGTCTTCGACAGCAGCGTACAGCGCGGCGAACCCGCCACGTTCCCCCTGCAGCAGGTCATTGCCGGCTGGACAGAGGGTCTGCAGCTGATGAAGGAGGGCGCCAAGTTCCGCTTCTTCATTCCCTACCGCCTGGGTTACGGCGAGGGCGGTGCCGGCGCATCGATTCCTCCCTACGCCACACTGATTTTCGACGTCGAGTTGATTCAGGTGATGTAATAGCTGATTTCAGAGTTTACAGTTTAAATTCAATAAAAAATCAAACAATGAAAAAGTTAATGATTGTAGCCGCTATGGCTATCACCGCTGCCGGCTTCACCGCCTGCGGCAATCAGACTCCTAAAGCAAGTCTGAAGACTGACGTTGACTCTATGAGCTACGCTATCGGTATGTCACAGACACAGGGTCTGAAAGAGTATCTCGTCAACCAGCTGGGTGTTGACACCGCTTACATCGGCGAGTTCATCAAGGGTCTCAACGACGGCGCCAGCGCTGGCGACAGCAAGAAGAAGGCTGCCTACTATGCTGGTGTACAGATTGGTCAGCAGATTAACAATCAGATTATGAAGGGCCTCAACCGCGAGGTATTCGGCGACGACTCTACCAAGACCGTCTCTCTGAAGAACTTCATGGCTGGTTTCATCAGCGGTACTACAGGCAAGAAGGGTCTGATGAGCATGGACTCTGCACAGGTGATTGGCCAGCGTCTCCTCCAGAGCATCAAGGCTAAGGAGCTGGCAAAGACCTACGGTCCCAACAAGGAGGCTGGTGAGAAGTTCCTTGCTGCCAATGCCAAGAAGGAGGGTGTGAAGACACTGCCCAGCGGCGTACAGTACAAGATTATTAAGGAAGGTAACGGCGCCATCCCCAGCGATACCTCTCTGGTGAAGTGCCACTATGAGGGCCGTCTGCTCAACGACACCGTCTTCGACAGCTCATACAAGCGCGGTGAGCCTATCACCCTGCGCTGCAACCAGGTTATCAAGGGCTGGACTGAGGTTATGAAACTCATGCCTGCCGGTTCTATCTGGGAGGTTTACATTCCTCAGGAGCTGGCTTACGGCGAGCGCGAGCAGGGCGACATCAAGCCTTTCTCAACTCTGATTTTCAAGATTGAACTTCTCGAAGTAAATCCTAAGAAGTAATCATGAAAAAGCTGATGATTATTACAGCACTCGCTCTCGTAGCGGGTGCTTCTTTTAATAACGCTGAAGCCGCAAAGAAAAAGAATGTGGCTGTACAGCCTGAGAAACCTGTCGTTACACCTATCACGCTGACAACCAGTTCCGACTCTGTCAGCTACGCTGCTGGTATGACCGTCACCAACGGCCTTGTACCCTACCTCGTTCAGCAGGGTGTTGACACAGCTTATATTGCTGATTTCATCCGCGGCTTCAAGGAGGTTGTCAACAACACCATTACGCCACAGATGAAAGCCTTCTCTGTAGGTCTCGAGATTGCCAATCAGGTGAAGGAGCGCATGCTGCCGAGCTTGACCAAGGAGTTTACTGACACACCCGACTCTATCATCACTACGGTTCTTTTCCGTGGTTTCACCGACGCTCTGCTGGCTGACAGCACACACTTCAAGCAGGAGGCCGCCGAGGCTTATTTCCAGCAGAAGCAGAAGGCCAACAAGCAGGCCAAGGACGATAAACTCTATGGTGCTAATCGCGACGCCGGCAAGAAGTTCCTGGAAGAGAACGCCAAGAAGGACAGCGTCATCACAACACCGAGTGGCCTGCAGTACAAAGTACTGGTCAAGGGTGACGGCGAAGTACCCCAGCTGACAGACAAGGTACAGGTGAACTACGAGGGCCGACTGATTGACGGTACCGTCTTCGATGCCTCTGCCAAGCACGGCGACAAACCCGCTGAGTTCCAGCCTAACCAGGTGATTCCGGGTTGGACAGAAGCACTGACCATGATGCCCGTCGGCTCAAAATGGCAGCTCTTCATTCCGCAGGAACTGGCCTACGGCGATCGTAACACCGGACAGATTAAGCCTTACTCTGCGCTGATCTTCGACGTCGAGGTGGTTGGTATCGTCGGTCACGACAACGCCAAAGCTGCTGCCGACCAGAGCAAGAGTGCTAAGACAACAAACAAAAAGAGCGCTAAGAAAGGTAAGAAATAAGCCCGTTTTTTGGAACAAATATTAAAAAAGTGCCAGCAGTTTGATTAACTATTGGCACTTTTTTGCGTTTTTTCGGTGTTTTTGTTGCATATTTCAACAGAATTGTTTATCTTTGCTGACAAATTGTAATTCTAACCACCTATAAGAATGGAAAAAATTGATAAGCTGGACAAGAAGATTCTGAGTATTTTGTCAAAGAATGCGCGTATCCCGTTCAAGGACGTCGCCGCTGAGTGCAACGTGTCGCGTGCGGCCATCCATCAGCGCGTGCAACACCTCATCGAAGCTAATGTCATCACGGGTAGCGGCTTCGATGTCAACCCCAAGAGTCTCGGCTACAGCACCTGCACCTATGTGGGCATCAATCTGGAGAAAGGCTCCATGTATAAGGATGTCGTCGAGGAACTGCAGCACATTCCCGAAGTGGTGGAGTGCCACTTCACTACAGGACCATACACCATGCTTGTCAAGCTCTATGCCCGTGACAACGAGCAGCTTATGGAGCTGCTAAACGGCCGTCTGCAGGACATCCACGGCGTTGTGGCTACCGAAACGCTCATCTCGCTGGAGCAGAGTATCAAGCGCGAGATTCCCGTACACATCGAGGAGTAAGAGCTCATCATCAACTTAAAGTATAAGAGTTGAAGCATTTCGACTTACAGGCGCACGTTGACGGTGCCTATGCCAAATTTCCTGCTGCCGGACGACGTCCCGTCATCGGCATTACAGGCAATTATGCAGACCTTTGCTGCACACTGGGCAAAGGCTACTACCAATCGGTCATCGAGGCCGGCGGTACACCAGTTGTCATTCCACCCTCTGCCAACCATGAGGTGCTGATGAACACACTCGACCACCTGGATGGTCTCATCCTCAGCGGTGGAGCAGACATTAACCCACTCTGGGCAGGAGAAGAGCCCGTTGCCGGATTGCACGGCATCAACAGTGAGCGCGACCTGCCCGAACTGCTGATTACCCGGCTGGCCTATAACCGACAACTGCCCATGCTCGGCATCTGTCGCGGCATCCAGACGCTGGCAATGGCGCTGGGTGGCAAAGTTTGTCAGGACATAGAAACCGATATCAAGCACTCGCAAGACGCCGAGCGCTCGGAACCGACTCACAGTGTCATCATTGCTGAAGATTCTACCTTATTTAATTTATATAAGGAAACACACCTTCTTGTCAATTCGTTCCACCATCAGGCAGTCAGCGAGACTGGCGACAGATTCCGTGTCGTAGCCACCGCTACCGATGGTATCATTGAGGCTATAGAAAGCACCGAGATGAAAAGCATCATCGGCGTGCAATGGCACCCAGAATGTATGAACGACAGCGGGCTGCCACTATTCCAATGGCTCATTGGCGAGGCCCGTGACTACCGCAGGGCTCACGAGGTACACAATCATGTGCTGACGCTTGACACCCATTGCGACACACCCATGTTCTTTCCACAGGGTATTCATTTCGAACAGCGCGACCCACGCATCCTCGTTGACCTGCACAAAATGACCGAAGGGCGACAGGATGCTACCATCATGGTGGCGTATCTGCCACAGCCGAAAGACGGCAAAACGTTTAACGAGATGGTGGACTTTGACGTGAAAGGACCTAAGGAGTATGCCGACCTTATCTTTGACAAGATTGAGGACATCGTCAAACAAAATCAGTCTTTTGTCAGCATCGCCCGCACTCCGCAAGACCTGTGGGAGAACAAACAGCAGGGTCGCAAAAGCATCATGCTGGGCATAGAGAATGGTTTGGCAATTGAAGGCAACATACAGAACGTCAAGCACTTTGCCGACCGAGGAATCGTCTATATCACCCTTTGTCACAATGGCGACAACGACATCTGTGACTCTGCACGCGGTAACCATACTCACGGAGGCGTCAGCCCGCTCGGCGAGCAGGTTATCCGCGAAATGAACCGCTTAGGGCTGATGGTTGACCTCAGTCATGCTGGTGAGCAGTCATTCTATGATGCACTTGACATCAGCCAAACACCAATCGTGTGCAGTCACTCCAGCTGTCGCGCCCTTTGTGACCATCCTCGCAATCTGACCGATGACCAAATGCGCGCTTTGGCTCAGAAGGGGGGCGTCTGCCAAATCACACTATATCACGGTTTCATCAAAAGCGAAGGCGAAGCCACGATTCTTGACGCGATGGCACACTTGGAGCATGCTATCAAGGTGATGGGCATCGACCATGTTGGCCTGGGTACCGACTTCGACGGTGACGGTGGCATCCGCGGACTGCGTGACTCATCCGAACTCCTACAGTTTACGCGCCAGCTTCTTTCCCGCCGCTTCTCCGAACAGGACATCCAGAAAATATGGGGTGGAAACTTCCTGCGCGTGATGCAACAGGTACAACAAAACCACCCATAAGAAGCGATACACGCTTTTTACTTTATCTGATGATACGCTATACGAAAAAGGAAGAGATATGGAATGCCTCATCTCACGGCGGCGGCATTCTGTTAGGTATTGTCATTGGCATCATCTTCCTGATATGGTGTTTTCAAAGCGATAATAACTGGGCGCGCTGTGGTGTCATCCTCTACCTTTTCGGCATGTTGGCAAGCTATGCAGCCTCTACCATTTACCACTCCATCCGCCATCACTCCAAATGGAAGGAACGGCTCAGGAAATGGGACCACGCCGCCATCTACTGGCATATTGCCGGCTCTTACTCTCCGCTGACGCTGACAGCGTTGCGCGAACAGGGTTACTGGGGCTGGTCGCTCTTCATTTTTGTATGGACATGTGCATTGGCGGGCACCATCGTGAGTTTTATTCGTCTGAAAGAACACTCCAATTTGGAGACCTTCTGCTTCGTTGGTATGGGACTCTCGGTGCTCGTGGCTTTCAAACCCCTGATAGATTCTGTATCGGCAGCCGCCGTGATATGGTTGATTGCCGAGGGCGTTTGTTACATTACGGGAGCCGTCTTCTACTCACTCAACAAACGCAAATACATGCACTCCATCTTCCATTTCTTTGTGCTGGCAGGGTCTGTCTGTCACATCATCGCCGTATGGGACGTGCTGATGGATTATCTATAGCGTATGAAAAAAGGGTGACCGAAGCCACCCCTTAAATGATTATGCAATTGGTTCCTTTGGTTCTTTGGGATTTGAACCATACTGGTTTTCGCCAGGCTGACTGTCTGTGCAATAGAAAATTATCAGGACAATCGCACCGATAATAGGAATAAGACCCAGAAGAATCCACCAACCGCTACGTCCTGTATCGTGGAGACGACGAACTGCAACAGCAAGACTTGGCAAGAAGAATACCAAACCAAGCAGAATGTTCACAATGGGAATCCAAGCCCAAAGTAATGTAAACAAACACCACCACCAATACTCAGAACGACGAGCACGAGAAGAGAAATTAGCATAGTTGCCTAACACCGATTTAATAGCACCAAAAAATCCCATAGTACTTCCTTGATGGATTCATTTGTGAATAATTGACTTTAGGCCAGGCCGAATCCTTTATCCTTTCCTTCAGTTAATGTGTTACAATATGCAAATATAGGGATTATATTTTGAATTGCAAAACGAATGGGTAAAAAAAGTGTGAATTGTTTTGTAATACCATCGAAAAACATTAATTTTGCAATCAAAATTTGCAAATTTCTAATTTAATTATGGCTTATACACGTATGACTGCTGCAGAGGCTGCAGCATTGATTAAGAATGGCGATCACATCGCCATGAGTGGTTTTACTCCTGCCGGTGTGGCTAAGGCTACAACGAAGGAACTGGCAAAAATTGCGGTAGCAGAACACGAGGCCGGCCGTGAGTTTAAGGTGGCTATCTTCACGGGTGCTTCCACTGGACAGTCAACCGATGGTGACCTAGCTAATGCACAGGCCATCCTGTACCGCGCCCCTTATACAACAAACCCTGACTTCCGTAAGCACGTCAACTTGGGAGAGATTCCCTATAACGACCTGCATCTGAGCCACATGGCACAGGAGTTACGCTACGGGTTCTATGGTCCTCTGGATTGGGCTATTCTCGAGGTGTGCGACATTGAAGACGCTGGTAACGACTATCACGTCTATCTGACTGCTGCCGGTGGCATCTCGCCCACTGCTGCCCGTCTGGCCAAGCATATCATTCTGGAACTTAACTCGTTCCACAATCCTAATGCAAAGTTCATCCATGATGTGTACGAGCCTCTTGACCCACCCTATCGCAAGGCTATCCCCATTGAGCACGTTGGTGACCGCATTGGCAAGCCCTATGTCTCTATTCCCAAGGAGAAGGTTGTCGGTGTTGTGGAGTGTAACATTCCCGACGAGGCCCGTGCCTTCAAGGACAGCGACCCCGTGACAGAAAAGATTGGCTTCCTGACAGCCGAGTTCCTGGTAGAGGAAATGCACAAGGGACGTATTCCCAAGGAGTTCCTGCCACTGCAGAGTGGTGTAGGCTCGACTGCCAACGCCATCCTCGGCGCACTGGGTGAAGACAAGCATGTGCCCGACTTCAACATCTATACCGAGGTTATTCAGAACTCGGTCATCGAGATGATGCTCAACGGTCGTGTAAAGGATGCTTCTGCCTGCTCGCTTACCGTCTCAAACGACTGTCTGATGCAGGTTTACGACAACATGGACTACATGAAGCAGCACTTGACACTGCGCCAAAGTGAGATTTCAAACTCTCCTGAGGTTATCCGCCGACTGGGTGTCATCGCTATCAACACAGCCATCGAAGCCGACCTCTATGGTAATGTTAACTCTACACACATCAGCGGTACGAAGATGATGAACGGTATCGGTGGCAGCGGCGACTTCATCCGCAATGCCTATCTGAGCATCTTCACTTGTCCATCAGTTGCCAAAGGCGGTGTCATCTCATCGATTGTACCCTTCGTCTCCCACCAGGACTCATCAGAACACGATGTAAACATCATCGTCACGGAGCAAGGTGTGGCCGACCTGCGCGGCAAGTCACCCGCACAGCGTGCCGAGTGCATCATCGAGAACTGTGCGCACCCTGACTACAAGCAGCTGTTGTGGGACTACCTGAAGATTTCGAAGATGGGACAGACGCGTCACAACCTGACTGCAGCCTTCGCCTTGCACGACACACTGGCTCGTAAGGGCGACATGAAGCTGACCGACTTCTCAGAATACCTGAAATAACAACTATTACACCTAATTACAACAAAATGAGACTACTAACTATTCTACTAATGTCCGTGCTGTCGGCGCTTGGCGCCGCAGCACAAGGCCAGGCCCGCTGGTATGTCGTCGATGCTTCAAAGCCCGACATACCAGTGGCCGCAATGGCCGACATTGCCTTCCTCATGACCAGTGACTGGGAGGAAGGCATTGCTGTAATCAGCAAAGACGGATCCCTGAGCGACAGGCTTGCTGCTATCACCTTCAGACAATTAGAAACAACCGACGTAAAGAGTCTCAAAACAGAGTCTCAACCTGCTACCTACACAGGACTGGTTCAACAAAAAATCGTACTGAGCAACTGCACGGCAGGAACGTCTATTCTGGTATATCACCTGAATGGCACCAAGCTACTCACACAGACAGCCAGTGAAGGAAAGACAGAAATTGAGGTCGGTGACTTGCCGAAAGGTGTTTACTTGTTAAAAGTGGGTGATGTCACCATTAAGTTCACAAAAAAATAAGAAAGGAGAAACCATGAAACGCATCTTACATCTGACACTTCTATTAACCGTGATGACACTACTGTTTCATGCTACTGCCACAGCCCAATATGTCATCAGCCTCAGCGATGGTCAGAAGTTCACTTGGTCGGATATCACCATTGTCAAAGGTAGCGGTGATGACAACTGGCTTATCCGCAGAGGAGACATCACCAGTGGCGGCACCGACATCAGCCGCGTTGTCTCTATCACGGCAACACCATTGGCAGAGCGCACATGGAAAGCACCTACATATCCTGATGATTATCGCCATCTGGCAAAATGGGATACTCGTTCAAAATGGAATCTCGCCAATATCCACGACCCATCGGTCATGCTGGCCGATGACGGGTATTATTATATGTACTGTACGGATGCTGGCTTCGGCGATCCGCAAAACGGGCATGGACATTTCCACTGCCGACGCTCCAAGAACTTGGTTGACTGGAAATATATGGGTGCTACCATGACTACTCCGCCGACATGGGTTAAAGACTCACTCAACAGCGAACGCCGCCGACTGAATTTGCCCGAGATTTCCAGTCCGCAATATGGCTATTGGGCTCCTTGTGCCCGCAAGGTTAAGGAGGGACTTTATCGTATGTACTATTGCATCGTTGTTGATAACTACATCAAAACCGGCAAGGCCAACACACCGGAAAACTTCGACAACTCATGGACAGAACGAGCCTTCATCGGCGTAATGGAGACAGCAACGCCTGACAAAGCTAACAGTTGGGTGGACAAAGGGTTTGTACTCTGCTCGATGTCGGACAAAGGAAAGAACTGGGCACGTAGCAACACTAACGACTGGAACGGCTATTTCCGCTATAATGCTATCGACCCTTCATATATCATCACACCCGAAGGCGAACACTGGCTCATCTTTGGCTCATGGCACTCGGGATTCGCTGCTGTACAGTTGGAACCCGAAACGGGCAAGACCCT
>JAGBQP010000064.1 GCA_017632825.1 Prevotella sp. | reverse complement strand
ATCTGTATATGATGCCCTGAACGATGAAGAGAAGGAGGCTTATCTGCGATTATACAACAATTATTTCTATCAGCGACATTCGGAATACTGGCGTGGTGTGGCTACCCGACGTCTGTCAGAAATCATTGAAGACAGCCATTTACTGATTTGCGCTGAAGATTTGGGTATGCTTCCCGACTGCGTTGCACCTGTGCTTGATTCTCTCCGCATTCTGACACTGGAGATTCAGACTATGCCGAAACAGAATGGTCTGGAATTTGCACATCTTGATGCCAATCCTTATCGTTCTGTCTGTACCATATCGACCCACGACATGTCACCTTTACGACTATGGTGGGAAGAAAGGCCTGAGCGCACGCAACGTTATTATATCACCATGCTTCAAAAAGAGGGCAAGGCTCCGGAACACCTACCGGCTCATCTGGCAGAAGAAATTATAGCACGCCACCTCTATAGTCCCTCAATGTTATGTATACTTTCATTGCAGGATTGGCTCGCCATGGAGGGTGAATTACGCGCCAAGCAACTACGACCTGAACGTATCAATACGCCCAGTGACCCCTTTAACCATTGGCAGTGGCGAATGCATGTGACGATAGAACAACTCCTTGCGGCCACACGCTTCAACCAAAAGATACGTACTATGGTAACACGCAGCAAACGTTAACAGCTTATATACCAATAAATAAAGACGGCGTGAATGACTTTCGCGCCGTCTTATTTATTAGTGTATTCTTCGTATAACAACATCTATTGATAGAGATAACGTTTGATGGATCGTTTGGGGGTCTTTTCAAACTCATCTTCATGGATGATAATCTCAGATATCTTCTCATAGGCCGGAATCTGTTCATTCAAACCGTTGAGATTCTGGATCATGATGTTCTTCAGATCTTCTGCTGTGAACTTCATGTTTTTAGCTTCCTCCATATCAGGATGAACTAAGGCAACAAGTTTGTTATTGCGCTGTATAACGATACTCTCCATCACCATTGCCATAGAATTGAGCTTGTCCTCAATCTCCTCTGGATAAATATTCTGACCATTAGCACCGAGAAGCATGTTCTTCGAACGTCCGTTAATAAATACATTACCGTCGGCATCCATCGTTCCAAGGTCACCAGTGTGGTACCAGCCCTCACTGTCAATGGTCTCTGCTGTTGCTTCAGTATTTTTGTAATAGCCAAGCATGACATTGGGACCTTTGGCAAGAATCTCGCCGGGAATGGTACGTGGATTAGGCGAATCGATTTCCACTTTCATGTGGAGGGCCGCGCGTCCGCAACTACCAGGAGCAAAAGTCTTCCAGTCACGATAACAAATAATGGGGGCACATTCCGTGGCACCATAGCCAACGGTATAGGGGAAATCTATACGCTTAAGGAATTGTTCAACCTCCCGATTCAGTGCTGCACCACCAATAATAACTTCGTAGAGACGACCACCGAATGCCTTAATAACCTCCTGACAAATCATTTGGCGAACTTTCTTTGAGACAACAGGCATCTGCAGCAGCAGACGCATACGGTTGTTCTGTATTTTCGGGAACACCTTCTTGCGGATGATTTTCTCAATGATAAGAGGCACTGCAATAACGATGACAGGCCTGATTTCTGCGAGAGCCTGAGCTATGATTGCAGGTGAAGGAATACGGTTAAGATAGAAGATGTGACAGCCGTGCAGGAATTCGAAAATAAATTCGAATGCCATACCATACATGTGAGCCATGGGCAGCATGGAGATGATCGGGTCGCCGGCTTTGATAGTTTTACCCAGTACATCGATGGCGAAGTCGTAGTTTGACCAAAGAGCACGATAAGGAATCATGACTCCCTTTGAGAAACCTGTGGTTCCGCTGGTATAGTTGATGAGTGCCAACTCATCAGGGCTCTGCTCACGATAGTAACTGACATGCTCTTTACGGAAATACTTGGGGAACTTCTTTCCGTATAACTCATTCAGGTGTTCACGAGCATAAGTAAGCTTGTCGGTACGACTGACCATCAGTGAGTAGTCTGGATTGTTGATGATACCCTCGAGGGTAGGCATTTTCTGCGGATCGATAATAGTCGCTACGTGATCACCGACAAAAAGTAATTTCGCCTCAGAGTGATTCACTATGTTGTGAATCTGTTCTGCATTGAACTCATGCAGGATGGGTACTGCAACAGCACCATAGGTTAGTGTAGCCAAGAATGCTACTGCCCATTGGCTGGAATTGCGTCCACACAGGGCTATCTTATCACCTTTTGTTACACCGCTGTTTTCGAACAGAATGTGTAGCTTCTCTATCTTGCGTGCAACATCGTGGTATTGCAACGTCTGGCCTTTAAAATCTGTCAAGGCATCGAGGTCCCAGTGTTCGAGAATAGACTTCTCTATGAGCTCGTTAAAACTTGGTATCTGTTCCATAATTATTTATTCTCTTTTCTACTTAATGATTTGGCTTACTAGCCAGGAATAATTTAGCTATATAGGTAACGTTTAATGCTTTTCTTAGGCGTCTTCGCAAATTCCTCTTCTTGGAGTTCGATAGCTGTAATACGACTATATGCGGGGAGCTGTTCGTTAAGCTGTTGGCGGTTTTCCTCCATAATGTGCTGCAGTTCTTCGGCTGTAAAGTTCACCACCTCATCGTTATCTGGATGAACAAGGGCAACGAGCTTGTTTTCCCGCTGTACAACAATACATTCGTTGACCATGGGCATGGAGTTTAACTTATCTTCGATTTCCTCGGGATAGATGTTTTGACCGCTGGCACCAAGTAGCATGTTTTTAATGCGACCTCGGATAAATATGTGACCACTATCGTTCATCGTGCCCAAGTCGCCTGTATGATACCAGCCTTCACTGTCAAGAGCGGCGGCTGTTGCATCGGGATTCTTGTAATAACCCAGCATAACGTTTGTACCACGAGCCAAAATCTCGCCAGGAATGTTGGGATTATCGCTGTCGATGCGTACTTCCATATGCTCAACAACCGTTCCACATGAGCTTGGAACGAAATCTTTATAATCACTATAGCTGATGAGTGGTGCACATTCGGTAGTGCCATAGCCTACCGTAATTGGAAAGCCAATGGAAAGCAGAAATTGTTCTACCTCTCGACTCAGTGGCGCGCCACCAACGATTATCTCATACGCACGGCCACCAAAGGCTTGATAAACTTGTTCACAGATTTTCTCCTTAACTTTCTTGGATACAACGGGCATTTGCAGTAATAAACGAATGCCATTGGTCTGTATCTTGGGGAATACGCGCTTTCGGATAATTTTCTCTACAATCAGCGGTACTGCTACCACGATACTTGGACGTACTGTCGCAAAAGCATCTGCGATGATAGCTGGTGACGGCAAACGTGTCAGGAAATATAGGTGACAGCCGCGGCTAAAACCATATAGAAACTCAATGGCAAGACCATACATGTGAGCCATTGGAAGAATGTTCAGCATGGTGTCTTGCGACTTTAACGGTAAACGTTTCATGCAAAAATCAACATTTCCCCACAGCGCGCGGTAGGGTAGCATCGCTCCCTTGGAAAAGCCTGTTGTTCCACTGGTATAGTTAATGAGTGCCAATTCGTCTGGCTCGTCTATATGGTAGTGAACATGTTCGGCTCGGAATGCACGTGGATACTTGCTGCCAAACAATAAATTTAAGTGTTCGCGTGCATAAGTAAGCTTTTCAGAGCGAGAAGTGTGAAGCGAGAAGTCCGGTATGTTGATAATGCCTTCAAGCTGGGGCATCTCGTCAGCTACAATTGTCTTGACTACATAGTCGCCTACAAAGAGTAAACGAGCCTCAGAGTGATTCACAATATTATGAACCTGTTCAGGATTAAACTCGTGAAGAATTGGTACGGCGACGGCACCATAGGTGAGTGTTGCTAAGAATGCCACAGCCCAATGGGCGGAGTTACGTCCGCATAGAGCCACCTTATCACCAGGTTTTAAATCACAATTTTCAAATAGAATATGAAGTTTCTCTATCTTGCGTGCTACATCGTGATATTGTAGGGTAATGCCATGATAGTCTGTCAAAGCATCAAAATTCCAATTACAAATTATTGCACGTTCAATAAACTGATTAAAGCTATTAGCTTGATTCATTGCACAATTTTTTAAATTTTGTGCAAAGGTACATCGTTTTTTGCACATCTGCAAATTTTATGTGCAATTTTTTATTCGTAACGCATGGATTTTGCAGGATGAATGTGCGAAATAAAGAAACTTGGGATAATTAGAACAGAAATACTGATAATAAGAGTAGCGACGTTCAGCGCAATTATGATAGGAAGGTTCAGTTCTACTGGTGCTTCGCTAACATAATAGGTTTGAGGGTCGAGAGTA
Source organism: Prevotella sp. (assembly GCA_017632825.1). Next base: position 26,204 of record JAGBQP010000064.1, on the reverse strand, counting down.
ATTAAACCCGTATTCTGTTGTAATAGGACAAGGCCAATGCCAATGACATCACCAATCATCAGACCACGACCTATAATGAAGGCTGCAAACCACAGGAACGTGTGCCTAATCATTGTATTACGCGAGCCTAATGCTTTCAAGACACCTATCATTGACGTCCGTTCCAGAATGATAATGAGCAAGCCGCTTGTCATCGTGATGCCGGCAAGACAAATCATCAGTCCAAGAATAATCCAAACATTAATATCGAGCAGCTCAAGCCATGTGAACACCTGTGGATAGGCATCATGTATGTTTTGTGATGAATAGGTATTGTTATATTCGTCGTATGTACCTTTTATACTACTGATAACATTCTGCTCAATATCCTCAAGATGGTTGAAATCCTTAACCAGCAACTCTGCCCCTGAATATTGACGTTCAAACCATCCGTTCAACTTGGCTGCTGTATATAGGTCTGTAAAGCATATCTTTTCATCGAAACGGGTCATGTTGGTCTGATAGATACCGCTGATGGTGAAACGACGTACGCGAACATCATCGTTGCCTATAAAATAAGAATAGACCTTGTCGCCACTCTTAAGTCCCATCTTGTCGGCAATCATTCGTGATATCAGTATTTTATTCGTTCCCTTTTTATCGCTAAATGCAGGAACCTCACCTTCTACGAGATTATCACTTAGAAAAGTGTAATCGTACTCAGGACCGACACCTTTGAAAACAACGCCAAGAAATTCGTTTTCAGTCTTTAATATACCTTGAGTAAAGGCATAGCGCTGTACATGACGGATGCCTTCGATGTCGGAGAGAGCTTTCATCATGCTATCATTCAAACTAATAGGGTATGACTCACTGCTATTGATTGAAAGAAGATTCGTTACCTGAATATGACTGCCGAAACCAACAACTTTATCCCTAATGGTATGTTTGAACCCCAATACTACACTAACAGTAATAATCATAACCGCCAGACCGATAGCAACACCAACCGTAGCAATGCGAATAGCTGGACGACTCACCTTACGGCGGTCCCCTTTGTCACTATGTATGCGTCGCGCTATGAATAAAGGTAAGTTCAAATTAGAAATCTATTATTTGACGATTGAATTGAGTACTTTGTCGTTTGATTGGCCTGTTGTGCGGTTATTCATCTACACGTCCAGGGTAGGCTTCCAGGGCTTTACGCAACACGACAAGTGCACGTTCCAAATCCTGTTTCTTTAGCACATAAGCAATACGTACCTGATTGACACCGGCACCCGGTGTGGTGTAGAAGCCTGCAGCAGGAGCCATCATGACCGTTTCGCCTTCGTAATTGAATTCAGCAAGGCACCAACGACAGAATTTCTCAGCATCATCTACAGGGAGTTTTGCTACCGTGTAGAACGCTCCCATGGGGATAGGTGAATAAACACCGGGTATGCGGTTCAGACCGTCAATAAGGCACTTACGACGCTCCACATATTCGTCATAGACATCGCGATAGTAGTCCTCGGGAGCATCAAGTGAGGCTTCTGCTACAATTTGACCAATAAGAGGAGGGGAGAGTCGAGCCTGACAGAACTTCATGACTGCCTTGCGTACCTCTTCATTCTTAGTTATAAGAGCACCAATACGAATACCACACTCAGAGTAGCGCTTAGACACAGAATCGATGAGTATGACATTCTGTTCGATGCCTTCGAGATGACACGCAGAAATATATGGTGAACCAGTATAGATGTACTCACGATAAACCTCATCGGAGAAAAGATACAAATCGTACTTCTTTACCAAGTCGCGTATTTGGTTCATTTCGCGGCGTGTATAAAGATAACCCGTCGGATTATTGGGATTGCAAATCATGATTGCACGCGTGCGCTCATTGATGAGTTCTTCAAATTTCTCTACCTTCGGCAGCGAGAAACCCTCCTCGATGGTTGTTGCAATTGTACGGATTTTGGCACCTGCCGAAATGGCAAAAGCCATATAATTGGCATATGCAGGCTCTGGTACGATAATTTCGTCGCCAGGGTTTAGACAACTAAGAAACGCAAACAATACTGCCTCAGAACCGCCCGATGTGATGATAATGTCATCAGCCGTTACATTAATGTTATATTTCGCATAATAGCTCACCAACTTCTCACGGTAACTCTGGTAGCCCTGAGATGGTGAATACTCAAGAATGTCACGATCAATGCGTTTGAGGGCCTCCAGTCCTACCTGAGGTGTGGGCAGATCGGGCTGTCCAATATTCAAGTGATATACCTTTGTGCCGCGTTTCTTGGCAGCAGCAGCAAGGGGAGCCAACTTTCTAATCGGTGACTCTGGCATTTCGAGTCCGCGAACTGATATTTCAGGCATTTTTCTTATGGTTTGTCGATTTCAAGGCGCAAAGTTACTGAAAAAAAGAGAATTAAGAATTAGAATTATGAATTATTTTTTCTTTAGTGGTTAAAAATTTGCGTTTTTCAGAATAAATGTGTACTTTTGCCCGTCAAAATAACACTTTTTGTTCATGAACTACGAAGAATTACTGGCATCAAGGAATGGTGTTGCATTGAAAAAGGATTCAATGCCCTTTGGCTCCTTTTATCGGAAAATGAGTGAGAATTCATTTTCCAATATCATTGATTTGCGGTATGACCTTGCTGATAGTCTCCGATTTTGTGAAGCTCTCAGAACAGAAAGTGAACAGCTTAATACAATTGCGGATCGTCATCAGCTACATTATCAGGTAACGAAGGACAGTTCTGGACTTTGTAGTGTGACCGTCGAGAGTGGTAGTTTCATGACTTTCGAACGTCTTATAAATGATAATCCATCGGTTGTTGCTCAGAGTAACTTTGTTGAGCAGGTCATGGATGTACTTTTTGAGAGTACCATCAGTCTGAACAGGCAGGGAATCTATCATCTATGTTTCTCGCCTTCCAATATGTTAGTTCGTAAGGATACTTCAATACCTTTGCTATTGTTTCATGGTTCCTCATTTCTGACACTCAACGATCAGGAGGAGCTATATGGTCCTTATGCAGAATATGTTGCTCCGGAGGTGTTCGAGGAAGGGGTCGCAGATGCACGCAGTGATGTATATTCATTAGGAAAGTTCCTGGAATATTTATATCGTGACTCTTATGTACCTTTGGAATACCGCTCGATTATAAAGAAGGCTATACAGCCTGATCCGGAATTGCGTTATAGCGATGCAGCTGAAATGAAAAAAGCCATGAAGACTTATCACCAGCTGCGCCACTCGTTGATAATTGGCATTGCTGCTGTGGTACTCGCGGCTGTTTGTATTGGACTCTTTGTTGAACTGACGCCCAACACAGAAGAAATGGAGTTTGTGGAAGCTGCACCAAAGGAGAACTTCGACGATGAAGTCTCACCGGCACTATATGATCCGGAAATGGAACTACAGGCAGCACAGCCAGATAGCAGCGTAACGCAAGTGGATGAAGAACAAATGAAGGTCTATGAGCAGAAAGCTGAGGAGATTTTCCGTAAACGTTACTCGGAAGAAGCTGACCGTATTCTCTCAAAGATATATGACAAGGAGTATATGAATAGTACGGAGAAAAAGTTTCTCTCAATGAGTACAGAAGCTATGACAGAACTGACTAAGAAGCAAGTTGAATTAGGTGAGGAAGCTGGTCTCAGTGATACGAAAAGCCAACGCATTGCTTCAGAAATCATAGACCGTATTTCCAACGAAAAGAAAGCAAAACTTGAAGAATTAAAGAAAAGTAGTAACGAATAAAGAAACATGAGAAGTAGAACAGCACAGTGGTTTGAGTGCAAAATTCAGTATGAGAAGACTATGGAAGATGGTCTTCAGAAGAAAGTAACAGAGTGTTATGTTGTAGATGCATTGTCTTTCACCGAAGCAGAGCAACGGATTATGGAGGAGTTGTCATCGTATATCAGTGGAGAATTTGCTATTAAGGATATCAAAATTGCTCCCTACAAGGAAATATTCTTTGCAGACATGGACTCTGCCGACCGTTGGTACAAAGCCAAGCTACAATTCATAACTATTGATGAAAAAACAGCTAAGGAGAAACGTTCCAGCATCAACTATCTTGTCAATGCCGGTACTCTGAATGGAGCCGTCAAAAATATTGAAGATGTTATGGGCGGTACTATGATAGATTATGTGATTGCTGCTATTGCAGAAACAACTATCATGGATGTCTATGAATATGGCAAAGAAAAAGAAGCCAACGACAAGCCTGAGTATGAACAATAACTAATATCTGAACAAACGCAGATATGTACGACGTTAAAGGAAAGTTAAAGGAAGTATTAAGCCAATTGCCACAGGGTGTCCGCCTTGTGGCAATTAGCAAATACCATCCAAATGAATATATTGAAGCTGCCTACGAGGAAGGACAGCGTATCTTCGGCGAGAGCCACGAGCAGGAACTGCGACTGAAACATGAGTCGCTGCCAAAGGATATTGAGTGGCATTTCATTGGACACTTGCAAACCAACAAGGTTAAATATATAGCTCCCTACGTTACGATGATTGAGGCAGTCGACTCTCTGAAGCTTCTGAAGGAAATTGAGAAACAGGCAGCAAAATGCGACCGCGTCATCGATGTGCTGCTGGAGCTTCATATAGCTGAGGAGGCTACAAAGTATGGTCTTACGCTCGATGAGTGCCGTCAGCTTTTAGCCGACGGTTCTTGGCGCGAGATGTCCCATGTGCGTATCTGTGGTTTGATGATGATGGCTTCGAATACCGATGACCGTCAGCAGATTCAACATGAGTTTATGACGGCTGCAGATTTCTTCGACGAGGTGAAGTCTTCATATTTCCAGAATGCCCCATGGTTCTGCGAACGTTCTTGGGGTATGAGCGATGATTACGACATAGCTGTCGGTTGCCGTTCAACGATGGTACGAATTGGTACCATGATTTTCGGACCTCGCGTGTATTGAAAAGAAAGAAGTGTACAGTATTCTCAATGCACTATAAACAAAAAATACTCTCATACGGAGAGTATTTTTTTTACGGATTATGTCGTTTAGCGGATAATGGTCTTTTTCCCGTCTTTAATGTAGAGTCCGCGTCTGTCGGTATTGCCAATACGCTGTCCGTTAAGCGTGTAGGTTCCAGCCGCTTTTCTTTTTGGAGTCACACGTGCTGTTTTAATAGCTGTTGGCAGTTCTTTCATGACGCTTACGACACCGTTTTTCTTCACCACGAAAAGGCTGTCTGTCTCACCACCCAGAGTGCGAATGGGTGTAATGAGTCTGCCTTCTTTCGGGTTCATGACGGCAGGCTTTATGATGTACGTACCCTCATCGAAATTTACGTCTGAGATTGATCGTGTCAAGTTAAACCAACCATAGTTCGATTTAAGTGATACTTGCATGCCTGTCATTTTCAAGAACTCCCCGGATGTGTTATATATGGCAGTGCCAAGATGGCCTTCGAAGGTGGTGTTTGGATCCTTGCGACAGGTGTTACTGGTATAGTTGAACACATTAGTAAAAGTCGTTATGATTCCGTCGTTTACATGTTCGGCTGTATATGAATCGGCAAAGAAAACATCCTCCTGCTCTCCCAAATCGTAGGGTGATATCTTCAGAATTGCCCATTGACCGTAGCTGTAATCGTCGTAATATTCATTAATGGCAATTTTGTTAATTTCGAAATATCCATTATTGTTGCCGTACCATCCCCAATTGATGTGAAGACGGCCAGTTATGTCGCACCCATCGACTACGAAGAAATGTCCGTTGTTGTCATCTTCATTAGCTCCTCTCAAAATGAAAGGACGGTTATTTAGCAGTTCTTTCTGAATGGCTGCGGCCCATGCTTCGTCAGTAAAGAATTCCTTGCGATAGCATGCTATGTCCTTACTATAATTAAAGTAGTTCAACAGAGCATAAGGAATATCAAGAGCGTATGCCCACGAATTGTTGTAGGTATAGTTCATGGCAACACTCACGCCACAAGCGTGTGACAGAATGGCCACATCAGGAGCTTCTTCATTGGAATAATAGTTGTTGTCCATGTTATCCCAATTGAATGTGATACTACTGAAATCTAAAGACTGCTCTATGTGCTTATCTTCTGTAACATATGAATAAGAACCTTTTCCCGTCATGGGCCAGCAATGATATTTCATTACTTGTGCCATAGCTGTAGCAGCACAGCCAACAAGGCTGTGTCTTTCTCCGTCCATAGGACAATTTGCATTGTATGGCCTATCTTGTCCCCATCTTGTTTTCACCATGGGGGCAACACCCACCCATGTTGGTTCCTGCTTTTGCTCTTGATGACGTATGACTGGCGTTTTCTTGCTTACAGAAGCGTAAGTTCGAGCGTAGAATCGCAACAGATCTACCAATCCGTCAGACATCTGGCTAGTATTGAAGTCTGAGGTTGTACTATAGCCTAATACGTCACCCATGCGTTCATCACCAGCTACGATGACAAAAGCCCGAGAGATGTCATCACTGAATACGTAGAACGGCTGGTTGTCGGCCATTGCAAACGAAGGTAAGTCACTATCCAAGCCTTTTCTCTGACTGAGCTGACCCATGTACAGTTCAATGGTGCTACCACTGACTAGCTTCAGCTGATAACTGTTGCGATTACTATCTGTTCCGCGACTGTTTGCTACTTCAGTAGAAAGAGCTTTCTTGGCAATATCGGCGGCTTGGTTTATGGTTCTTTGTTGAGCCGACGAGTTGATGGTTGTTGCATACAGAACGATAGCTGCTGCAAACTTTAGAACAAGTGACTTATTCATCTTTATTAGTATTTGTGCTGCGAAGTATGATGCTGGTGGCACCGATGGTAAAGAGTGTGCCGTCTTCAATGATGCGGCGTTCGCGGCCTTTTACCTCTACGTTGTCAACAAAAGTGCCTGTGTTGCTGTTGTTGTCACTCAGGGTGTAACGTAGATTTCCTTTTTTATCACGGCTAACATTGATGGTACAATGGTTCAAGTCAACACTGGGATCTACTGTTTCAAACGGTGTGTTGATGGGATTTCCTTTTTGATAGCGCCCAATCACGTTGTCTCCCATCTGCAGGGGAATGACTTGTTTGTAGTGGAACACGTTCTCAATGACGACAATACTGCCGCAGGCTTCATCTGCCGTTTGCTGTCCATTATCCTGATTGAGTGTGGCATTCTCTTCTTTCTGTGTAGCTTTTAATTTGGAAACGCCAATGCGAATACCAAACGTTTTACCGCATTGGGGACACTGAAAGACCAACGACTGTCCGTCGCCGTATTTCTTCTCATCAAAAGTGATGTATTGGTCGCACTTGGGACAACGTACTCGTTTCATGTCTTAAGTGTGTATATGTTAATTGGTTTTGTAAACCCATGCTTCATCAAAAGCAGATGAAACATGATGCAATTTGCTCAGGGCCTGATAGGCTTCAGCCTCGGAAGCATAGTGGCCATAGACCACACGTCTTACTTGTTTATTAATGTTTATGCGCGTATCCTCAAAGCCCTGCTGTCTCATTTTACTCACCAGATCCTCTGCACCTTGTTGGGCAACCTGACTTGCCAGAACCAGGCAATAACGCGTCTTAGCTTCTTCTGTAGTAGTCTCTTGCGTCTTTTGAGGCGTGGGAGTCTCTGACTTTGCCTGCGTGCAGGTCTGTTGTTGCTTAGTGTCAGGAGACGTTATTTTCTGATTTTCAGACTTTATTTCCTGATCTGCAGACGCTTTCTCAATACTATCGTGCTTGATGTTGACAGCCGATGTATCGAGTTTCTTCGGTTCCACATTCTTATTAGGAAGCGGCAACAAATCTACTTTGCTCATCTCGGGCTGCTGAGTATCTGCGCTATGACGATTCAGCAGAGTAGGCGTCAGAACAAGCAGTACAATGATAGCGGCAGCAACGGCGGCAGCATTACGAATCCACGACAGTTTGACTATAATAGCTTTCTCGCCATCTGATGTGGTTGTGCGTAGCGACTGCGAACTGTTGTCAAGTGATACGAGCGTGGCTTTTTTGTCACTTTGTCCCTTTTCCTCTTGGATAAGCGGCAGCATCTCGAATGCCCCTAAACCATAGAGTGATGGTGTCAGTAGTCCAGCTTCACAGGGTTCGAATACGATGCGTCTGTCTTCATTAAGACTGAGCATGCCGATACCCGTCATTTCGTAAAAACCTTCATTATAAAGCTGCTGCTTCAGTTCCGTCACTTCTGCCTCAATGCGACGTACAGCTTCGGGATAGTTGATGTCATAAGCTTCGATATACGACTGTGCTAATAGCGAGTCGTTCATCGTCAGTTGCGGATTGAAACCGAGCGTACGCAGCGGTGGTATGAACATATTGTCTTCCTGATCATAGCGCGCATCAACATGATGCGTCATAAAACCACCAAGATCGGGTACTATGACGCAGTCACTGCTCAGCAGCAGTATTTCGATGTGTCTGTTCAGTTCAATCACGTCGGCAAAGGTACAGTTTTTTTTTGAGACCTGCAAATAAAAGAAACTTAAAAATGCACCGATATGAAAAAAAAATGCTACCTTTGCAGCCGTTATGGAATACAAGAAGACTGCCATCGAAGGCGTATATATTATTGAACCACGCGTATTTAATGACGCCCGAGGCTATTTTTTTGAAGCATGGAAGCAGGCTGAGTTTGAAGAACACATCGGCAAAGTGAACTTCGTGCAGGACAACGAGTCAAAATCGTGTCGTGGTGTCTTACGTGGCCTTCATTTTCAGAAGGGTAATGCTTCGCAGGCCAAATTGGTTCGCGTTATCAAGGGGCGCGTTGTCGATGTGGCCGTGGACCTGCGCCGTTCATCACCCACGTTTGGTCAGCATGTAATGGTAGAACTCAGCGACGAGAATAAGCGCCAGTTCTTTATTCCACGTGGTTTTGCCCATGGTTTTCTCGTGTTGAGCAATGAAGCCATTTTTACATATAAAGTAGATAATCCCTATGCTCCGCAGGCCGACGGCGGTATTCGCTGGAATGATCCTGCTCTGGCCATTAACTGGCCTGTTGATGGGCTTGACGTGCTGACGAGCGAGAAGGATCTGCGTCAGCCGCTACTGAAAGACGCTGAAGTCTTTGAATAGAATCATGATGATAAATACAATCCTATACGAAACCTCTCATTTTATAGGACAGAATGATAGTACGATACATAATTAATATAATCGAGCCATGAATATTGCAATTGTCGGTACTGGATACGTAGGCCTGGTCTCGGGCACCTGTTTTGCTGATACGGGTGCTAATGTCACATGTATTGATGTCGATGCTACCAAAATAGAGCGCCTGCAGCGCGGTGAAATACCCATTTATGAACCAGGTCTCGACGAGTTGGTAAGGAAGAATACCGCAGCCGGTCGCCTGAAGTTCTCAACAGACTTGGCTGCAGTGCTTGACGATGTACAGATAGTCTTTTCTGCTGTGGGCACTCCGCCAGACGAAGATGGCTCTGCTGACTTGACATACGTGCTGCAGGTGGCCCGTACCATAGGCCAGCACCTGAATCACTATGTTGTAGTGGTTACCAAGTCAACGGTACCAGTAGGAACTGCCCGTAAGGTGCGTCATGCTATAGAAGAGGAATTAAACAAGCGTGGAGTCGATGTGCCCTTTGACGTAGCTTCTAATCCAGAGTTCCTGAAGGAGGGTAATGCCATCAAGGACTTTATGTCGCCCGACCGTGTTGTTGTCGGCGTTGAGAGCGAACAGGCCAAGAAAGTGCTTACAAAGCTATATAAGCCTTTCCTTATCAACAACTTCCGTGTTATCTTCATGGATATTCCTTCGGCTGAAATGACGAAGTATGCAGCCAACTCCATGTTGGCCACACGCATCTCGTTTATGAACGACATAGCCAATCTCTGTGAGCGTGTTGGTGCCGATGTTAATATGGTTCGTGCCGGTATAGGCAGTGATACCCGTATAGGTCGCAAGTTCCTGTATGCAGGTTGCGGTTATGGTGGTTCCTGTTTCCCGAAGGATGTCAAGGCTCTTATCAAAACGGCTGATCAGGCAGGCTATTCTATGGAAGTGCTGAAGGCTGTGGAACGTGTTAACGAGCGTCAGAAGTCCGTCCTCTTTGAAAAACTGGTTAAGGCGTTTGGTTCTGCCGATGCCCTGCGTGGTAAGACTATAGCCATGTGGGGATTGTCGTTTAAGCCTGAAACCGACGATATGCGTGAGTCAACGGCTTTGGTCATGATTCAGAAACTCATAGATGCAGGCTGTCAGGTACGTGCCTACGACCCCATTGCTATGGACGAATGTCGTCGTCGTGTCGGCGATGCCGTGAGCTACTGCCGCGATATGTACGATGCCGTGCTTGATGCCGATGCCCTGTTGCTGCTTACCGAGTGGAAGGAATTCCGTCTGCCCACATGGGGTGTTATCAAGAAGGCTATGCGTCAGCCGTTAGTCATAGATGGTCGTAATATCTTCGATGTTGAAGAGTTAGAAGAGTGCGGTTTTGAATATCACTGTATAGGCCGATGAATAGAAGCATTTCATTTATAATATCTGTTGTCAGTCTGCTGCTCCTATGGGCATGTGGCTCAAAGAGCAGCAACTCTGGGGATAACAAGGAAGACCGTGAAGCTATGTCGATGCTACAAGGCGTCTGGCAGGATGAGGATACCGAGGAAGTGTCCTTCTGGGTCAAGGGAGACACCATCTTTTATCCAGATTCCATCAGTCAGCCGTCAGCATTTGTTATAGCTGACGGTCAGCTCACGCTTCTCTCCACCGATGCCCATTATCGCATCGAGAAGCAGACGCCTCATGTCTTTTGGTTTGTCAATCAAAGCGGCGATGTGGTCCATTTGGTCAAAAGCGACGAGCCCATACCCGACGAGTTAGTTCGTGGCGGGCATCAGCGCGTAATGACATATACAAATGTGGTGAAACTGGACTCTGTCGTCTCCTACGACAATCAGCGTTACCACTGGTATATCGTTATCAACCCCACGAAATACAAAGTTCACATATCATCATATAGTGATGACGGTATGGAGGTCGATAACGTCTATTACGATAACATCATGCACGTCAGCCTGTTCCGAGGTGCCGAGAAACTCTTCTCGCGCGACTTCCGCAAACAGGATTATGTATCCAAGGTACCCAAGCAGTTCCTGGAGCAATCGGTGCTGAGCAACATGGAGTTCTCGGGAGTCGATGCCCGAGGCTTCCGCTTTGTTGCGACTATCTGCATACCCGATGGTGCTACATGTTACAAGGCCGAGAATCTCATCTCGTTCGACGGTCGCCTGACAACCTCGCTCATAGAATATTAAGAAGTTACCTACCGGAGATTTCTTTACATGCTGATGACAATGGTGCAAAGCTGAGTGTGCGCTCAAGAATCAAGTAGTGAAAAAGGAAAAACATTGACAGATAAAGAAAATGCATGGAGAGAAAAAACTCGAGTATTGAGTGAAATAGTAAAAGCATTGAGAAAGCCCTGAATTTTCGAGAAAATTCAGGGCTTTCTCATGGAGTATTGAATAAAACTCGTGGAGATATAATTGAAATTCATGGAGTATTCAATGAAACTCATGGAGATACAATTGAAAATCGTAGAGTATTCAATGAAACTCGTGGATAATTGCGCAAAGAATAATTGATGCGACATTCAGAGTGACGTTACTTCGAGCTATTTAACCAGTCGTCGAGAAGCATGCGGGCAATGCTTAGAGGCTCGGGAATGTTTGGAAGGTTATCGCGGCGGAACCAGCCTCCTTTGGCAATCTCGCTACGTTGCAGGTGTATCTCACCACTGACATAGTCGGCATTAAAACCTACCATCAGTCCACAAGGGTAGGGCCAGGGCTGTGAGCCGAAGTAGCGGATGTTGGTAATGGTAACACCCGTCTCTTCTAAAGCCTCGCGTGCTACGGCCTCCTCGAGTGTCTCACCTGTCTCCACAAATCCTGCCACCAGTCCGTAGAAGTCGGTACGGAAGTTCTTGGCACGCACCAGAAGTACCTCGTCTCCGCGATGAATAAGCACGATAACGGCTGTAGCCAGCTGTGGCCATATCTCCTTACCACATTCTGTGCACTTTTTCGAGATGTCGGTATCCATACGCATGGGTGCCCCGCAGATGCCGCAGTACTTAGTGTTATGGTCCCAGTAGAGCAGTTCCTGGCACTTGCCCGCTTTCAGATAGAGTGGAAGAGGCAAACGGTAATAGCTCTGTCGCAAGGGGCACATTTCGTAACGTGGATGATTCGTAACGGGCTGGTCTATGCTGTATGCCTTTACCTCAACGCCGTCAAGCGGTGTGATGTTCATCAGATGTGTCCAAGGCTTGAGCCCTACGGGTGGTTCGTCTTGAAGAGGAATCGTATAGGTGCCGTCTGGTGTTTTCTCTAAAAGAAGGTCTTCCTTGCAGAAAACGAAATAGTATGTCATCTCCAGTAATGTAATGATAAGTTGGTTACTGTAATTGAAATCGTCTTATTCTCCGAACAGTTGCTTGCGGTCGCGCTCCAAGGCGGGCTTTACCCACTCCTCAGGCACAAAGCGCCAGTTGTGATTGGGTTGCGGGTTGATGGTTCCCAAACGTTCAATCTCTTGTGTCAGATAGTGACGCTGGTCTAATTCTGAGTGGTATATCACTCTACTGCATAGCGAATCCTTAGGGATACCGGCTCCGTGAGTCAGCAGCTCACCGCCGCCATTGGCTCGGTAGCTGTTCATGACTACCTTATACCATTTCTTTTCATCGAAAGGCTGGCCGTTTGACATTCTGAGAATGCGCACTTTTTGTCCGTCAGGCTTTGTCAAGTCAACCTCGTAATCAATGCCGCAAGCGGAGTCGAAATTAAACGTATAGTATTGGAAACCTGTTCGTTGCTGGTCTTCCTTTGAGTCTTCGTTAAGTCGCAGTGCATGGTCTTCAGGACTAGTCATCGTGTTGGTCCACATGTCATAAGAGAACTCCAGGTGCTTGCGTATTTCCTCGCCAGTCATACGGAGGACAAACAGCAAGTTTTCGAAGCGATAGAGCTTGAACATATCGGCCTGTGTGACGTCGCCAGCATTGATGACGGTATTGAACGACAGGGGCGCGTTGAATGAGATGTCGGCTCCGGATATTTCCATCTGCAGATTATGAATAAGGTCTGTAAAAGCAGAATTGCCGAAGAAGCTTTCACGGGTATAAATGGGCTGTTCAAAACGGCCAATGCGCCGTCCAACATACTTCTTGACGGCATCTATCTGAGGCTGGAAATGGTTGACCATCTGCTCATCTACTTGCTCATCAGCAACACTGACTATATGGCCTTTGATGTCTTTTTTGACGAGGTGTCCGTTTTTGTAGGTTAAAGACAATTCGGCTTCAGCTACGTTCTGGACGTAACAGGACGGGTCTATGATGAGAACCCGCTGCCCCTCGACATTGGTTATCCACTCACTGTGTACCTGATGGTCGTGTCCGAAGAAAATGATGTCGAAACCAGGAACTTCGCGGGCTACGGCAGCGGTTGCATTCTCCTCTGCACCATTGTCATCGACGATGCCACCCTCTAAACCGCTGTGAAAGAGTCCGAAGATGAGGTCTGGCTTCTCATTCTCCTTTATATATTTTATCCACTTCTTGGCGCAGGCTACCATCTCGAGAAACTCCATTCCTTCCCAGATGTTTTTATTGAGCCAATGGGGAATGCTTGGGGTAATCATACCGAGGACACAAATCTTGACACCTTCTTTGTAGTGTACCGAATAAGGTTTCAAACCATTGTAAACCTGATAGGGACGACCGTCGGTGGGTTGCTCCTTGGTAACAATGTTTGCACCAAGCAGCGGACAGCGCACCTCGCGAATCCACTTGTCATAGACTTTATGTCCCGGTTCTATGTCGTGATTGCCAACAGTCTCAGCATCATACTTCATATAATTGATGACCGAAGCAGCCAGATTCTCGTCCTCCGGCATCACATAGTTAGTCCAATAGACGCATGGCTGTCCTTGCAGAATGTCTCCATTGTCAATGAGCAATAGCCGGTCGCCGTATTGCTGGCGCTGCCGGTTGATGTATGTATTTGCTCGTGACAAAGTGCCTGAAATAGGACGGTTCTCCATGAAGTCATGGGGAAAGAAATGTCCGTGAACATCGCTGGTCTCAATAACTTTCAGGTTTATGGTTTTTGTGTCTTGTCGTGCAGTGATGACTGCGCTTGGGAATATGATCAGCGCTGCAAGCGCGATTATTTTCTTCATGTGTGATGAGTATTTATTCTGAATTCGCCTGCAAAGTTACAAATAAAATCGGAGTTTTCTTTGGTTGAGCCGAATATTTTTAGTACTTTTGCAGCCTATTAGACAGAAAGTAATCAAAAAGACAAAAGATAAATGGCTAAGAAGTTTGCCGAACCTGGCGGCTTGAACCTCACCCAGGTGAATAATGATGTGCTGGATCGCTGGCGCAAGAATAATATCTTCTGGCGTTCTGTTGACGAGCGTGAAGGATGTCCTCAGTTTGTATTCTTCGAGGGCCCTCCCTCTGCAAATGGTCATCCGGGCATACACCATGTTCTGGCACGTACCATCAAGGATACATTCAACCGCTATAAGACCATGCAGGGCTTCCAAGTGAAGCGTAAGGCTGGATGGGACACCCACGGACTGCCCGTTGAGTTGGGCGTTGAGAAGGAACTTGGAATCACAAAGGCCGACATCGATAACAAGGAGTCGGAGAAGTATATCTCAACGGAGGACTACAACACCAAGTGCCGTCAGAACGTGATGATGTACACACAGGAGTGGCGTGACCTGACAGAGAAGATGGGCTACTTCGTTGACCTTGACAATCCTTATATTACATACGATAATAAGTATATCGAGACACTGTGGTGGCTGCTGAAGCAGTTCTATCAGAAGGAGTTACTCTACAAAGGCTATACCATTCAGCCGTATTCGCCTGCTGCAGGTACTGGCTTGAGCTCTCACGAGCTGAACCAGCCCGGCTGCTATCGCGATGTGAAGGACACGACGTGTACGGCACAGTTCAAGATGAAGAACCCGAAGCCCGAGATGACGGGATGGGGTACACCTTACTTCCTGGCATGGACGACAACGCCCTGGACACTGGCTGCTAACTCTGCACTCTGCGTTGGTCCGAAGATTGACTATGTAGCCGTGCAGACTTACAATCCCTATACCGCTGAGAAAATTACTATCGTACTGGCCGAGGCTCGTCTGAATGCCTATCTGCCTGCTGAGGGTGCTATCACCGATGGCGGCGAGATGCCGGAATACAAGAAAGGCGAGAAGCTGATTCCTTATCGTATCGTGGCTCGCTATAAGGGTTCTGATCTCGTAGGTATGGAGTACGAGCAGCTGATGCCCGCCATCAAGCCGATGGGTGAAGCCTTCAAGGTGATTCCGGGTGACTACGTGACGACTGACGATGGCGCAGGTATCGTACATATCGCACCTAACTTCGGTGCTGACGATGCTTTTGTGGCCAAGAAGGCTGGTATTTGTCCTATCGTGTTGATTGACAAGAAAGGCAATGAGCGCCCCGTCGTTGATTTGCAGGGTAAATACTTTGTCGTCGAAGATCTTGACGAGGAGTTCGTTAAGAACTATGTCAATGTCGAGGAATGGAATAAGTTTGCTGGTCGTTACGTTAAGAACGCCTACGATGACACACTGACTGATAAGGATGAGACCTTGGATATCAGTATCTGTATGGACCTGAAGGCCCAGAACAAGGTATTCAAGATAGAGAAACACGTTCATAACTATCCTCACTGCTGGCGTACGGATAAGCCCGTGCTCTACTATCCGCTTGATTCATGGTTTATCAAGTCTTCGGCCTGCAAGGAGCGTATGTCGGAACTGAATAAGACCATCAACTGGCAACCAGAGTCAACTGGTACAGGACGTTTCGGTAACTGGCTCGACAATCTTAACGACTGGAACCTTTCTCGTTCGCGCTTCTGGGGCACGCCGCTGCCAATCTGGCGCTCAGAGGACGGCGAGGAAATCTGTATCGGTAGCGTTGAGGAACTCTACAATGAGATTGAAAAGGCTGTCAAGGCCGGATTCATGTCATCGAACCCGTTGAAGGACAAAGGCTTTGTGCCTGGTGACATGTCGAAGGAGAACTACGATAAGATTGATTTGCACCGTCCGTACGTTGATTATATTTTCCTCGTTTCGGCTACAGGTAAGAAAATGAAGCGCGAAAGCGATCTCATCGATGTGTGGTTCGACTCTGGTTCTATGCCTTATGCTCAGATTCACTATCCGTTTGAGAACCGTGAGCTGATAGACGACCGCAAGGCATTCCCTGCCGACTTCATCAACGAGGGTGTGGACCAGACGCGTGGCTGGTTCTTCACATTGCACGCCATCGCCACGATGATTTTCGACAGCGTAGCCTTCAAGAACGTCATCTCCAGCGGTCTGGTGCTCGATGCAAAAGGCAATAAGATGTCGAAGCATGTGGGTAATGTGGTGAACCCATTTGATATGATTGAGAAATATGGTACCGACGCTGTACGCCTCTATATGATGACTAACTCCGAACCTTGGGATAATCTGAAGTTCGATCCGGAGGGTGTCGATGAGGTGCGTCGCAAGTTCTTTGGTACCTTATATAATACATATAGCTTCTTTGCTCTTTATGCAAATGTTGATGGCTACGAGCCTGACAAGCAGAAAGAGACGGCTATTTCGGAGAAACCGGAGATTGACCGTTGGATTCTCAGTTGTCTGAACACACTCATTAAGGGCGTAGAGCGCGAACTGGAAGACTTTGACCCGACACGTGCCGCTCGTCTTATTGATGCATTCGTCAACGATGATTTGTCTAACTGGTATGTTCGTCTGAATCGTAAACGTTTCTGGGGTAAGGACATGTCGGCCGATAAGCGTTCGGCTTATGATACGCTCTACACCTGTCTGATGACAGTTGCCAAGCTGCTGGCTCCCTTTGCCCCGTTCTATGCCGATCAACTCTACAAAGACCTTGGAGGTGAGCTTGATTCTGTACATCTGGACCGCTTCCCTGTAGCCGATGAGACCGTTATCGACAAAGAACTGGAAGCCCGAATGGAGATGGCACAGAAGATTACCTCGATGGTGCTGGCATTGCGTCGTAAGGTGAACATCAAGGTGCGCCAGCCGCTACAGAGCATCATGGTACCCGCTACTGCTGAGCAGAAGCGTCACATTGAAGCTGTGAAGGACCTGATTATGAACGAGGTGAATGTCAAGGAGCTGAAATTCGTTGAAGGCCAAGGCATTCTCGTCAAGAAGGTAAAGTGTAACTTCCGTACCATGGGTAAGAAGTTCGGCAAGATGATGAAGGCTGTAGCAGCCGCTGTTGATGCTCTCTCGCAGGAGCAGATTGCAGAGCTGGAGACAGCAGGAAAACTCTCAATACTACCTGCAGATGCCACAGAACCTGTGGATATTCTCACCGAGGATGTTGAAATCATCAGCGAGGATATTCCCGGATGGCTTGTTGCCAACGAAGGTGCACTGACGGTTGCCCTTGAGGTGGAACTGACTGACGAACTGCGTCAGGAAGGTATGGCACGTGAGATTATCAACCGTGTTCAGAATCTGCGCAAGGACGGCGGTCTCGAGATTACTGACCGTATCAGCATCACGTTAGCACCCAATGCCGAAATCGAAGCTGCTGTCAGCGCCTTTGGTGATTATATCAAGACACAGGTTTTGGCTGACAACATCACAATTGCGCCCAATAACGGCACAGAGGTGGAGTTCGACGACTTTAAACTTAATATTGAAATAACTAAAAACTAAAATAATTATGGCAGAGAAAACACGCTACTCGGATGAGGAACTCGAGGAGTTCCGCGAGATTATCAACGAGAAATTGGCACTGGCCAAAAGAGATTATGACATGATGATGAAAACACTGACCAACCAGGACTCTAACGACGTGGATGATACGTCACCCACTTACAAAGCCCTGGAGGAGGGAAGTGTCACGCAGTCGAAAGAAGAAATCATTACGATGGCTGCTCGTCAGCAGAAGTTCATTCAGGGACTGAAAGCTGCATTAGTACGCATTGAGAATAAAACGTATGGCATAGACCGCATTACTGGAAAGCTGATTCCCAAGGAGCGTCTGCGTGCCGTTCCTCATGCAACACTGAGCGTTGAATCGAAACTGAACGAAAAGAAGAAGTGAAATATCGGCCTAAATTCCTTACAAATGGATGGTTGGCAATCATCCTTGTGCTGGTTATGCTTGTTATTGACCAGCTCATTAAAATTTGGGTAAAAACGAATATGTCGCTTCATGAGAGCATCCGTGTGGCCAACTGGTTCTATATCTCATTTATTGAGAATAACGGTATGGCCTACGGTATGCAAATCGGTTCGAAGCTGGCATTATCGTTATTTCGCGTAGCAGCAATCGTCTTGTTGGGCTACTTCATCTGGCTACAGGTGCGCAAGCAGGCTAAGACAGGTTATCTGGTCTGTTTGACGATGGTACTGGCGGGGGCTATCGGTAATCTCATTGACTGTATGTTTTATGGTCTTGTCTTTACTGAGTCCACACCTTATTATATTAGTAGCTTAGTTTCTTTTGGCGATGGTTATGCACCATTCCTGATGGGTAAGGTTGTCGATATGTTCTATTTTCCGCTGATTGTGACCACATGGCCACAGTGGATGCCAATTGTCGGTGGCGAAGATTTCGTATTCTTCAGTCCTGTCTTCAATTTTGCCGATTCCTGCATTTCTGTAGGTGTCGTTCTGCTGTTGCTATTCTATCGTAAGGAAATCAGTCAAATATCACTGAAACGTGTATAAGTCAGTCTTTTGTTCTGTAGCCGTTCTATGTTTGCTGGCTGCATGTAAGCCAGGTACGCCGTCGCGTTATATTCAACCCGACGAGATGGAGGATATTCTCTATGACTATCACATAGGTCAGTCAATGGCACAGATGGAAGACGGCTCAATAGAGCAGCGCAACTTTGACCGGACGCTAAACATGGCGGCCGTGCTGAAGAAACATGGAGTGACAAAGGCCGAGTTTGACTCTTCACTCGTTTATTACTACACTCGTGCAGAACGTTTTCAGCAGATATATAAGCGAGTGGCCGAGCGATTGAGTGAACAAGCTCTGGACCTTGGTGCATCTGACGGAGAAGTGGAACGCTATGCATCTTATAGCATGAATGGCGACACTGCTAATATCTGGGCGGGTAACCGATCTGCTGTCCTCATACCGTATGCACCATACAATCGTCAGACATTCCGTCAGCAGGCTGACACGACGTTTCATAAAGGAGACTCATTCATGCTGAACATGATGGCTGACTTTATGTATCAGTCGGGAACAAGGGATGGTATAGTCTGTTTGGCTGTTCGTCTTGAGAATGATAGCATCATCAGCCGCGTGAACCATGTTTCTGTTAGCGGTATCAACCAAATACGTATTAATATAGACGATAGTCTTGCTGTTAAGGAACTGTATGGCTATTTCTATCTTGGCAATGGAAACGACCAGTCGTCAACGCTGAAGCTCATGTTCCTCAAGAATATTCAGCTGATACGTTTCCATAAACAGAAGCCCAAGGTCCAGGAGAAAGCACAGGACACCTCCCCAGTTCAGAAAGAAGAACAACCGCTGGAATCTTCCTCCGTCAATGACTTGAAACCTTTGGAATCTTCCTCAGATCAGAAAAATAAAAAGGAGAGTCAACTGGAGTTGCAATCTGGAACAAAATTAAAATAATAATAATCGACGTAAAAACTGAAATAATTATGAACCTGAAAATCCGTTTGGCATTGATGAACTTCCTGGAGTTTGCCGTCTGGGGTGCCTATCTTACATGTATGGGAATGTACTTGAGCCGCATCGGCCTGACTTCTCATATCGGTTATTTCTTTGCTATGCAGGGGTTTGTATCCCTGTTCATGCCCGCTATTATGGGAATTGTAGCCGACAAGTGGATACCCGCTCAACGCTTGTTGGGATTGTGTCATCTCATTGCAGGACTCTTCATGATGGCAGCTGCTTACTATGGATACACGGCAGGTGAGAATACCCAGTTCTCCATTCTCTTTACGCTCTATTCTGTTAGCGTAGCTTTCTTTATGCCGACCTTAGCGCTGACAAATTCAGTTGCATATAACGCCTTGACAAAGGCAGGGATGGATACCATTAAGGAGTTTCCGCCCATCCGCGTTTTCGGTACTGTCGGCTTTATCTGCACCATGTGGCTGGTTGACCTGTTGGGATTCTCAACTACCTACATGCAGTTTGTCACCTCTGGTGTCATCAGCATTCTGCTCTTCCTTTATACCTTCACATTACCGGCTTGTCCGCTGGGCGACAAAGGAGACAAGAAGAAGAGTCTGGTTGAAATGTTCGGACTTCAGGCATTTACGTTGTTCAAGAAGAAGGAAATGGCCATCTTCTTTATCTTCTCCTCTCTATTGGGTGTCAGTCTGCAGATTACCAATGGTTATGCAGCCCCTTATATTGAGAGTTATGCCTCCATTCCTGAGTTCGCTAACACCTTCGGTGTGCAGCATGTTAACATTCTGTATTCCCTCTCACAAATCAGCGAAACCTGCTGCATTCTGCTTATACCATTCTTCATGAAGCGCTACGGAATTAAGCGTGTCATGCTAATTGCCATGTTTGCATGGGTCATTCGTTTCGGTTTCCTCGGAATGGGCAATCCCGGTATGCCAGGTGTCATTCTCTTTATCCTTTCGATGATTGTCTATGGTGTAGCTTTCGACTTCTTCAATATCTCGGGCTCACTTTATGTCGATAAAACCACCGATCCAAGCATCCGCTCTTCGGCACAGGGCCTCTTCGTACTCATGACTAATGGTATTGGTGCGTCTGTAGGCTCTCTGGCAGCACAGGCCGTTGTTAATTTCAACACTGACGCTAACGGTGTCGTTGCCTGGGATCCAGTGTGGTCAACCTTCTCAGTTTACGCTTTGGTTGTTGGCATACTCTTTGCCATTATATTCCGTCCTCAGAAATTAGACGCATAGTGCCGTGAGATCGTGTACGGGTAAGACGCAACTCTTCTTCCGGGAGATGGCGCAGATTGTTGATTCCTGTCGCCTTTCGGTGGTGGTTTTGACTGATAGTGAGAACCGTCGTGCGATGAATATCATCTGCGACGATGCTATGACGCAGCAGCTTCTCATTCGCGTCCACCATCTGCCGAATGAAGAACTCATGCTACCCGAGACACTTATCCAGATGTTTGTAGTCAATGGTCCTTACGCCAAACAAGATTACGAATTATTGGTCTATGGCGTGAAAGAGGGACAGTATCTGACGGAGCTTACATGCATACCCACAGGCGTATCAGTACCAATTCGTATTAGCGATGCAATTCTGCTGAGTATAGTTGCCGACATCTCGCTTTATATAGATGAAATGCTGTTCTTGCGTCAGAGTGCTAAGTATGTCCCTCACACGAGTGGCCTTGTCATTCCCATCAACACGATTAGTCTGGAACAATTGAATGAGGAACTGAAAAAAGCCATCGCTGACGAGAACTATCGTCTGGCTTCATCGCTCCATGAGGAAATCAAGAAGCGCAAGAAAATATAATTCCCTATTTCATTAAAGATTCTTTTCCACGATAGATGAAAGAGACACGCTATTTTTATGTTCCCGATGCCGCTGTTGCTGGCGAGCTGCCGTCTGACGAAGCTACTCATGCTGTCCGTGTTCTTCGCCTGAAAGAGGGTGATGAAGTTGTGTTAATGGATGGTCAAGGTTGTTTCTACGAAGCAGAAATCACTGTTGCCTCGTCACATCATTGTCTCTACACAATCCGAAAGACATTGCAGCAGCAACGTCCGTGGCAGGGTAGGGTGCATTTGGCTATTGCTCCCACTAAGATGGCAGAACGTATTGAATGGCTTGTTGAGAAAGCGACCGAAGTTGGCATCGACGAATTCTCGTTGCTCGACTGCCAGTTCTCTGAGCGCCGCCAGATGAAAGTGCCTCGTCTCGAAAAGATTCTTGTTTCTGCCATGAAGCAGAGCCGTAAAGCCTGGAAGCCCGAGCTTCACGAAATGCAGCGTTTTTCAGCATTCATCAAGAATCACACAGAAGGTCATCGATACATAGCCCACTGCTACGAGGAAGTGCCGCGTGTGAATCTCTTTGATGAACTCCGCCAAATCCCTGCAGCTGATGACGCTATGGTCCTTGTCGGCCCTGAAGGCGACTTTTCTATTGACGAAGTGCGTCAGGCCGTTGATGCCGGATTCGTTTCTGTTGACTTGGGGCAGAGTCGATTACGCACCGAGACAGCCGGACTGGCTGCCGTTATGATGATGCAACTGGCCAAACAGTGTTGAAGTAATAGAAACCGTAGAACAATCATTTACAATGAATACATTGCATTATAATCGCAGTCAGACAATCATGAAATCGTTACGAACGGCTTGTAGTTCGTTATGCCTGTTTCTCTGTGTATTGTCATCACAGGCACAAGTTACGTTGAAAGCTCGTGATGCGTTCAGCCAAATGCCAGACTCCATATTACCTTATCTGACGGCTAACAACCGACTGGACATGCTCGATTTCAAAGACTCTCACATGCAAGCTCGTGTACAAAACAAATTCGATGGATATAGCGAATTACTCACACTCACAGACGACAGTCTGACCATCCAGATGAGTTCCGTCATGCAGTTAACGCTACGGATTCTTACTACAGATAAGGAAATCGATGGTTCTCACCAGATTATCAGCATTGAAAGAAACTATAGTCAAACCCTCGCAGATGCTGATGGAAAATCTCATCAACGAATTGTCCGTCATCAGAATATTTACTCCGTTCTTTGGCGTAAAATTGACGACGAATCCATAGGTATGGTTAAATAATCGTAAATTATACACCAATAAAGGTACATAATGTTGGAAGTTCCATTTAATTAATGTATCTTTGCATCGTGTTTTTCATGGTATTAGATTATTAAGGTTAATTTAAAAGATTGATTGTCGTGAGACAATCAACTTTTTCTTATCGCATTACGATTTATCATAACGCGATAAGAAAAGGAAAGGGAGCCTGAGAAGGTTCCCTTTTCTCATGTTTATAAGTTTCTGTTTGTCCCATTGTTGGTTGCCGCATCTTTATAAAAATAAGCATTATGCGTGAGAATATCATATTTATATGAGCATGATTTGCACAGATCAATTATATTTCGTAATTTTGCAAACGATAGAACCCAAAATGGGCATATAGCCCAAGTAGAGAATTGACGATCTAATTAATCAAATAATAATCATTATAGTCAAAATGAAGAAAACAGTTTGCTATTTAATGGCTGGTATGGCCCTTGTGGGTTGTACCAACGATCTTTCTGACTATCAGCCTAAGGTTGATGAAGCCGCTGTTAAGGAGAACGTCAAAAAGGTATTTGGCGTTGATTTCAGCGAAAACCAAGACTGGAATACTCTTAGTCCTGGTAAGGTGACCATTACTGCTGACGTGGAAAACTTTACGCCTGTCAAGGTACAGGTGCTGACGGCTTACCCCAGCAACGCCAATGATGTTCGTATTCTCAACGAAGCTCCTATCAAGGCTGGCCAGTCGGCTACGCTTGTTTACGATGCTCCTAAGGGTAACGACACACTTTTCGCAGCATGTGTCAATGCAGAGGGCATTTATCGTGTTACGTCTTTCGTTGTTGGCGAGAAGAATGTCAGCATTGCCAGCGAAGACAAGACGCGCAGTGCTGTCACTCGTGCTTCTGGTACCATTACGCTTGGTACCGGTACGGATTCTGACAACGTAACAGCAAAGAGCAAAAACAGCCGTTGGAGTAACTCCACATGGAATGATATGCTTTACCTTGTCAACGGACATCGTACTGAAATCGCCGACTTTAATGAGACTCAAAGAACGGCCCGCCGTAATGAAGTTTATGGTTACTTGCCTGCTAATACTAATAATATTAATCAGTTGAGTGGTTCTGGCTACTACTACTACGCCAACAACAGTCTGACTGCTGATGGTGAGGAACCGGTTGTTTTGACGCTGTTAGGCGGACAGTCGGCTATGCTTGGTTGGTCGGAGCTTTATTATTACTACTATACACCGGAGGATGTGAAAGGTATGACCAATGCTCAGGAGACTGAGTATCTGAAGACCGTTCCCAAGTTCCGTATCTGTGACGTAGCCGAGGTGCTTGGTACTGGTAACGACGTGAACGCAAGAAAGACTGATTTACAGCGTATTGCTTCTGATCCTACTTATCCGAAATATAAAGATAATATACCATATGAAAATTGGATGAAGCGTAAATACCAATATACATTGGGATATTTCGGACGTAACGATAACCTCCAGTCTGTTGGTACAACCGTATTCCCCGAAGGTACCCGTATCGGCTTTATGATGCGTATTCATGAAGGAATGACAAACAGAGAGTTGGATGGTACTTATCCCATCGGTATCAATTTGTACTCAGACCCGCGTTTGAACGACGAGGTGAACCAGTATTGGTATTCCATTAGTCCTGCTACCTCGCATATTGCCATCTTCACGACCAACGGTCATACCTACTTTGGTTCAGAGGATGGCAACGACAGAGACTATAACGATGTAATTTTTGAGGTCGAGGGTGGCTTTAGGAAATATGAGGATGCGCCTACAACTGTTGATCATCAGGTATATACATTAGCCTTTGAGGATACCTCTGCAGGCGATTATGATTTGAACGATGTCGTTATCAAGGCAAAGCGTGTTAATCAGACTACTGTAGAGTACAGCTTGGAGGCTGCTGGAGCAAAAGACCGCCTGTTCCTGCGTAATATCAATGGCACAAAGTTGAATGGCAATAAGGAAATTCATTCCATCCTCGGACAGCCTGAAGGTTCCTATATCAACACTGTGGCTGGTGCTCCCCATGTCGATGCTGTTAAGGAGCAATTCACAGTTAGCGGTGATTTCATGTTCTCACAACATGCCAAACTGCCTTACCTCCACAATGCTACAAAGGGATATGACATCCGTCTGTCTGAGAGGGGTGAGGATCCTCATGGTATTGTGATTCCGTACGACTTCCAGTATCCTTTGGAGCGCATCAGCGTAAAAGATGCTTATTGGGGCCGATTCAACGAATGGGGGCTGGGTGACATCGCTGCTACGCCTTGGTATAAGTACCCCATTCCAAACAAAGTCTATAAATAATCCATCCGCTATAGGCTGGATATAAACCAAGAAGCACTCTCCCGATTGGGAGGGTGCTTCTTTTATTTGGGAGTTAGAAGGAGATAACGCTTCGCTTAGGAGTTAGAAGGAGTTATCACTTCGCTTAGGAGTTAGAAGGAGTTATCGCTTCGCTTAGGAGTTAGAAGGAGTTATCGCTTCGCTTAGGAGTATATAAAAAAAAAATAAAGCGATGACCTTCACAGGCTGTCGCTCTATATCTTCAATAGGTATTAGTCTTTTTAAGGTAAAAAGATTGTTTTCAGGATAACGATGCAAAGATAAGTCTTTTTTCTTAATACACCAAGACTTTTTCTAAAAAAAAATGATAAATGCCGGCTGTGTGGGAACACAACCGGCATAATTAAATAATTTTAAGATAACAGATGGTGCTTATCGTTAAAAAACGGCTGTTTGGTGTTTGTTATACACATATTCGTCGAGAGAATTGACGGATTGTTATCACGTAAACAGCAAATTCAAATTATTGTCTGCATGTGCAGTTGGGAAATACAACTTACAGATAGACATCTTCCACCTGTGGTTGAGTTTTCTTCTTAGGTTCTGTGGCTTCGCCACCTGAAGCTGGTGCAGTGCCCGATTCCACATTGGCAGGCTCCTGAGGCTTTACAATGACATTTCCCTCGTTGTCAAGTTCCACATCCTGTTCGAGTTCAAAGCCAAGACTGTCTATCGCCAACGAGTCTGAGTCGCTCAGACTTGGTACATAGGCGCAGCCCATGTACTGGTCTTGACGTATACTGGGGTCTTGAGACTTGGGGAATCTGCCATGATAATGTTTGAAAGCGGGGTCACCAAGTACCGACTCGTAGAAGTAACCGCAGATGGGGAGCGCCGTACGTGAACCCTGTCCAAGAGCACCAGTACGGAAATGAATGCTGCGATACTCACCACCCACCCAGGCACCACAGACAAGCTTTGGTGAGACGCCGACAAACCAGGCATCAGAGTGATTGTTTGACGTACCTGTTTTTCCACCAAACTCCGTATCGTTGTACTT
>JAGBQP010000063.1 GCA_017632825.1 Prevotella sp. | reverse complement strand
GCGTATGGAGAACGTACAGTACGAAACCTCAACGGACTATCTGCAGCAGTTCTGCGACAGCCTCAACGTGCCTCTCCACATTGTCACCACCAGCTTTGATTCTTCATTCTTCACTCTTCATTCTTCATTTAAAAGAAAGCCAGCCTGTTTCCTATGTTCATGGTATCGGCGCAAGCAGCTGTTTAACCTCGCACAAGAACTGGGCTGCAACAAGATTGCTTTGGGGCACCACCGTGACGACATTATAAGGACTGCCTTGATGAACCTGACCTTCCAAGGGCGCTTCGACACGATGCCTGCCCGATTGAAGATGCGCAAGATGCCACTGACAATCATACGTCCGCTATGCCTAATCGACGAAGAAGACATCAGACGCTATGCCGAACTATCGAATTATGAAAAGCAGATAAAACTCTGTCCGCATGAACATGAGACCAATCGTACAGCTATCACCGATGTCTTTCAGACCATGCAGAACATAAACCCCGAGGCCCGATTCTCACTCTGGCGAGCCATCGAAGCAGCCGGAAAACTGACGGAGGACTATTAAAAACATTTAATTCTTAGGCTTCTTTGGACGAATCTGTTCTTTTATGTCGTATCTTTGTATTTTGAAATCAGAAGAAAAAGAAACGCATGAGATACCTACGCAGATTCTCACTGGTGCTTACTGCACTAACCTCATTCACCGCCAACGCGCAAGAGATTGACGACAAACTCGCTTCAACTCAGGAAATCATCTTCGTTGACAGCGTTGTCGTTAATAAATCTGAGTTCCTCAATGCCTACCTGATTAATCCGGAGGCAGGCACCTTGAAGAGCTACAATCAATTCTTCAAAAGCGATGCCGAGCCCTACTCTGTGGTATATCAGAACGAATTGGGCAACAAGTGTTTCTTCTCGCAGAAAGGCAATCTTTATACTTCCGACATGATAGCCAACCAATGGAGTACACCCGCCATTCTCGAAGGACTTGGTCACTACCAGCGTCTTAACTATCCGTTTATGTTATCCGACGGCACGACCTTCTACTTCGCAGCCATCAGCGACGAGGGCCTGGGCGGATTAGACATCTATATGTCACGCTACGACAGCGAAAGCGGTAGTTTTCTCAAGGCCGAGAACATCGGAATGCCCTTTAACAGCGAGGCTAACGACTATATGTATGTCATTGATGAGACAGACTCCATAGGCTATTTCGCTACTGACCGCCGTCAGCCCGAAGGCAAGGTATGTATTTATACCTTCATTCCAAACCAGACACGACGTGTCTATTCTACCGACGATTTCGACGAAGAAACGATTCTAAACCGCGCAGCCATCACGAGCATTCAAGATACCTGGGGCGACGGTGAAGGCCGTAAACGGGCGTTGGCACGCATCGAACAGTTGCGCAACGGTGCTAAGGTCAAGAAAAGCAGCTCCGATTTTCGTTTTGTTGTAGACGACAACCACGTGTACACATCATTGGCAGACTTCCGTCATGCCGACAACCCCAATCGTGTAAAACAACTGCTGGAACAGCAAAAAAAATACGTTCAACAGGAAAATGAATTGGACAAAACGCGACGCTACTACGCTAAAGCCTCAACCAGCGAGCGACAGTCACTGCGTACGGAAATTCTTGACAAAGAACAGGCTCTGCAGCGCATGCAAACCAGCATCCGTCAGTTAGAACGCATTATACGTCAGACAGAACAATCATCCTACTAAATCTATAAGTCCTATGAACACTAAGAGAACATTCCCTGAATCCGAGCTAATCATCAACAATGACGGCTCTTGTTTCCATCTGCACCTTAAGCCAGAACAGTTGGCTGACAAGGTCATTTTGGTGGGCGACCCCGCTCGCGTTGATACAGTTGCCGCCCACTTCGACACCAAGGAGTGCGAAGTCAGTAGCCGCGAGTTTCACACCATCACCGGTACTTATAAAGGCAAGCGCATTACCTGCCAAAGTCATGGCATCGGCTGCGATAACATCGACATCGTCGTGAACGAACTCGACACATTAGCAAACATTGATTACGCCACACGCGAGGAGAAAGAAGAGCACCGTACGCTAACAATGGTACGTATTGGCACTTGTGGCGGATTACAGCCTTTTACTCCTACAGGTAGCTTCGTGGCTTCGGTCAAGAGCATTGGCTTCGATGGCCTGCTCAACTATTACGCTGGTCGTAACGTAGTGTGTGACATTGAGTTAGAACGTGCTTTTCGCGAACACATGCAATGGAACCCCATCAAAGGTGCTCCCTACGTATCAATAGCCGACGAAGAACTCATTGAACAGATAGCACAAAATGACATGGTGCGCGGCTACACCATCTCGTGTGGCGGATTCTATGGCCCACAAGGGCGTGTACTCCGTGCCGACATCGAAGACCCACAGCAAAATGAAAAGATTGAATCGTTCGAATACGAAGATATGAAAATCTGCAACTTTGAGATGGAATCTTCTGCACTTGCCGGCCTTGCCTCCCTACTGGGACATCGCGCCATGACATGCTGCATGGTCATCGCCAACCGCTACGCCCAAAAGATGAACACTGAGTATAAAAACAGTATCGACACATTGATTGAGAAAGTTTTAGACAGAATCTAAATGGGCGAAACAATTTGTGCACTTGCTACGGCTCCAGGTGGAGCACTCGGAATCATAAGAATCTCAGGCCCCAAAGCGCTTGAGATTCTTTCTCACGTATTCTCCAAGGACCTTACCAAGGCCAGCCCCAACACCATCCACTACGGAAACATTATAGTTCCCCCTCTAACTGGAGGGGGCCAGGGGGAGGCTCTCGACGAGGTGCTGGTCTCCGTTTTCCGTGCTCCACACAGCTACACAGGCGAAGACAGCGCAGAAGTCAGCTGTCACGGTTCCAACTATGTATTAAATAAGGTGTTGGAACTGCTCATAAAGCATGGTTGCCGCATGGCCGAACCTGGCGAGTTCACCAAACGTGCCTACCTTAATGGTAAGATGGACCTCTCACAGGCAGAGGCCGTAGCCGACCTGATAGCATCATCCAATAAAGCTACCCACCAGATGGCAATGTCACAGCTACGTGGCGGCATCTCCACAGAGTTGTCTCAGCTACGCGAACAGCTACTGAAGCTCACCTCACTCCTTGAGCTCGAACTCGACTTCTCCGACCATGAGGACCTCGAGTTTGCCGACCGCGGCGAGTTGTTGCAACTTACCAAAACGATTGACAATCACATCACTCATCTGGCCGATTCGTTCAAGACTGGCAATGCACTCAAGAATGGAATCCCTGTAGCCATCGTAGGAGCACCCAATGTAGGCAAATCTACTCTTCTCAATGCTCTTGTTGGAGAAGAACGAGCCATCGTCAGCGACATACAGGGCACCACTCGCGATGCGATCGAAGACACCATTCAACTTGGCGGTATTACATTTCGCTTTATAGACACTGCGGGCATTCGACATACAAACGACCAAATAGAAAATCTCGGTATAGAGCGTTCACTGGCTACAGCCCAACGCGCACAAATCATATTGATGATGACGGAGCCTGGTGTCCCCTACCCCAACATTGCCGTTCGCGATGACCAGACCGTCATACGAATCGAGAACAAAACCGACGCCTTCCAAGCCAAATTCGGCATAGGTCTTGACGCCTTAAAAAAACAACTCATCGATGCCGCTCCCAAAGCGAACGAGAATGACGTCATCGTCACCAATGCCCGTCACTACGATGCCCTAGTACGTGCCAGCTCCCATCTTCAACGCGTCATTAAAGGCCTCGAGATGCAACTCAGCGGCGACCTTCTCAGCGAAGATCTACGCCAAGTCCTCGACACCCTTTCCGAAATTACTGGTGGTCAAATAACAACCAACGAAGTATTAGGAAATATCTTTAAGAATTTTTGCGTGGGAAAGT
>JAGBQP010000062.1 GCA_017632825.1 Prevotella sp. | reverse complement strand
CATGGAGCGTTGACCAGGTGAAGGGCTCAGAAGGCTTCGCCAAGAACGTCAAGCTGCTCTTCATGAGTGGTGGCGGCAAGGAGAACATGGGTTGCGTCGAGGCAGCCAAGAACATCAAGGAGCAGGTCGGCATGAACGCCGTTGGCTACGAGTCGCCCGGCACTGCCCACGAGTGGCACACCTGGCGTCGCAGCCTCTTCCAGTTTGCACAGCTCATGTTCAAATAAAACAGAAAATCTTTCATACTTCGGGAAATAATGCCACCTTTGAGACGTAGTCTCTTAGGCACATCCGTACGACAAAAAAAGAGTTGAACTCTTTTGTTTTGTGCTCACTTATTCGTACCTTTGCAGGCGTTATGACCTACGATGATTTTTGGCGTCCGTTGACGCAGATATACGAGCACAGCGAAGCAAAGGCAGTGGCGCAGCTGGTTTACGAGCAGCGTTTCCATCTGTCGCTGGCTGACATTCTCTGCGGACGGACAGGCGATGAGGCCGAACTACACCAGATTCAGCAACAGCTGTTACAGGGAGAACCTGTACAGTATGTACTGGGCCTGGCGGAGTTCGGCCCTCATATTTTTCATGTGGCTCCAGGTGTCCTTATCCCCCGGCCTGAGACCTACGAACTCTGCCAATGGATTACACAAGAAATGCGTACAGAGGGACAGTCCCCGTGTGCGATTCTTGATATAGGGACAGGAAGCGGATGTATCGCCTGCACGCTGGCGGCAGAGATGACACAAGCAAAGGTGACGGCATGGGACATCTCCGAGGAAGCACTCAGGATTGCGCAAGGAAACGCGAGTAAACTTGGCGTCAACGTCACCTTTGAGCAAGTGGACGTCCTGCAAACAGCCAACAGCCAGCACCTTACGCCCAACAGCTACGACATCATCGTCAGCAATCCTCCCTATATCTGCCAAAAGGAACGGGCAGCGATGGAACAAAACGTACTGGAGCACGAACCACACATAGCCTTATTTGTTCCTGATGATGACCCGCTGCTATTCTATAGGGCTATTGCCAACTACGGACAGACAGCGCTGAAGCCTGGAGGATGGCTATACTTCGAGATAAACCCGCTGTATGCTCGTGACATGCAGCACATGCTCAGCGAACGGTCTTATCACGACATAGAAATCAGGGAAGACCAATTTGGAAAACAAAGAATGATAAGGGCACAACGATGAAAGAAGTAACCGAACAGGGAGCCTACCTACAACTGGCTCAACTCTGTGCACGCAGCGAACACTGTCAGCACGACATGCTGGAGAAAATGCGACGCTGGGACATGTCTGAAGAGGCGCAAGCTCGTGTCATGCAGCGACTCGTCAGCGAACGCTATGTAGATGACGAACGGTATGCACGTGCCCTCGTACACGACAAAATCAAATACAACAAATGGGGGCGTCGCAAGGTGGAACAGGCCTTGTGGCAAAAGCGTATTGACGACGACATCCGTCAGCAAGTACTCAGCGAGGTGGACGACGAAGAGTATCTGAGCGTGCTGCGTCCCTTGCTGAAACAGAAACGGCGCAGCACCAAGGCTGACAGCGACTACGAGCTGAACCAGAAACTGGTACGCTTCGCTTTGAGTCGCGGTTTTACTTTCGATATCATCCGCCAGTGCCTCGACGTCAGCGAAGAGGACTACAGCGAAGACTGAGAACGAGAAAACTGAGATATCATTTGGTTTTCTACTCACTTATTCGTACCTTTGCACCAACAATAATAATACACACCGACAATGATACAATCAATGACTGGCTACGGCAAGACCGTCGTAGCTTACAAGGACAAGAAAATCAATGTTGAAGTTAAGTCACTGAACTCCAAGCAGCTCGACTTGCAAACACGTATTGCGCCACTCTATCGTGAGAAAGAGATGGAGATACGTCAGATGGTACAGGCAGCCGTCATCCGCGGCAAGGTTGACTTCAGCCTGTGGATAGAGAAGGATGCCGCAGTCGATGCGACTCCCATCAACGGTGCCCTGATGGAGAACTACTACCGTCAGATGAAGACCATCAGCGAGAAGACGGGCATTCCCATGTCTGAAGACCCATTCTACACACTGCTCCGTATGCCAGACGTGCTGACGAAGACAGAAACCGAGGTACTCAGCGATGAAGAATGGGCGGTGGCCCGTCAGGCCGTCAGCGAGGCCCTGAACAAACTGGTGGATTTCCGTCGTCAAGAAGGTGCTGCCCTGGAGAAGAAATTCGCAGAGAAGATTGATAATATCGAACAGTTACTCATCAGCATTGAACCTTACGAGAAGAGTCGTGTGGAGAAAATCCGCCAGCGCATCGTGGACGGTCTCCAGCAGATACCTGGCGTAGAGTACGACAAGAACCGTCTGGAACAGGAACTCATCTACTATATTGAGAAACTGGACATCAGCGAAGAGAAACAGCGCCTCAGCAATCACCTGAAGTACTTCCGCGAGACGATGGCCGAAGAGGCCGGACAGGGCAAAAAGCTCGGTTTCATCGCACAGGAGATGGGACGCGAAATCAATACAACTGGCTCGAAGTCTAATCAGGCTGAGATGCAGAACATCGTCGTCAAGATGAAGGACGAGCTGGAGCAGATCAAGGAGCAGGTGCTCAACGCACTATAAGAACCTCCCCCGCCCCCTCCTAAGGAGGGGAGGGCCTGCGGGCAGAGAAACTCCTCCCAGCTTTCCAAAAAGGAAGGAGGCCTGCGGACAGAAATGATGTAAAGACATGGTGAAATTTGGATATGAGACCACAGATGGTTCAACATATCGTTTACTGCTGAAAAATGCGAAGTCAAACCGTAAGTATATGACTCCAGCAGAGTCGGCTTTATGGGAGTGCTTGCGTGGTAGAAATCTTGGTGAAAGATTTCGTCGCCAACACCCGATTTCCGGATATATTCCTGACTTTGTATGCTTAAAAAAGCATTTAGTAGTAGAAGTCGACGGGAAATACCATTTCATAGAAGACCAACAGGTTTCGGACGAAGAGAGGACATTATATCTTAATCAACACGGCTTTGATGTTCTACGCTTTACCAACGAAGAAGTATTGGGAAACATTGATGAGGTTATAACAAGAATACAAGAGGCTATTATGAGTAAATCTGATATTACACAACAAAGGACAGATAATCCGTCAGGCGCTCCCCTCCTTTGGAGGGGCCGGGGGAGGTTGATAATTGTTTCTGCCCCCAGCGGCAGCGGAAAGAGCACCATTGTGCAGTGGTTGATGAAAGAGCATCCGGAGTTGAAGCTCTACTTCTCTATTTCCTGTACCAGTCGCGCCCCACGAGGCACGGAGCAGAACGGCGTAGAGTACTTCTTCCTGACTCCTGAGGAATTCAAGGAGAAGATT
>JAGBQP010000061.1 GCA_017632825.1 Prevotella sp. | reverse complement strand
GAAATCGAACTCGTGGTTGCCGATGGTAGCGGCATCGTAGCCCATCATGTTCATCAGCCCCACCTCGACATCGCCCTTGAACATGGTGTAGTAGGCTGACCCCTGTGAGAAGTCGCCGCTATCGAAGAGTAGCAGGTCGGGATTCTTCTGGCGTTCATCCTTCAGCATGGCAATGCGCCGCAGGAAGCCTCCCCTACCCGCCTTCACGGTATCGGGCAGTTGATTGCTGACAGGAAGAATGGTACTGTGGGTATCGTTTGTATGCAGAATAACGAGCCGCTTTTGCTTCGCCATAATTGGGTTAATGGACAAACAGGAAATAACAAGAGACAAACTGATTAGCAGCATCCATCTGCCTTTTAATATGCTTGCAGTTTTCATATCTTTTCTCATGATTCATTCAACTTTAATTAGCGGTCTGACCGGCCACTGTTATTCGACCTTCTATCTGCGCATCGACCACCTCACCGCGGGAGTCCTTGTCTTTAAAGTAGTTCATAATGATGACGCGCGAGTTGTGCTCCTTGCCCTGGGGAGACTTGATGTTACGGCACTTTTTGAAAGTGGCCATCTTGTCGGTACCGCCCAGCAGGTAATCGATGGTCGCCAAGCGATAGTCGCGCTGCGGATCGATGTTCTGGCCGTTAATGGTGGCACTGACCAGCTTGCCGTCCTGTGTGATGACCATACGGACGGAGTGACTGACGCCCTCGCCACCCGTGGATGCCATCTCGCCGAAAAGACTGAGAACATCGGCACCACTGAGTGTAGCAAAGGCAATTCTGTTCTCGAAGGGTGCAACATCAAGAATGTCACCATAGGTAACGATGCCCTTCGGCAGGTCGGCACGTACGCCGCCCATGTTGTAAACACCGAAATCGGGCTGCTCGTCGTAGTCCTTGCCTGCCCAAACCATGATGTCGGCCAGCAGGTTTGACAGCGTGCCCTCAGGACGCTGGGCTGTCATGTAACGAGCCGAACGACCCATGACGGGACCCATGATGGAGTCCACCTGATGCTTGAATGGAGCCAGGAAGGCAGCTGCCTTCGCATCGGGCTGGCGGTCGTAGCGGTTATCAACAATAATACGGGTGCGCTCCACCGAAGCCACCTCGTAATGAGACTTGCACGACACCAGCATGAGCATCGGCAAGAGCATGGTAAAACACAATTCTTTCTTCATCGCTTTTCGTTTCATGGTGCAAAGATACGAAAAAAACGAGAACAACACAAAACAAAAAAACATATTTTGTAAAATGTTAAATCATACAAAAACACCGTCTTTAACATATTAATTGCGAACTAATTTCGATTTTTATTTGCGTAATAAAAAAAAACAAACTATATTTGCACACAAACTTTAACAGCTATGAGCACAATTATGTCTATCTCCATCATTATACCTATATACAACGCTGGCGATTACATCGGAGCGTGCATAGATTCTGTATTCTCGCAGGAGTGCGATGAGGCAGATCTCGAATGCATCTTGGTAAACGATTGCACGCCTGATAACAGTATGGAGATTGTCAATAATAAGCTTAATAGCTATAACGGTGAAATTCATTTCAAGGTAATTCATCTTGACAAGAACAGCGGGCATTGTGCCGCACGGAATGCAGGTGTCAGAGTTTCAAAAGGAAAATATCTACTCTTCCTTGATTCTGATGACATGTTAAAACCCAATGTCATAAAACTCTTTATCGAAGCAATCAAGAACAACGGCGGCAACGACGTGGATGTGGTCATGGGAAATGCATTCTTCAATGTACACAAATTGAGAATGCACTTCGACAAAGACACACCATTTCTCATTGACAACTCTGACGAAGCCGCACTCCGAATGTTGCTATCAAAAAAACTGATACATACATCATGGAATAAATTAGTCAAGAGGTCTGTTTTCACAGAACAGCAGCTCTATTTCCATGAGGGTATTATCAACGAGGACATTCTATGGTCTTATCTTCTTTTCCGCCGAATGAAGAATCTCGTTATAATACCTGACGTCACATACCTATATAACGAGAACAACCCTATTAACATTACAAACACAACACCCCAAAGGTCAAAACAAATCATAAAAAGTAGGATTACAATTCTCAACACCATCTTAGACAATCCACCACAGTTCCGGAAATCAAGAACGGACTATTACTCGTACATCTTGTTTTTCTTAACAAGAACGATTGACACGTTTGAGCGTAATAAAAAACAGGCCTCAGATTATCATGAGAGTATGCACGCTCTAAAGATTCGTTTTTTCAAAGATATTTGGAATAACAAATTATACCTTTTCTATTTTTTTTCATTGACTATCACAAAGCCATTCTTCTATCTTTTATACTTACAACTATACCGAAGATACTTTTGGAAAATTCAAGAAATCATTGTTTCTCTACAGAAAGCGTTTATTTCTATAGGTCCTAAGACTAAAGAGCATTTTAAATAAGCAAAATTTCGTAAAAAAGCCATCTGCCTAATACTCTTTGAGTTGAGCTTGGCAAATTCTTTCGATTGAAAAAGCAAAAAAACGATTTTTTATTTGGTTTTTTGCTCACTTATTCGTACCTTTGCACCCGCTTTTCGGCGTAATCGCTGGCAGGAAGCATCGAGTGGCCTGTTATGTTGCGTTGGAACGATACAACAACCAATTAATTACTTAAAGTAAAAATGGATTTAATTAAAGTTGCTGAAGAAGCATTTGCAACCGGCAAAAAGTTCCCGGAGTTCAAGGCCGGTGACACAATTACTGTCGCTTACAAAATTATCGAGGGTTCAAAGGAGCGTATCCAGCTCTATCGTGGTGTAGTCATCAAGATTGTAGGCCACGGTGACAAAAAGCGCTTCACCGTTCGCAAGATGTCTGGCACCGTGGGTGTAGAGCGTATCTTCCCCATCGAGTCACCGAACATCGACTCTATCGAAGTGAACAAGGTTGGTAAGGTTCGCCGCGCTAAGCTTTACTATCTGCGCAAGCTCACTGGTAAGGCTGCCCGCATTAAGGAAAAGCGCAGCGGAAACATCTCAGCTGAATAAAAAAAAGAGGCTTTCGAGCCTCTTTTTTTGTTTTATTCTTTGGCTTTTACCGCTTTTTCCACTAATTTTGCAGCAAAATCCAGATAACGCATTATAACACAATGAAAGAACTGCAACTGAAGTACGGATGTAATCCGAATCAGAAGCCCTCTCGCATCTATATGCAGGACGGCTCAGAGTTACCCATCGAAGTCATTAACGGCCGTCCCGGCTATATCAACTTTCTTGACGCACTGAACGCATGGCAACTGGTAAAGGAGCTGAAAGCTGCCACCGGACTGGCCGCTGCAGCCTCGTTTAAGCACGTCTCTCCGGCAGGTGCTGCCGTTGGTCTGCCCCTGAGCGACACACTGAAGAAGATTTACTTCGTCGATGACGTAAAGGGTCTGGATGAGAGTCCTGTGGCTTGTGCCTATGCCCGCGCCCGTGGCGCCGACCGTATGTCTTCATACGGCGACTTCGTGGCACTAAGCGACACTTGCGACGCCGTAACGGCTACACTGCTGAAGCGCGAGGTGAGCGACGGTGTCATTGCTCCCGACTTCACCCCAGAGGCCATCGAGATCTTGAAGGACAAGCGCAAGGGTACTTACAACGTCATCAAGATTGACACCAACTACAAGCCTACACCCATTGAGACCAAGCAGTGCTTCGGTGTCACCTTTGAACAGGGCCGCAACGAAATTAAGCTCGACGATCCTGCTCTGTTCGAGAATATTCCCACACAGAACAAGACCTTCACACCGGAGGCAAAGCGCGACCTCATCATCGCACTCATCACACTGAAATATACGCAATCGAACAGCGTCTGCTACGTCAAGGACGGTCAGGCCATTGGCATTGGCGCCGGACAACAGAGCCGTATCCACTGTACACGTCTGGCCGGTAACAAGGCTGACATCTGGTGGCTGCGCCAGCATCCGAAAGTGATGGCTCTGCCCTTCAAAGAGGGCATTCGTCGTGCCGACCGCGACAACACTATCGATGTTTACATCTCAGAAGACGAGCACGATGACGTTCTGCGTGATGGTGCTTGGCAGCAGTTCTTCACCGAACAGCCTGAGGTCCTGACACTTGCCGAAAAGAAAGAGTGGATAGCCAAGAACACGAAGGTAGCTCTGGGTAGCGATGCATTCTTCCCCTTTGGCGATAATATTGAGCGCGCCCATAAGAGTGGTGTGGAGTTCATCGCTCAGGCTGGCGGATCTGTTCGCGACGACCATGTTATCATGACTTGCGACAAGTACGGCATCGCCATGACCTTCACTGGTGTACGTTTGTTCCACCACTAAGCAAAAGAAAAACAATAAAGAAAAGCGGTATGACAGGAAAAGACGATTTCCAAAGCATTCTTGAGAATGGCATCTCGTTTGGACGCGGTGGAGACCGGCGCGACCCCAACGAAGGAAAGGTAAAGACCAAGGCCAAGAAAAAGAAGTACATTACCGGTGCGCACGGCTCGGGCTCGGCCAAGCAGAAAGCAAAATACCGCGAACAGCGTGCCAACCGCAAGCACTAAAAACAGTCACGGGGATAGGTTATCAAACCTATCCCCGTGACTGTTTTTACTACGATATAGATAACTTTAGAAGTTGAGTTCCTTACCGCGATAGAACTGCAAGAGTGCCTGCTGATAGAGTTGCTCGTAGCGAGCTTGAACGAGGTCTGACTCTGCACGCAGGTAGTTGTTCTTCGACTCGTTGAACTCTGTGATATTTGCTTTACCATTCTCATACTTAGCCTGCATCAGTGTGAAGGCATCACGACTACTCTGAGCAGCGGCGGCACTGCTGGCATACTTAGCATCAGCAGCAACGGCATTATAATACACCTGCTGAATCTCCTTGTAGAGCGTCTTCTTCGTGTTGTCAAGCTGCAACAGCTGGTTCTCACGGTCAATCTGCGCTGAGCGCACACTATTACGTGTCTGGAAGCGGTTGAATATAGGAATATTCAGATTCAGCCCAATATACTGTGAAAAGTTATTCTTCATCTGCTTACCAAAGGCATCACCACTGAAACCGCTGGTCTTATAGTAATTAGTACCCATACCACCACTCAGACTCAGCGTGGGATAGTAACCCGCTTTAGCTATGTCTATGCTGCGTTCGGCGGCTGTGACGCCGAGCTGTGCCGACTGTACCTCGGGCTTCACAGTGAGCGCCTCAGCAAAGATGGCATCGGGAGACACACCAGCCGATTGGGAATGGCTTGATAATTCGGATGCATCAGGACGGACGATGGTAAAGCCATCAGGCGAAGGCAACTCCAGCAACTGCGTCAACGAAAGATAGGCCAGTCGCAGGTTGTTATCGGCCTGGGTTGCAGTAAGCTGGCTCTGAGCGAACGTTGCCTGCTGCTGACTGAGTTGTGCACCGCTGGCTTTACCATTCTCGACCAAAGAACGGATGCGGGCAACCTGCATGGAGTCGATACTAACCTGACGGCGGGCTACATCAGCCATCTCCATATTATAAAGAATCTGAACATAGGCCTGCGCCACCTGCGTACGGATGTCGTTCTTCGCCTTTTCCAGATTTGCAGTAGCCGCTTGGAGATTCAACTGGTTCAACTTAATCTGATTAGGAATCTGGAAACCCGTAAACAGGGGTACGCTGGTGCCAACACTGAACGATGTTGAGGAGGTATTGGTGTTGGTATAAGTATTTTGTGCCGTCAGACCACGACCAAACGAAAAGTTCTGACCAGCCGAGGCGCTAAGGTCGGGCAGACGGGAAGCACGCGACGTCTCCAGCTGTAGCTCACGCTGCTGTAACTGGTTCTCCTGCTGCTTGACGCTGATGTTATGGCTTACAGCATAGTCGCAGCACTCACGCAGTGTCCACTGCTTTTGCGCTTTTATAGGTAAAAGGGCAAAAAGGTAAAAAGGCAATACCTTTATCCACCCTGGAACCTTGACGTTAATCTTTGTATTCATAGTCACACTCATTCTTTTACTTTTCACTGTTCTCGTCTGCAATAATCTCAGGGCCACGCACCTTATCTTTCTTGGTGATGCCCTTCTTAATCTCAATGTTCACACCATCAGAAAGACCAGTTGTCACCTGCGTGCGCTCATACTCCTTCTGCATGTCAGTGCCCTTGACAACATAGACGAACGTGGTATCGCCACTAAACTCAATAGCACTCTCAGGAACGGTGAGAACATTCTCGGCACGAGCAAGCACAATCTCTGCATTGGCACTGTAACCACTACGCAACTGTCCTGAACGGGCAGCAACAATGGCTTTGTCTGAGCCCGACTTGTTGAGCGAGTTCAAATGTACAGCAGCCTTAATCTCAAACTGATTGGCACCGTTCGACTCTGTAGCCTTCGGAGAAATATATTCCAAAGCTGCGTCGAACTGCAAATCCTGCATGGCGCCAATAGTAATCTTCATAGGAATACCGATGACGAGCTGTCCAACCTCTGTCTCATCAATGTTGCCGCGGAAGATAAGATCGTTCATGTTAGCCACGGTGGCAATGGTAGTACCGTCGTTGAAAGTGTTTGAGTTGATGACAGAGTTACCTACCTTCACAGGAATATCGAGGATAACACCGCTGATGGTACTTCTAATTAGCGTTGAAGAAGCTTTAGCATTCGACTTAGATACACCATCGCGTACTACCTCAAGCGCATCGATGGCTGCGGCTTTCTCTTGCTGAGCCTGACGAAGCTGCTGACGTGATTTGTCAAATTCGTCATCACTGATAAGCTGTTGGTTATGCAGATTCTCTACACGCTGGAAATCAGTCTGGGCTTGCTGCAGATTGATATCTGCCAGACGTACACGGCTCTCGGCACTCGAGAGCTGGCCCATGTCTGGAATAACTTTCACCTTGGCAATGACCTCACCAGCCTGTACATACTGACCAGGCTCTTTCATCAGTTCAGCGATAATACCAGAAATCTGCGGTTTGATGTTTACCTCGTTACGAGGTTCAATCTTTCCAGTGATGATCGTTGTTTTGAAAATACTGTCCGTTGTCGGTGTGAACTCCGAGTAACGAACTTCCTTAGGTTGGCTCTTCTGCCAGAGAAACACGAATGTTCCGATGAAAATCAGCGCGATAATCAGCGCGATAATCAGTTTACTGTACTTTTTCATATCTTTATGTTTTTTCTTATTAGTCGTTGTTATGGGGTGATGATATAATAGGTAATAGGGAGAAATAACCATTCATCAATTATTCGTCGCGCATGGCGTCAACGGGTTTGATACTCATGGCACGGGCAGCAGGAGCCAGACCTGCAAGCACACCCATCGCCGACACCATGACGGAAGCTAATATAGCTGTCCAGAAACCAACTTGGAAGTGAGCCGCGAGAATTCCGTCTTCAGTATTGGCCAATTCCAGCATCTGCAAAATCATTACAGCGAAAAGAATGCCGCTCATACCCGCTACAAGGGTAAGGACAATACTTTCAGAGATAATCTGTGAAAGGACATTACGCGGTGTGGCACCTATGGCACGACGTATACCAATCTCTGTGGTGCGCTCGCGAACTGTCACCATCATGATGTTTGATACGCCAATCGAACCAGCCAGCAGAGTACCAAGACCAACCAGCCAGATGAGGAAGTTGACACCCTTGAACAGATTATCGAGCAACTGGAACAGCACCTCTGTATTGAAAACCATGGCCCCCTGTTCATCAGTAGGATCTATGGTATGGGCACGGGCAACAGTGGCTCTTATACGGTCTGTAAGACTGGACATGACCACACCCTGACGGCCAGTAACCGCTATCATGTCAACAGCATCGCCGCGGTTGTAGGCCTGCTGCATGAAAGTGAGCGGTAATACGACACCCGTTCCAGCTTCACCGCCAAGACTGATAGTCTCCGACATATTATAATCGACACCTACAATCTGATAATAGATGTTATCAATACGGATACGCTTGCCACAGGGGTCACCGCCACCAGGAAAGAGTTCCTTATAGGTCTTCTTCTGAATGACGCACACTTTACGATGGTCGCGGATATCGGCTTCGTCGATGTATCGTCCATAAAACATTTTCGGTTCGTTGACACGCTGAAAATCAGGCATGGCACCGGTTACGCCAATGGTTGCCTTGCGGTCACCATAATAGGCAGTACCTCCATTACTGAAGAGTATCGGGGTGACAACATCCAGTTCTGGTACACTATGGCGTATGCGGGCGACATCCTTATAATCCATGTGCCATAAACGGCCCTTACGAAAGCCTTTGTAGGCCTTGCTGGTGGGCTGTGCCCACACCATAGCGCTATTGGTAGCGAAGCCGGCAAAGTTCTGTTGCAATAGTTCCTTCAAACCATTGCCACCACCCATGAGTGCTACCAGCATAAAGACACCCCAGAACACGCCAAAGCCCGTCAGGAAACTTCGTGACTTATTGCGGGTCAGGGTGTCAAGGACCTCGCGATATGAATCAATATCTATTCTCATAATCTTAATCTGCTCTTAATGCTTCGATGGGACGAATGCGACTGGCCTTGAAGGCGGGAATCAGTCCGGCAATGGTACCGGCAATAATCATCACTAACGTCGCCTCAATACATACGTCAAGACCAACCGTCGGGTCAAGGAACATAGTAGCTTTGAAGAGGCCTGTGTCTATGGTCTCATGGCCAATGGTCGCATCCATATACTCATTAGCTGCTACTCCAAGAACCATTCCAATATAACCAAAGAAGGTGGTAATGATGACACTCTCGACAATGATGAGTCTGAGGATACTCCAGGGTTTCGCACCAATAGCCTTACGAATACCAAACTCATGCGTACGTTCCTTAACGGTGATGAGCATAATATTCGACACGCCAACGATACCGCTAAGTAGGGTAAAAAGGCCGATAATCCAGAGAGCGGTACGGATAATACCTATACCCTGCTCCATCTGCAAGTTCTGCGTGAAGCGGTTCCACAGCCACACGGCATCCTCATCCTCCGGATGTGCCTGATGCTCAGCATTCAGACGGTGGCGATAGTCTTTTTCAAAGTTCTCGTTGGCTTTCTCTGTCGCTAGTCCGTGGAAGGTAAACTCTATTCGGCCTGCATCATCGGTATTAGCGCCGAAAATGCGTTTGATGGCCGTATAACTGCTGAATACGTCGGCACGACCATTTTCCTGTTCCTTATAAATGCCTACGACTTTGAAAGCCAAGGAACCAACATTGACAAAGCGGCCCACCAGTGACGACAGTTTTGCCGGGTCTTCTGTGGATTGCATATTGAGCAGCTCCTTGGCCTGCTTATTACTCAGAACGAGCACCTTACGACTCTCACGGATATCGTTATCGTTGATGTAGCGGCCGTGGAGCATCTCCACCTTATTTATTTTAGTATGATTGGGATAGACACCGCTGATACTGGTACTGATATATTGTTGTCCAAGGCTTATGGTGGCGCTGGTGTTGTATTGAGCGCCCACCTCGTCAACATTCTCAGAAAACTCCGTAGCCGTAATCTTCATGTCGCGTTCACGCAGACGAATGTCACGTCCTTCCTTCAAGCCTTGATAAGGCTTCGAAGTCCATCCGCCAAACACCACCATCGAACTGCTTAGGAAACGTTCACTCTGCTTGAGGTTAGCATTAATGAGTCCGTTGCCTGCACCGAGCAGTACGATGAGCATGAAGATGCCCCAGGCTACTGCAAAGCCCGTAAGCGACGTGCGCAGCTTATTACGTCGGGCCGTTTGCCAAATTTCGGTAATTATATCA
Organism: Prevotella sp.; assembly: GCA_017632825.1. The sequence continues at coordinate 1,775 of JAGBQP010000061.1, read as the reverse complement.
TGCATTTTTCTTCTCGTGTTTCTAGTACTTCAAGCTGTTCTGGACTCTCCTTGTTACTTCATCATGCCGTTAATACCAAAGGGCGATGCATCATGATTGAGATTCTCCTCAATCTGTCCGATGATACCATCCTTGATGTGTACTATCTTATTCGTCTCGTTGGCCACACCGCTTTCGTGGGTCACCACGACAATGGTCATACCCTCGTCCTGGTTCAGCTGCTTGAGCAACTGCATCACCTCCACAGACGTCTTAGAGTCAAGCGCGCCAGTAGGTTCGTCGGCTAAAATTATCTGTGGACGGGTGATGAGTGCTCGGGCAATTGCCACGCGTTGTTTCTGTCCTCCCGACAGTTCATTGGGGTAATGTTCGGCCCAGTCAAGAAGTCCCAGACGCTCCAGATACTCCAGAGCCATCTGATGACGCTTACGACGGGACACTCCTTGATAAAATAATGGCAACTCAACGTTTTCCACGGCAGTTTTAAACGAGATGAGATTAAAACTCTGAAAGATGAAACCAATCATCTTGTTACGATACTCGGCAGCACGGCGTTCTGAGAGATTCCAAATGGGTGTTCCTGCAAGCTCGTAGATACCAGAGTCATAGTTATCGAGAATACCCAATATATTCAACAAGGTACTCTTACCTGAACCTGAAGCACCCATGATGCTCACGAACTCACCTTCCTCGATGTCGAGGTTAATGCCCTTGAGGACATGTAGCGGCTGTGCGCCGTAATAGGTCTTGTTTACGTTTTCTAAGTGTATCATTATTATTGATATTTCTATTTTTTCATCTCTTTTGACGATTATCTGTCCCGATTCGTTGCAAAAATGACGCTAAAAAAACTTAAATCTGTCAGAAGAAGAACGGATCGGGTTCTTTCTTACCCTTGGGATACTTCTGGAAGCGCCAGGTAAGCTTCAGCAGGGCATACTGTGAGACAACATTGGTGTAGGTCTCGGTGCGTCCCTGCTCGTTGATGTTATACTGGCGGTTGCTGAGCTGTCCCAGCAGGTCGAAGCCTTCGAGGCTGACGGCGAGTTTGTTCTTCAGAAGCTGGCGGCTGAGTTTCGCGCCCCATATCAGCTCGTCACGATTCATCTGCGGGTCGCTGTAACCGCGGCGGCAGTAGTTGGCGATGCTGGTTGACAGCTGTAGCTTCCAGGGAAGCTGCAGGAGGGCGGCAAGGCCGTAGCTGAAGTTGCCGGCATTGATGCGCTGGAAGTCATCGCGGCTGCTTGTGACATGGTTCCAGGAGCCACTGAGACTGACGCCTATCTGGTGGTTGCCGCGTCCCTCGCCTGCAGGCAGCTGAATGGTAGCGGTGAAGCGGTCGTCGAGGTTGGTGTTGTGGACGGTGCTCTCGGCACTGGCGGCCCCGGCCACACTGTTCAGGTCGACGCTGTGGTTGTAGTTCAGACCGAGGCGGTTCTCGAGTTTCAGCAGGCGCTTCTTCAGTTTCACGTTCAGACCATAGCCGAAGCCGGCGCTCATGTTCCAGTTACCATCGACATTGACAGGCTTGGTCACGGTGCGACCGCTGGTCTTGTCATAGATCATGCTGGTGGCCACGGCGTCGTAGGTGCGGCTATAGTTCCAGTTGGCATTAACGTTGCGCATCTTGGGACCTCCCATCCTGTAGAAATAGCCGCCGAGCGCGAGTTGGCGCGTCTTGTGGAGGTCGGGGTTTGAGTAGCTGACGCTGAGCGGGTCGCTGTCGTCAACGTAACTGACGAGGGTCATGATGTCGGGCACACTGGTACGCAGCG
>JAGBQP010000005.1 GCA_017632825.1 Prevotella sp. | reverse complement strand
GCGGTCGGCCTTAGGCTTCTCGTCGTTATGACCAAACTGGATAATGACATAGTCACCGGGCTGTATGAGGTCTAATACTTTCTGCCAGCGGCCTTCGTTAAGGAATGTGAGCGAAGAACGTCCGTTAACAGCATGATTGTCGATACGGATATGGGCATCGAAACAGCGCTGAAGCATCATGCCCCAACCACGTTCCTGCTTGCCGTTGGTTGTATCTTTGTTGGCTGCAGTAGAGTCACCGACAATGAAAATGGTAGTCTGCTTTTGGCTGGCTGCAGTAAAGCATAATAATAGTACCATCAACAAAGTAAATGGCGTTAGTCTCTTTAGTTTATCTACCATACCGGTCTTATTACAGCCGACAAAGGTACGAATTAGTAAGCAAAAAACCAAAAATATCATAACTTAATCTCAAAAACCGTTGCTTTTTCCTCAATTATTTGTATCTTTGCAGCGACATAGAAACAAAGAACAATGAAAAGAACTTTCGCGATAATGATGGCATCATTGGTTGTCATCGGAACGTCGGCACAGAAGACGTGGACACTTGAGGACTGCATCAACTATGCTATGCAGAATAGCATTACCTTAAAGAAATCGAAACTGCAGCGCCAGTCCACAATAGAAGATGTTAAACAGTCGAAGGCTGCATTGCTGCCATCGCTCAGCGCATCGACGAATCAGAGCCTGGGATACCGTCCCTGGCAGGACAGCGGAACGACCACTGTAACTAATGGTACAGTGAACACAAAGGTCAACAAGTCGTACTACAACGGTTCCTACGGTTTGAATGCCTCATGGACCGTATGGAATGGCGGACGAAATACCAACCAGGTAAAACTGAATGAACTGTCGGCTCAACAGGCAGAACTGAGCGAAGCGGAGACGGCTAACTCTATTCAAGAGAAGATAGCACAACTCTATGTGCAGATACTTTATCTGACAGAGGCTGTGAACGTTGATAAGGCTTCACTGGAAACAAGTAAGAAGAACGAAGAACGTGGCCAAGAAATGGTTGAGGTCGGCAAAATGTCAAAAGCCGATTTGGCTCAGTTGTCAGCACAAAGGGCTTCTGACGAATACGCCATTGTCGAGGCTCAGAGTCAGTTGGCCACCTATAAGCTACAATTGAAGCAACTGTTGGAACTAACTGACGAACAGCAGTTTGACATCGCCATTCCGCAGACAACAGATGCTCAAGCGCTTGCTGAAATTCCCACTCTTATATCAATTTATGAACAAGCATTGACCACCCGTCCGGAGATGCAGAACGCACAGCTCGCCATAAAAAGTAGCGACATCAGCATCAACGTGGCAAAGGCTGGCAAGCTGCCGACTCTAAGTATGACTGGCGGTGTGGGCACAAGCACAAACTCTTTGTCGAACAAGGGCTGGGGTAACCAGTTCAAAACCAACGTTGATGCCTCTGTGGGCGCATCGGTAAGCCTGCCAATAGTAGATCAGCGTCAGGCGAAAACAAACATTACAAAAGCCCGTCTGCAGAAGGAACAGGCCCTACTCGACCTGCAGGACAAACAGAAACAGCTGTACCAGACGATAGAAGGCTATTGGCTTGATGCCCAAACAAACCAACAGAAATTCCGTGCTGCCAAGACAACGGTTGAGAGCGAACAGCAGTCGTACGACCTGCTACAGGAACAGTTCTCGCTGGGACTGAAGAATATCGTTGAACTGATGACGGGAAAGGACCGTCTGCTGACATCGCAACAGAATCTGCTGCAATCGAAGTACTTAACGATTCTAAACCAGCAATTGCTACGTTTTTATAGCGATGCATCTTACCTGATTAAAAAATGATAATTGAAAAAACTGCAATATGAAGAAAAAGACTATTTGGATTATCATAGGCGTGGTTGCCTTGATAGCCATTGCTATCTATCTGCTGTCAGATGGCAAGAAAGAGCAGACCGTTAGTTTCGATACGGCCAAAGTGGAACGTCTGAACATACAGACAACCATCACAGCGACTGGTACTATTGAACCTGTAACAAGCGTGACGGTTGGTACACAGGTATCGGGTATCGTTTCGAAGTTGTATGTGGACTACAATTCTGTCGTCAAGAAAGGACAGGTTATTGCAGAACTCGACAAGACAAACCTTATCAGCGAACTGAATACTGCTCGTGCAAACCTGGCAAGTGCCCAGAGTTCCGTAACCTATGAGCAGGCTAATTATAATAGGTATAAGACTCTCTACGACAAAGGGCTTGTCTCGGCTGACGAATATGAGAGCGCGCTGCTGTCATACCAGAAAGCGAAGGAACAGGTGAACACCTCGCGGGAGAGTGTACGCAAGGCCCAGACTAACCTTGGCTATGCTACCATTACCAGCCCTATTGACGGTGTGGTTCTGTCAAAGGCTGTAGAGGAAGGCCAGACGGTGGCCGCTTCGTTCAACACGCCAGAACTTTTCACCATCGCACAGGATTTGACGGACATGCGTGTGATTGCCGACATCGACGAAGCCGACATCGGTGGCGTCAAGGAAGGCCAGCGCGTGACGTTCACCGTCGATGCCTACCCTGAAGACAAGTTCGAGGGTGCTGTTACACAGGTTCGCCAACAAGCTACCACAGAGAGTAATGTGGTAACATACGAGGTGGTGATATCTGCTCCCAACAATGACCTGAAGCTGAAACCTGGCCTGACTGCAAATGTCACTATCTATACGATGGAGAAGAATGACGTGCTGGCAGTTCCTTCAAAAGCGCTGCGTTTCATGCCAACTGAAGCTTTCCTGCAGGAAGACCAGACCATTGAAGATGTTGAGGCAAAGACAAAGGTTTGGACACTGGAGGGCAACACCTTCAAGGCACATGCTGTTGAGATTGGCACCAGCAACGGTTTGCTGACAGAAATCGTAAGCGGTATTGCTGAAGGCACTGAGGTTCTGTCGGACTTCAACATAAGCGGTCCTACAGAGGAAGCTGGTCCTCAGACATCAAATCCCTTCATGCCTGGTCCGCGAAACAGGAACAGACAGCAAGGTGCTAACGGCGGCAGACCACAAGGCGCACCAGGTGCAGGTGGTCAGCAGGCACCGAGGCGATAAGATGGATTTATGTAGGATGTCTGACGAATAATACGAAATGGAAGATAATAGAAAGGTTGTTATAGAGCTCCAGAATGTCAAACGCTATTTCCAAGTTGGTTCGGAGACGGTGAAAGCTTTGCGTGGCGTCTCGTTCAAAATATATGAGGGCGAGTTCGTCACCATTCAGGGCACTTCTGGCTCAGGCAAGTCTACACTACTGAATCAGCTGGGATGTCTCGACACACCAACCAGTGGAGAGTATTACCTTGATGGTATCAGTGTCCGCACCATGTCTAAGACGCAACGTGCGCATCTGCGAAATCGGAAAATCGGTTTTGTGTTCCAAAACTATAATCTGCTGGCAAAGACCACGGCATTGGAAAATGTAGAATTGCCGCTGATGTATAACTCGGAAGTGTCTGCACAGGAACGTCGCGAACGTGCCATCAAGGCTCTCGAGGCAGTGGGTCTGGCTGACCGTATGGACCACAAGTCAAACCAGATGTCAGGCGGACAGATGCAGCGTGTTGCCATCGCCCGCGCACTGGTCAACGATCCTGCTGTGTTGTTAGCCGATGAGGCAACGGGCAACCTTGACACAAGAACATCCTTCGAAATGTTAGTTCTGTTTCAGGAGCTATACCGCCAGGGCCACACCATAATCTTTGTGACTCACAACCCGGAGATAGCGGAATATGCCTCACGTAACATCAATCTGCGCGACGGTAAGATTCGCGAAGATACAATCAACAAGAATATCAAATCGGCTGCCGAAGCACTGGCTGCACTACCTGTACCACAAGACGATTAACATCGACGCAATAACGTTATAACGTCATGAACATACTGAATCTATTCAAAGTAAGCATAAAAGCTGTCGCGAATAATAAGATGCGCTCCTTTCTATCGATGCTGGGTATCATCATCGGCGTAGCAGCTGTCATCATTATGATGGCCATCGGTCAGGGTTCCAAGGAGAGTATCCGTAAGGAACTGTCAACGATGGGTACGAATCTGCTGACTATTCGTCCGGGGGCAGACATGCGCGGCGGTGTCCGCCAAGACCCGTCAGCTATGCAGACACTGAAGATGGCAGACTATGAACGCATTATACGCGAAAAGAAATTTGTCACGAAAGTGTCGCCAGAAGTCACTGCCAGTGGTCAGGCTATCTATGGAAACAACAATACGACATCATCTATGTACGGTGAGTCTATTGAATATATCGACATACGACAGTGGACTATTGACGAGGGTGAATGCTACACTGAGGAAGATATCAAAAAGGCATCGAAAGTGTGTCTGATAGGTGCAACAGTTGTCAAGGAACTATTCGGCACGACTGACCCCATTGGAAAAACCATTCGTTTCAAGAGCATCCCCATGCGTGTTATTGGCGTGTTAAAATCGAAGGGCTATAACAACTGGGGTATGGACCAGGACAACGTGATTATTGCTCCCTACACAACGGTCATGAAACGTATAGCTGCTCAAACGTGGTTTTCGTCTATTATATGCTCTGCTATCACAGAAGAACTAAGTGACGCCGCTATTGAAGAGCTGACACAGATGCTTCGTGACAATCACAAACTAAAGGGCGAGGCGGTTGACGACTTTACAATCCGCTCGCAGGCAGAGATGATGCAAACCATGTCATCGACGATGGACACAGTAACCATCATTCTCGTTGTAGCTGCTGCATTCTCACTGCTTGTTGCTGGTATCGGCATCATGAACATCATGTTGGTATCCGTAACAGAACGAACCAAGGAAATAGGCCTGCGAATGGCGGTCGGCGCCACTGGGCCTGTCATATCGTTACAGTTTCTGATTGAATCTGTACTCATATCGCTGACTGGTGGACTGTTAGGTATTCTTGTGGGTTGCTCGGCCAGTGACTTCATTGTACCTGCATTTGGAATGCCCAGCAGTGTGCCTTTATGGAGCATCTACGTCTCATTCCTGGTGTGTGTGTTCATCGGCGTTCTTTTTGGCTACATTCCAGCACAGAAAGCCGCAAACATGGATCCTATAGAAGCAATTCGACATGAATAAACATTTAGCTGGCATGTGCCACCTTACCTTCTGGGCATTCTTGTTCTTGTGGCCACTCACCTTCTGGCGAGGAACGTCTTTCAGCGTCATTCACTATCTGCTGGCTTGTGTGCAGCCACTGATAGTGATGTTGGTCTTCTATCTCAATTATTTGGTGCTGGCACCCAAATTCTTCGTTTCCGGAAAACACAGATATGATTTTCTAATCAATATTGTACTGCTTTCCACACTTGGTATATTCATTCACTACTGGATGGATTATATCAACACACTTTATGTGCCTACATATCAACCCAGCACAGAAACACTCGCAACAATCTCATATATCATTCTGGACACACTGAATTTTGCTGTATTTGCTGTAGGTGCAACATCTTTGGCATTGGCACGCCGATGGGTCACTGCAGACCAGAAGCTAAAAGAGTCTGAAGCCGCACGAGCCAAGGCAGAATTGTACAATCTGCGTTCACAGATAAATCCACATTTCCTGCTAAACACGCTCAACAACATTTATGCACTAACAGCGTTTGACTCGGTACGTGCTCAAGAAGCTATTATGCAACTCAGCAGGTTGTTACGTCACATGCTATACGACAATCAGGAAACTAATGTCTCTATTCGCGAAGAGGTACAGTTTCTCGATAACTATGTAAACTTAATGAAAATACGTTTGACCAATACGGTCGATGTCAGATTCGACGTGAAATACGAATCACCTGACATTAAGATAGCACCACTTCTGTTCATCTCACTTATTGAGAATGCTTTCAAGCATGGTATATGCCCAACAGGACCAAGTTATATACATATTACATTAAATGCTACTTATCAACAGATAGTCTTCAAACTTGTCAACTCAAATCATCCGAAAACATCGGAGGATCATAGCGGACACGGTATTGGTCTTAAGCAGGTTCAACGACGACTTGATTTAGCCTATCCTGGACGTTATCAATGGATAAAGACAATAAGTGATGACAACAAAGAATATCAATCTACAATAACAATACAATTATGACAATCACATGTTCAATTATTGACGACGAGCCTTTGGCAGCCAGCCTGCTCGAAAGCTATGTTAAGAAAACTCCATATCTCATGCTAAAAGGCACTTATAATAGCGCTATTACTGCAATGAGAGATTTGCGTGACAATCCTGTTCAACTGTTGTTTCTTGACATTCAGATGCCCGAACTCAGCGGGGTCGAGTTTGCAAAGATTCTCCCAAAAGACACAAGAATCATTTTTACAACGGCCTTTAATCAGTATGCTATAGAAGGTTATAAGGTTAATGCACTCGACTATTTGCTCAAGCCTATTTCCTATCAGGATTTTCTGATGTCAACTGACAAAGCTCTGGAATGGTTCTCGTCACAAAATAAACAGAACCTGCACAAAGAAGATCGCTTTATGTTTGTAAAGAGCGACTACAAACTGATTCGTGTCAGTTTAGACGACATTATCTTTATTGAAGGTCTGAAAGACTATGTTCGTATTTATCTGCGTTCTGGAGAGAAAATAATGTCATTGATGAGCATGAAAAAACTGGAAGAAAATCTTCCTCAGCCAGAATTCTTACGCGTGCATCGTTCATGGATTGTTCACATGCCAGAGATAACAACTATCGATCGTTTTAGAATTGTCTTTGGTGACTTATTTATTCCCATCTCAGACAATTACAAAGAACAGGTACAAGCTTATCTTGACAATCACACGCTGGTATAAAGTGCTAAATAAAACTGCAGGCCTTACAAGGTCTGCAGTTTTACTTTAATCGGTTTCAGTTTCTCTGATGTAACATTCAGCACCACCTTACTTGGAGTGCGTCCGGCGCGAAGAATAACTGTACACGTGCCATTAAACAGACGACGATGATTACCCACAGACAACTCTTCGGAGCGAATATCGCCATTGATAACGCCCACAATGCGTGCATCACCCTCTACATCGAACTTTAATTCGTCAACAGCTTTCTGGAGACAGCGTCCTTTTGCGTCAACAAGACTTATTTCAACATGTTGCAAATCCATGCCGTCGGCCTTCCATGCATTATTATCGGCTTTAGCTACAAGACCTTTGGGTGATCCTGCCGTCTCAATTCGATGACGCGCCACTACCTTACCGCCTATACGTGCAACGGCTTCGAGATAGCCAGGTATGAATGTGATGTTGCTCCATCTTATTTGATTCCGGTTTTGAGGGTCTTTAATGTCATTTTGCTTCTTACCAAGACTTTTTCCATTCTGAATAAGTTCCACTTCTTCTCCATTCGTAAAGGTAATAAGCGAAAGCTTCTGACCTTCTAACCTATTCCAATGGTCACTCATACTGTCGTTACCCGTTTGAATGCCATTCCAAGGCTGGCTTCCACGTCTGTCAATAATCCCAATGTGGACTAATGGTTCGTCGGGGCAGAAGAAACTTTTCAAATAATATGCTTTAGGTTTGGGGTGCAAGGAGATATCGAACACGCCCTGGGTCCAACCTTTGGCTGGCCATCCCTGACTTTCACCAAGATAATCAATGGCTCCCCAGTAAGCAAGACCCATAACCTTATTAAGATCCATTTCAAAGTAGTTCTGTCCCATAGCGGCAACTGACGCTTCACTTTGATAGAATGTCATCCAGGGGAATCGGCGGCCATCACCAGGGAAATACATATAACGATAATTGTAGGCCTGTATATCTGTAATCATCGCCAAATCGCAGGGTAATGAATCGGTCTCCCAATTACGATAGCGGGGATGCATGGCTACCGTCACTTTTCGCGTGGAATCAAAACGTTCAACAAGTGTATGCATCAGTCGATACATTGTCACACCAAAATCGTTGAATGGCTGATTGGGATCCTGCTGTAACTCATTGCCGAGACTCCACAATATCACTGATGGAGAATTTCGGTCACGCTTTATCCACTCAGGTATATCTGACTGCCAATGATTCTCAAAAGGAATGCGTCCACCTGTATGTTGACTTGTCCACTTGTCATAGAGCTCATCGACCACAAGAATACCATATTGATCACAAAGCTCTATGAATTCCTGGCTATAAGGGTTATGCGATGTACGTATATGATTAACGCCAAATTGCTTCAGCAACTTCAGACGCTTCTCAATGGCCCTAGGATAGGCTGCAGAACCAAGTGCTCCTAATGAATGATGGTTTGCAATGCCCTTCAGCAACACCTTCTTTCCGTTGAGTTTCAAACCGTAGCCAGGAGCCATCTCGATGGTACGGATTCCAAATTTAGAACTTACCTCGTCAGCAACTGTACCATCAGCACGAAGTAAGCTCACAACCGCTGTATATAGATTAGGATGCTCCGTATCCCATAGCTGAGGAGAGGGAATCTCTAATTCTGGCAATTGATACTCTTGCGTACGAGAAGCTGTAATACGTGTTGCCTTAGCTGTTGTCTCAGTGACCAACTTACCAGCCGGTGAAAACACCTGAAGCCTCACATCCACATCCTTGGTTCGAGTACGGTTGGTAAACTCGACACCAACGGTTACGAAACGATTCTCACGAGTAGTGATATATAGTGGATGACGTTCTGCATAGATATTACGGTCCGTCACCACCAATTTAACCATACGGAAAAGACCGCCACCAGTATACCAACGAGAGTTAAGCGGCTCACGGGTATCAGCCATCACGGCTATCACATTATCCTTTCCAAAGCGCAGCTTATCAGTAACATCTATCTGGAACCCCAAATAGCCATAATCCGTACCACCTATACGCTCTCCATTCAAATAGACATCACCCACATACATAATACCGCCAAAATCAAGAAGAAGTCTGTGGCCTCGCAAAGAATCGGCAGGTGTAAAATGTAATCGATACCAGCCCGTTCCCATTTCTTTGAAACCACGACTCGAAAGACGACTCACTATATTGGCTGCCGGATCGTTAATGTCTACTTCCTCACCAACAACAGGAGCCTCCCATGGTTGTTCAATCTGGAAATCATGCGGTAAATCAATTACTCGCCACGATTGGTCATTAAGAGTAGGCAATTCGGCTCCATCAACATTTCCCAAGTGAAAACGCCATCCGAAATTCAAGTCAATACTATGACGGCTGACTGCCCATGTTGTAGCAACAGAAGTAAAAAGCAGTAAAAATAGTAATAGTGGATAGTTCTTTTTCATTATTTAGTCGTTTTTGTACTGCAAAGGAACAACATTTTTGCGAAATATGGAAAAAAAAGCCTAAAAAATGCACTTTTATCGTCAAATTATTCATTCATGATTCTTTATTCTTGACTTTTTATCGTACCTTTGCAGAGAATTAATTCATAAAAGATGGCTAAGAAGAAAATTCTGTTCATTAATCAGGAGATTACTCCATACGTCCCTGATACCGACTTGTCACTGATGGGCAAGGCTCTTCCTCAAGCAATTCAAGAGAAAGGTTATGAGATTCGTACGTTCATGCCCAAATGGGGTACCATCAATGAACGTCGCGGACAGTTGCATGAAGTGATTCGACTTTCGGGCATGAACCTCATTATCAATGACACTGACCACCCTTTGATAATTAAGGTGGCATCAATTGTCAACACGCGTGTACAAGTTTATTTTATAGATAATGACGACTATTTCACGAAGCGTCGCATGATTACCGATGAAAACGGAGAAGACTATGCCGACAACGGTGAACGTGCGATTTTCTTTGCTCGTGGAGTATTGGAAACTGTAAAGAAATTACGTTGGGTACCTGACGTTATTCATTGTCAGGGTTGGATGAGTGCTGTTGTACCTCTTTACATCAAGACCGCTTATCATGATGAACCATCATTCGCAAACACGAAGGTCATTACTTCGTTGTTTGATAATAGCCTAACAAAGGACTTGGGAAAGGATTTCAAACAGGGTGTAGAGTTCCGTGATGCCAACGCTGAAGTTCTTGCCAACTATAAGGATATTTTTGATTTCGATGAGCTGACTAAACTTGCCATCGACTTTAGCGACGGTATCATTCAAGCAAAGAAAGAATCCAATTCTTCCTTGCTACAATATGCTAAGGACAAGCATATACCTATCCTCAATTATTGCGGAGAGGATTTTGCTGATGCCTACGAAGCATTTTATGATCAGATTTGCCCAGATACAGAAGATTAGTTTTCAAAGAATACAATGATTCGCAATAGACTCCTTTCAGGATTGGCCGTGGTTACCATGGCTTTTTCTGCATGCAATAACGACGATTTAGTCATCGGGTCCTCACTGACAAGCGAGGAAGACAAACTTGACGTGACAACTGCCACATTTAACGTTACAACACGTACTATTACCATTGATTCTGTTATAGCACGTACTAGTGACTGTTACTTTGGTCGTATAAAGGACCCCGAAACCGGAGCCTATATTACAACTGACTTCATGTCACAATATCACATTCTTGAGACATTCTCACTTGCCGATGAAGATAGTATTGTCAGCAAGGAAAATGGACAAGTAGTAGCCGACTCATGTGAATTAGTTATCTATTTAGGAGATGCTTCATCTTTCTGCGACTCCTTGGCCGCTATGAAGATGAAAGTGACGGAACTTGAGACTCCCGTTGAGGAAGAACAAGAATACTATTCCAACTTTAACCCAGACGAAAAAGGCTATTTGAGAAATAACGGTCTGCTATATACAAAGATGTTCACGTGGGCAGATATGATTAGTAGCATTAAAGAACAATCTGAAAACAGCTATTTCAGGCACATTACAATCCCACTGAATAAAACCTACACAGACAAGAACGGACATACCTATAAAAACTATGGCACATACATTTTGCAACAGTATTTCCGCCATCCTGAATATTTCCAAAATTCTGATGTTTTTATAAAGAACGTATGTCCAGGATTCTTTTTTGAGATTACAGACGGTGTAGGTTTTCATGGGAAAGTACCATATACCGGTGTTCAGATTCATTATAGTGCAATCAGCGAAGATTCCGTCTATAATACCACAGCAACACTGGCAGGCACACAAGAAGTTCTGCAGACTATCCGCATTACTAATGAGCAAGACAAACTAAATGAACTTGCCCAAGATAACTCTTGTACATATCTGAAATCACCGGCAGGGCTTTTTACAGAAGTAACCTTGCCTATTGATGAGATTATGCAGAACCGTTCAAAAGACTCTCTCCTTGCTGCTAGTATTTCTTTTCAGCGTATCAACAATGACACGCATAACAATACAGCACTGACGATTCCACAGAACGTACTGTTGATATGTAAGGATAGTGTGGATAATTTCTTTAAAGAGAAGTCTTTAGCTGACAACATAACATCATTCACGACTAGTTATGCATCAAGTCAGAATGCTTACTCATTCCCCAATCTCTCGACTCTTATAACTCATTTGTCACAGCTTAAAGCAGAAGGAACTAAAAAAGACCCTTCATGGGTTGTAAAGCATCCGGATTGGAACAAGATGCTACTTATTCCAGTGCATCTTGATCAGGTCACCACAACGTCAGCCTATAACATCAGCAATACAATTACTATTAGCATTGAGCATGACTTGAGCATCAATAGTACTCGTTTGGTTGGTGGTAGTGCCAATGCCAAAGACCCTATCTCCCTAAAAATCATCTACGGTCATTTTAAGGACAACAAGTAAATATGGCTGACGGCTATTTGGAAAAACATCAACAAGAGTACGAGGCTCGCAAAGCCAAATGGTTACTCAAGATTAAACATCGTCCTAAGCCAAAGCTAAGTTCGATGATTCATCAAGGCGAGAAATAATTACACTAAAGAGATTTTCAACATGGAGGTTGTGTTCTCCGAAACTCTGAAGCGATTGTCTGTACGGTGTCCAACAAGCCAGACAATCGTTTCTTTATTATCAGTAATTACGAGCTGGCGACGTTTCTCAAAGAGATTCACTTTCAAGTCTGTAAGATAATCACTAATAAGTTTGCTGCCCGTCATACCAAAGGGGACAAAGCGGTCGCCTTCTTTAACAGGACGCAGCGTCAAAGGGAAAACAACAAGAGCAGCATCAAGTGTTGCTATAGTCTGATGACGACTCACCTTGACTTCACTAGTTAGTTCGACATGCAGCTTCTTATCTCCATAAACATAAACACCTGGTTCTGGAACGCGTAATTGGGGCAGTTGAGGTAAACGAGGCAGAACAAGTAATTGCTGACGATCGGTCACTAATTCGAATTTCTCAGACAGGAAACGACGACCAGACTGAGCATGAATGCAATTAGCTATCTGTTCGATAGTGTCTGGCGAGAAACCTAAAGGTGAAAGCAGTTCAAATAAGACATATTCTGGTGCTATCTCCTGCTGAAGAGCCAGCAAATCAATAGTCCCTCCACTTTCAGCAGAGACGACTCCCTGCAAACAAACACGTTTTTTGGCAGATTCCATCGCTACATTAAATACACGTTCAACGTCTGCCATACGACGTGCTGTGCGATAAATGTTTTCTGAGAATCTCGGGTTTATACTACGCAATTGTGGAAGTATATCAAGACGTATTTTATTTCGGACTACATCATTGACAAGATTAGATGAGTCTGTAACATATTTCTGGCCAATGGAATCTAGGAATTCTAAAATCTCTTCACGACCCACATCCAACAAAGGTCTGACGACATGACCATTGCACGGACGGATACCTATAAGTCCATGGACACCTGTGCCACGAAGCAGATTCATAATAAGCGTCTCTACAGCATCATCGCGGTGATGAGCTACACAGATGTCGGCCGCCCCAATATCTTGTCGGAGTTGTTCAAAATAACGATAACGTAATTCACGCGCAGCCATCTCAATGCTTACTTGATGAATGCTAGCGTAAGCCTTTGTGTCAAAATGAATTAAATGAAGTGGAACATCATGGTTCTTACAGAGTTTTTTCACAAACTGCTCGTCACGAATGCTTTCGTCACCGCGCAATTGGAAATTACAATGAACAGCTTCTATGCGGTAGTCCAACTGTAACATTAAAAGCAGTAATGCAACGCTATCGGCACCACCACTGACAGCCACCAAATGCAAATCATCTGGATTCAACAGATGGTGTTGCTTGATAAATTGTTCTACGCGCCGTTTCATTTTCATTCTCCTTTACTATTCATTTATTATCAAGCATCTCTATCAGACTTGAAAAGAACCTAAGATGATGAAATGGCAACTCAATTTCGCTTCATTCATTCAATACTCACTCAACATACAGAACCAAGCCTTTAAGATATTCACCTTCTGGATGATAGATATTCACAGGGTGATCGGCTGGCTGATGCAATTGGTGCAGAATGCGCACTTTACGCTTCGCCAAGGCGGCAGCAGTAAAAACGGCATTACGGAAATGCTCTTTTGTTACCACTTGCGAACAGCTGAACGTGAAAAGAAGACTACCCTTTGGCATTTTCTCCATGGCCTTCTGATTCAATCGCGTATAACCTTTCAATGCATTATGTAAAGCAGCACGATGCTTGGCAAAAGCAGGTGGGTCGAGAACGACGAGATCGTATTCACCCATGTTATCAAGAAACTTAAAAGCATCTTCACAAAAAGCTTCATGTCGCTTGTCGCCAGGAAAATTCAGTTCAACATTTCGGTTGGTCAATTCAATTGCCTTGGCACTAGAATCAACACTATGAACGAGCTTAGCCCCACCTCTCATGGCATAAAACGAGAAACCACCAGTATAACAGAACATATTGAGAACACGCTTGTTACGTGCATATTGTTCAAGCAGCGCTCTATTCTCTCGTTGATCAACAAAGAAGCCCGTTTTCTGTCCGCGCAGCCAATCTACATAGAAGCGTAATCCATTCTCTATTGCTATATTATCATCGCTGCCACCGTAAAGGAAACCATTTTCGGGTTCCATAAATGGCAACGTCGTCTCACTCTTATAATAGACATTCTCTATGCGTCCTCCCATTACTGTCATCAATTGTTTGGCAATAGCATGTCTTTGCAGGTGCATACCTATACTATGAGCCTGCATAACCGCGGTTTTGTTGTAAACATCGACAATCAAACCTGGTAAATTATCGCCCTCACCATGTATAAGACGATAGGCATTCTGCATTTCTACATCGGCCAATCCGATGGAACGGCGCATTTCGAATGCCGATGACAATCGAGAATGCCAGAACGCATCATCGATGGAAACGTCGTGAAAAGAAAGTACACGAACCGCAATGGATCCTTGTTGAAAATGACCGACAGCGATGAAATCGTTCTTTTCATTAACAACCCGCACGATATCTCCCTCCTCGATACCATTTTCAATTCGATGAATGGCCCCCGAGAAAACCCACGGGTGAAAACGGCGGAGACTTTCCTCCTTGCCACGCTTTAATTGTATAGTCTTATAAGTCATCATTCTCTATTATTTGACGTTTGACTCCACATTAAGAGTCTTCATGAGTATGAAGTCGCCTGTTGTCTTTAAACGCTGCAATTCTTCATACAGAACAATGCACGCCCAAGCATCGGTTGCCGCATACCCCTTCTGTTTGTCATCAAGTACGTCTCTTTCCCAATTACTAAGCTGTTGGCGTTTACTTATTTTTCGTCCAAAAAAGTTAGCGTATAATTTCTGCAGGCTCAAATCTTCAACACCCAATTCACGTACATGATTCTGTAAATCTATGAATAATCCAGGGGTAAAGTCTCCCAGCTTGTGCAGGGCATTTATATCGTCCGACAGGGACAACCCGATCTTTGGCACCGTTGTATCCTCTAACAGTCGAACAATATCAGGGGTTAGCCCCGTGTGATTCAACCGAAAAAGAAAGCATATATCATGTGTTGAGACCTGCAGCAATGACACACGATGTACGTCACCACGTCTGAAAGACGGCCTTGTCTCGGTGTCAATACCAAGAATATCTTGGGAAAGCAGAAAGCGAACAGCACGCTCAGCCTCCGATGCCGACACAACCACCTCTATGCGACCATCAAAGAGAATTGGCGGCAACGCGGCTATTTTAGACTTGTCATACTTGTCGTACAAAGTTTTTTTCATCTGTCGAATCGTTTACGGAGTGCAAAATTACAAAAAAAATCGGTATTTATGGTAGATTCTAAACTTTTTCCGCTAATTTTGCACAGAAATATCGAAAGTCTAAGACAAATGGCAAAGAAAAGAAAAAAAACAGAGCAAACTGCACACTCCTTTACGGAGGCTTTAGGCATCAACCATATTTTCCACAACGAGCGTGTCAATTTTTTCCTTGGCTTGCTCACCATCATTATTGCTATTTATTTTATACTGGCATTTCTATCGTTCTTTTCGACAGGCGCTGCCGACCAGAGCATGATTGAAGAAATACGTTCTGGCGAATTTCAGAATCAGCATCATGAGTTCGCGAATTCCTGCGGTTCTATCGGTGCTTTTACAGCGTCTTTCTTCGTAAAAGACTGTTTCGGTTTGGCTGCTTTCTTTATACCGGTGTTCATGATACTCGGCGGTTTACGGTTAATGCGCGTCTACAAAACCAAACTACTGAAATGGTTCATGTCACTGATGATTCTGATGTTATGGGCCTCTATTACGTTTGCCAAGTTTCTGTCACCCCTATTCATCGATAGTCATTTCAACCCCGGTGGCGACCACGGTCTGTTTATCTGCCAGCAAATAGAGGGTTTTGTTGGTGCCCCCGGACTGACAGCCGTTCTGGCACTAGTAGCTATAGCTTTTCTCACCTACTTGAGTGCTGAGACTATCTACTTTATCCGCAAACTATTGAACCCCATGTCGCTATTGCGAAAGGTACCGTTCCAGATTACCAACACCTCTGGTGACGAAGAACCACAGGGCACCTACAACCTTGGACAGCAGGAGGATCCTAAAGTTTATGACGATCCACAGACGGAAGAAATAGAGTTCCCCATAGACGAACAGACAACACCTCAACGTTCCACCACCATTCAGTCTGTTCAAAGTGCAACACCTGAAAGCGACATTGCCAGCCAAGTTGGCATGACTATAGAGGCAGGTCAAAAGGAAGAAACTGCAGAGGGCAAGAACCTTGTTATAGTAGGAGACCAAGAGTTAGAGCCTTATGACCCAAAGCGTGATTTGGAAAACTATCACTACCCTACGCTCGACCTCCTAAAAGAGTATGACGATGACGGTAAACCATATATCGACATGGCCGAGCAGACGGCCAATAAGAACCGCATTGTTGACGTCTTGCGTAATTTCGGTGTCGAGATTAGCAGTATTAAGGCTACCGTTGGCCCCACCATCACTCTATATGAGATTACACCGGCACAAGGTGTTCGAATTTCTAAGATTCGTAATCTTGAAGACGACATTGCCCTGAGTCTCTCGGCTCTCGGAATCCGTATCATCGCACCTATTCCTGGCAAAGGCACCATCGGCATTGAGGTACCTAACGCCAAACCGTCCATTGTCTCGATGGAATCAATACTGAACTCCAAAAAGTTCCAGGAGTCGAAGATGGAATTGCCCTGCGCAATGGGTAAGACGATTACCAACGAGGTCTTTATGTTCGACCTCGCCAAAATGCCTCATCTACTTGTTGCAGGCGCAACAGGACAGGGTAAGTCCGTAGGTCTAAATGCCATTCTCACCTCTTTATTATATAAGAAGCATCCTGCAGAGATGAAGATTGTGCTCGTTGATCCCAAAATGGTAGAGTTTTCCATTTATTCGAACATCGACAAGCACTTCCTGGCAAAAGTGCCTGATGACGATGCGTCACCCATCATTACCGATACATCAAAGGTTGTACGTACGTTGCAGTCACTCTGTGTAGAAATGGACGCTCGCTATGAGCTGTTGATGGCGGCTGGCGAACGTAATATCAAGGATTACAACAAAAAATTCATTGAGCGCCGCCTTAATCCCGAAAACGGTCATCGCTACATGCCCTATATCGTCGTTGTAATCGATGAGTATGGCGACCTCATCATGACCGCCGGTAAAGAGATAGAGCTTCCTATTGCTCGTATCGCCCAGAAGGCACGTGCCGTCGGCATCCACATGATTATTGCCACACAGCGCCCCACAACCAACATCATCACCGGTACTATCAAAGCCAATTTCCCTGCACGCATCGCCTTCAAGGTCTCGCAAGGCATAGACTCAAAGACTATTCTTGATCGTATGGGTGCTAACCAACTGATTGGTCGTGGTGACATGCTTTTCCTGCAAGGTAATGACCCCATTCGTGTACAGTGTGCTTTCGTCGATACTCCAGAGGTGGCCGCCATCAATAAATTCATCTCCCAGCAACAGGGTTATTCCTGCACCTACGAACTCCCAGAGCCGTTAACAGACGACAGTCTTGATGGCGGCAGTGGAAGCGGTGAGTTTGATGTTCAACACATAGACCCGTTGTTTGAAGATGCCGCACGTCTCATCGTTACGTCACAGAGTGGCTCCACATCGCTCATCCAGCGCAAATATGCTATCGGCTACAACCGTGCCGGCAGACTGATGGATCAATTAGAGAAGGCTGGTATCGTCGGACAGGCACACGGTTCCAAGCCTCGCGATGTGCTTATCCAGGACGAGTTGAGTCTCGACAACCTGCTCAGCACTTTCAGAAACCGCTAAGTCTCGAATACAAAAGAAACAGATAAATACTAATTAATCACAGATACAAGAAATGAAAAAGATTGTTTTTGCAATGACACTCCTGCTTGCATCAGCTACAGGTTACGCACAGACAGCTACACAAATTTTAGACAAGGCCGCACAGAAACTAACGGCTAAAAGTGGTGTCATGGCCAATTTTAAAGCCAGTACCCCCCAGGGAACTATCAGCGGCACCATCGCAGTTAAAGGTAATAAATTTGTAGCCACAACCCAGCACACTAAGGTGTGGTTCGATGGCAAAACCCAGTGGACATATATGTCGCGCAATGACGAGGTTAACGTTAGCAACCCCAAGGACAGCGAACTGCAGTCGCTCAATCCCTACAACTTTATCAATATGTACAAAAAGGGCTACAAGAGTACTATGCGTAAGGACGGTGGCCTCTACATCATTCACCTAACAGCTGATTCCAAAGCGAAAAAAGTACAAGAGCTATTTGTTTCAGTCGATAGTAAGACCAATACCCCAACTCAAGTCAAGATGCTTCAGGGCAAAAAGTGGACAACCTTCGATGTTTCCAATCTGAAGCAAGAGTCGCTGCCCGATGCCTATTTCCGTTTTAACGCCAAGGACTTTCCTACGGCAGAAGTAATTGATTTGCGATGAACCGCCTACAACTGTTCCGTCTTATCAGGAAAAACCTACGACTGGGAGACCGTCGTAGCCCCGCCTTCGAACAGAGTGTCATCGCCAAAGTCTTAACAGCCATTGGCGGTCTGATGTTTATTGGCTATCTCATTTTCTTCGGCGTAATGATGGGTCTCATCGCCAAGACCGAAGGTGCAGGTTTTCTCGTGGCCTTGTTGCCTGTCATCCTGACTATCGACTTCTTTCTGCGCTTCATGGTACAGCAGACACCGCTTATGCTCATTAAGCCCTACATTCTGCAACCTATCTCGAAGTACATCGTTATTGAGAACTTCCTGCTAACGTCACTCACCAGCATTTACAATTTCTTGTGGCTCGCCTTGTTTCTACCCTACTCCATTATAGCATGGTCTGGCGGCTTCAGTCTGGGTTCTACGCTGCTGGTCGTGGTCATTGGCCTTGTTGCCATCATGATGAACAGCCAGTTTTATCTCTGCATGCGCACCCTGCTGAACCGTAACCTGCTGTGGTGGTTCGTAGTCATTGTCATTCTGGCCCTTCCTTGGCTCCCTTTGCTCATCTGGTCGCCCGACATACTCGATGTCTATGCCGAGTACGGTGCAACCCTACCCGTCCTTTTGCTCTTCCTTGTCATCACGGCGCTGCTTGTTGTGCTCAATCGCAAATTACAGTTCCGTTTCATTTATGAGGAAATATCAAAGGTCGAGAAGACAACCGTCAAGCACGTAAGTGAATTCGCTTTTCTAAACCGTTTCGGCGAGTCTGGCGAGTACCTGAAACTTGAAGTCAAGAGCGTGATGCGAAACAAAGTCATGCGTGCCCGTTTCTGGTCAAGCCTTTTACTCATAACCGTTTTCAGTGCCCTGATAGCCTACACACCTACTTACGATGGCCGTTTCTCTTTCAACTTCTGGTGTTTCTACTGTTTTGGCCTATATGGTGTAACATCACTCGTTAAGGTTATGTGTCCTGAGGGCAACTATATTGACCTGTTGATGACGCACCGCGAGAACATCCTGTCGCTGCTGCGCGCTAAGTATTATTTCCATTGTCTGATTCTTATCGTGCCATTCATTGTACTGCTGCCCGCCGTTTTTACTGGTAAGTTCACGATGCATATGATGCTCGCCTACCTGTTTTTATGCACCGGACCGCTCTACCTTGTTCTCTTCCAATTGGCTATTTACAATAACCAGACGTTACCTTTGCAACAGAAAATAACTGGAAAAGCAAACTTTGAGAACGGTCGTCAGCTCATCATCGAGCTCATCGGCTTCATCGGTCCCATTGCATTGGTCAGCATTCTACTTTATCTCCTACCAGAGACGACAGCCTACATCATCATTACAGTAATCGGACTGCTTGTCACTATTGCCCACCCCTGGTGGCTGCGCCGCGTTTATACCAAGATGATGAATCGGCGTTACGAGAATTTGGAGGGATTTCATGCTAGTCGATAGCAATAAAAACCGATTGAATCATTTTTTTGAAAGAAAATCGGGAAAAAGTTTGGTAGAATGAAATAAAGTGAGTACCTTTGCACCCGCAAAAAAGAAAAACGTTGCACCCGTAGCTCAGTTGGTAGAGCATCTGACTCTTAATCAGGGTGTCCAGGGTTCGAGCCCCTGCGGATGTACTAAGGAGGTCAGAGTTCCTCCTTGTTTTTTGAAATATTGTCGCACCCGTAGCTCAGTTGGTAGAGCACCTGACTCTTAATCAGGGTGTCCAGGGTTCGAGCCCCTGCGGGTGTACTTTCCGTCTCAGGATTGCCGATATGGCTCAGTTGGTAGAGCAACGCATTCGTAATGCGTGGGTCCCCGGTTCGAGTCCGGGTATCGGCTCAAAACAAATAATCAAGTATCTTATTCAAGCGGGATTAGCACATCGGTAGTGCACGGGCTTCCCAAGCCTGGGAGGCGGGTTCGATTCCCGTATCCCGCTCCATTCTCTTTTTTAAGATTATGAAAGAGATAATACACCGTTTCTGATACTCCATGAGTTTCAAAAAATACTCCATGAGATTTTTTCAAAACTCATGGAGTATTTTCTAAAAGTCGTGGAGTATTTTTCAAAAGTCGTAGCCTACCTTTCATTCTAAGTTAAAAATGCCCATTGGAACATTACGTTTCAATATTTCGAGTTGGAAATCCTTGCCAGCAATGATACCATACTGACGAAGAACAGTCTCAACAGTCTTTCTAGCCAGCTCTGGGTGGTTGTTCTCCTCACTGAGGTGACATAGCCACACGTGCTTCAGGCGTTCAGTCATATTCTCGGCGATAGCTTGCGCACAATCAGCGTTACTAAGGTGGCCGTTTGGACTCAGAATACGAGTCTTGAGATAAGCAGGATACGGACCTTGTTTTAGCATCTCAACGTCATGGTTCGACTCAATAACAAGATAGTCAGCCTGACTGATAAAGGACTTCATTTCATCGGTGACGCAACCAGCATCGGTAATTAGGCAGAAATTCACCCCATCAGCCTCAATCATATAGCCGATATTTTCGCTGGCATCGTGAGGAACAGAGAAGGGTGTTATGTGAAAGCAGCCAAGTGTAATAGACTCACCGGCTACTATTTTCTTCTTCATAGAAGGGTCAAGCTTTCGCTGGACACAATAGTTGCGGTCGATGCCTTGATGGACGAGCTGAGTAGCATAGACTGGCAGGTGGTATTCATGACTTATACTGCCCACCGACTTGATGTGGTCAGCGTGGTCGTGAGTGATGAGCACATAGCAAACCTTACTAAGACTAAAACCATAGTCGGTAAACTGTTTCTTCAGTGTTCTGAGGCCTACTCCAATGTCTATAATCAGTCCATCCGTTTCGGTAAACAAGTAGTAGCAATTACCGCTGCTACCGCTCCCAAAGGATATAAATCTAAGCATTTTGTCGTTAATTTTGTGCAAAAGTAACAAAAAATGACGGGATAACCAAAGGAAATCACTACCTTTGTACTTTATTAAGATTTTCGACTATGAAAAAAAATGCTCTCATCATGACAGTAGTGGTCTCTATGACGTCTTGTTCTGACGGCAGCACGCCTCAGACAGAGAAGGCTGGACAGGCTGCCACCTATTTTGCCGAAGCTTACTTCAACTATAACTTCAAACAGGCATTGGAACTGTCCACAACGGAGTCAGCAAAGTGGATTAGTTTTGCAGCATCTAATATAACACAGGAAGACATAGACGTACTGAACACACGACAGACGGAAGCCAGCGTAGAACTTACAGACTGCCAGATGGTGAACGACTCGACTTGCAAAGCATGGTTAACTGTAGAAAACTACATGGCAACCGACAGCATTGGCCGACCTGGAGTGTTCAAACGGGAAGGATTGTTCGTACTGAATGTAGTTGCTCGCAATGGAAAATGGATAGTCAGAATGGAAGGCCTACCGCGAAGTGAAAAGCATAATCACGACTGAACCGGGGATGTAGCAACGGGTAGTGTTCGGAATCATCCTCTTCATAAGCAGGATTGATTGCTTTCATTCCAAGGTCGAAACGTACAATAAAATAGTCGAAGTTGATGCGCAAACCCATGCCGTAGCTAACCGCAATCTGGCTTGGGAATTCCTTCAACGAGAATTGTCCTCCCGGTTGTTCTTTGTATTGTCGGAGTGTCCAGATGTTACCCGCATCAACGAATAGCGCACCACCGAACTTCCAGAAAAGACGAGTACGATACTCTGCATTTAAGTCCAGTTTCATATCGCCCGTCTGGTTAATAAAGTCTATACGTCCGTCTCTTCCCTTATACTTGCCAGGTCCCAAGCGGCGTACGCTCCATCCACGCACGCTATTGGCGCCTCCAGAGAAATATCGTTTCTCAAAGGGTAGTACCGAAGAATTGCCATAGGGGTAAGCAACACCAAGACCAAGATGAAAAACGAGCTGGTTGTTATAGTCTAGCTGCAGGCTGCGTGTCAAATCGATATCGGCCTTCACATATTGAGCATACGCTATGTTAAAAACATTATACTGACCGCGACTGTCCTTTTGGGCTCCAAAGAGTTGTGATCCGAGACCGAGAAGATTGCCTGATGTTTCGAGATTCGTTTTCAGAGCCGTCTGACCATCATTGAAACCATAGCCAAATCCAATCTTTGTAATAAACAGGTCCTCATAGTTGTAACGCAGAATTGCATTGCGACTTGAAACATCGTCAAGATATAGCGACCGGAAAGTCTCGCTTATCCAAGGCATGAAAACGTAGTTAAGATCGAGCAAATCAAGCTGATACTGATGCCGTTTGTTCTGCGGTTGCCACTTATATCGCCAAGTTGTGGAAACGACACGACGATGAAACTCTGGACGATTCTGTAGGTCGTAAAGTAATGACACCTCACTGGTGGCATTGACATTACGGCGTACTTGTTTATTCAAAAAAGGCACAATAAAACGTGGAAATTGCAAACGTGTCTCCAAACTATACTCCACAAAGTCTTGATTACTGTAACCTTCAAGTCCACGAATAGCTTCGTAAGCGCCACGAAGTTCAATACTGAAATTCTCAGAACCGCGAAACAGGTTGCGATTTTGATACGTTAAAGAGGCTGCAGCGCCGAGATCACCTGCAGTATTGGTACCCTCTGGCTGGAAGCTGATTGTCGATGGTTTCTGGTTCTGTAACTGAATCGTACAGTCAAGCAAAGCTGTATCGAGCCTCTCGGTAAAAGCAATGTTCGTATATCGAACGGCTCCGAGTCGGCCGAAGTGATTGTAAGTATTGCGTAAGGCTGTAGCTGAATAATAATCACCGGGATCCATATGAGTACATTCATCGAGAATTCCTTTACGCAGGTGGATGATACTATCCTTAGGATTACCGCTCTCATAGGTGATAGAAGCTACGCGATACCGACTGTGCAGAGTGTCCCGTAACTGAATGTTTCGGAAGTTTCGCAACCATAGAGTGACATCCACATGTTGCGAGCTGGATGATGTATCCGCTATAAAAGTGATATTGTCTTTATGAAAACGGAAGTAGCCATTGTCTGTCAGTAACTGAGTCAGTCGCTTACGTTCTTGATCAAGCAGCGACACGTTAAACTGCTGACCACTGCGGATTTGTTGGTTAACAGTATCGTCAAGTGCCAGCAATTGTCGAATCTGAGAATCATCAATGCGATAGTTTACCTTACCGACGAAATAGGCCAAGCCTGGCTGTAACATGTAATTGGCCGTAACTTTCTTGCCGTGAGTAATAGGTAACATTTCAACCTCGGCATCCAAATAACCACTATTCTTGAGCGACTGACGAATGTCACGACATGAAAGGTTAGCCAATGTGGTATCGAGCAATACGGGTGGTTCTCCGATGTTGCGGAGCAGACGATTTATCCATTTAGTAGTGTCGCGTCCAGAAAGAGAATACACATGGAGTGGCAGTTTTACCGATGAGAACCAACGGGCATTGCCGCGTTGACGGACATAATCCTTGAGTTGGCCGGGATTGATGCCAACATAATTGTCGCCATCTACACGCACTTTGACACCATCGAGCAGATACATACCGTCGGGCACGTACTTCGTTTCCGAGCACGCGCCCAACAGTAGAGCTGCGGATAGCAGCATAGGGGAAGCTATCCTATAGAATTTCACGTATGCGGTTTACTTAACGCAATTTATCAATTCTTCGACAGTGACCATTTGTTGTTTGCCAGTTACCATGTTCTTCAGCGTCAACTTGCCTTCATTGATTTCATTTTCTCCAGCCAGTACGACATAAGGAATCTGTTTTGCATTAGCATAGGCCATCTGCTTTTTCATCTTCGTAGCATCAGGAAAGAGTTCTGTACGAATTCCTGCTTGACGTGCCTTTGCAACGGCTGGCATAACATAAGCAGTTTCCTTGTCGCCAAAATTAATGAATAGCAATTGTGTGCCATTGGTCGCATCCTGAGGATAAGCGTTGAGCTGATTAAGTACGTCGTAGATACGATCAACACCAAACGAGATTCCTACACCAGAAATGCCAGGCATACCGAAAATGCCAGTCAGATTATCGTAACGGCCTCCACCAGTGATAGAACCTATCTGCACATCGAGCGCCTTTACTTCAAAAATAGCTCCAGTATAATAGTTCAGACCACGTGCCAATGTCAAATCAAGCTGTAGCTCGTTGTTCAGCACAGAAGTAGCAGACGCGTTTCCTGCTCCCAACGATGAAAGAATCAAACGCAGCTCATCCACTCCTTTTATACCTATTTCAGAGTCTTTCAAGACCTCAGCTATGACGGTCAATTTTTCCTCATTTGTACCTTCAAGCAAGATGATAGGCTGCAGTTTCTCTATCTGCTCTTCTGTAAGACCATCCTCACGCAGCTCCGCATTAACATTTTCGATACCAATCTTATCGAGCTTGTCGATGGCCACAGTAATGTCAACGATCTTGTCGGCAGCACCGATAACTTCGGCTATACCGCTGAGAATCTTTCGGTTGTTAATCTTAATCTGTACGCGAACACCGAAACGAGTAAAGACAGTATCAACAATCTGCATCAGTTCTACTTCGTTGAGTAGCGAATCGGAACCAACAATATCGCCATCGAACTGCCAAAACTCACGATAACGACCCTTCTGCGGACGATCTGCACGCCACACAGGTTGCATTTGATAACGCTTGAAAGGTAACTGAAGCTCCTCACGATGCATCACTACATAACGGGCAAAAGGTACAGTAAGGTCATAGCGAAGACCTTTCTCGCACAATTTGGCTGCTAAGTGAAGTGCATTACGATCCTGCAGTTCCTCATCAGAGACCTTTGATAAGAAATCACCAGAGTTAAGTACTTTGAAAAGTAGTTTATCACCCTCTTCTCCGTACTTTCCCATCAGCGTGGCGAGTGTCTCCATAGCAGGCGTCTCAATCTGCTGAAAACCATAAAGTTGGTAAACTTGCTTGATGGTGTCGAATATATAATTGCGACGAGCCATCTCCTGAGGGCCGAAGTCGCGAGTACCTTTAGGTATACTTGGTTTTTGTGCCATTTACTTTCTTACGATTGTCTGGTCACGATCTGGACCTATTGAAATAATTGCAATGGGAGTTTCAAGCTCTTTCTCAAGGAATGTAATGTAGTCATTAAACTCCTTCGGGAACTGGTCTTCTTTGGTAAAGCGTGTCATATCGGTCTTCCAACCTGGCAATTCCTTGTAGATAGGCTCTATACCATCTTCAATATTATAAGGGAAATAGTCGATTTCCTGACCATTCTGTTTGTAAGCCACGCAAGCCTTGATAGTATAGAAGCCATCAAGAACATCACTCTTCATCATAATGAGTTTCGTAACGCCATTGACCATAATCGAATATTTCAGTGCCACAAGGTCAATCCAACCACAACGACGCTCACGACCTGTAACAGCACCATATTCGTGCCCTAAGTCGCGAATTTTCTTACCCGTTTCGTCGAACAGTTCCGTTGGGAACGGACCAGCACCTACTCGTGTGCAGTAAGCCTTCATGATACCAAACACATCGCCAATCTTGTTAGGACCAATACCCAAACCAGTGCAGGCACCAGCACAAATTGTATTCGATGAGGTTACAAAAGGATAACTACCGAAATCAATGTCAAGCATGGTACCCTGAGCACCCTCACAGAGAACACTCTGACCACTCTTTAGAATGTTATTGATCTCATGCTCGCTATCTACGATGGAGAACTGGCGCAGATACTCAATACCCTCCAGCCATTTCTTCTCCACTTCAGTTATATCGTACTCAAAATTCAATGACTTCAGAATTGCTTCGTGGCGAGCCTTGGCAGCAGCATACTTCTCTGGAAAGTTCTCTAGAATATCACCTACACGCAAGCCATTGCGAGACACTTTGTCTGTGTATGTCGGACCGATGCCTTTGCCTGTGGTGCCTACTTTGTTTTTTCCTTTCTGAGCCTCGTAAGCAGCGTCAAGCACGCGGTGCGTCGGCATAATGAGATGTGCTTTCTTAGAAATATGCAAGCGCGATTTCAGTTCGTGTCCACTTTGCTCAAGCGCTTTAGCTTCGTCCATGAAGAGATCGGGAGCCAACACCACGCCATTACCAATGATGTTAACCTTTCCTCCTTGGAAGATTCCTGAGGGGATGGAGCGGAGTACGTACTTTTGTCCTTCGAACTCCAGTGTGTGACCAGCATTGGGGCCACCCTGAAAGCGGGCAATAACGTCATACTTCGGGGTCAGCACATCGACCACCTTTCCTTTACCTTCATCGCCCCACTGTAAACCCAGCAGGACGTCAACCTTACCTTTGTTCATTTGTCTTTTGTGGTTTTTATTGTTATTTTCTTTTTGTTCAAAGCCCTTTTCATTCGAGTC
Source organism: Prevotella sp. (assembly GCA_017632825.1). The sequence goes on along the minus strand of JAGBQP010000005.1, from coordinate 11,286 downwards.
AGTTTCGATTGGCACGTAGAGCAAATGCCATATATATATAATGTATAGCCGTCTTTGCGAAATCGCTTCAGATGGAGTGCGTCAATGGCTTCAGAAATCTCGGGCGATCTGACCTCACTCACTTTACCGCAGACAGTACACATTTGATGGCAATGACTATTGTTGTCATAGCACGCCTCATACATTGTAGTTCCCTGGAAACGGTGACGTATTACCAGTCGCAGTTCCATAAATAGGTTCAATGTGTTGTACAGAGTTGCCCTACTTACCGGGAACTTATATTCCACCGCTAACTTCTCACTCAGTACATCGAGTGAAAAATGGCCATTGATGCTATATACAGCATTCAATATCGCGTAACGTTCAGGCGTCTTGCGATGATTATTCATTTCCAGATAGCTGTCCAGAATATGCTCTACAGCTGTCTTTACACTTTCTTTCATCTTGTCATAACTTCATAAACCGCACAAAGGTACAACAAAAATGTCGGAAAACGAGCGTTTGAAGTTATAAAAAGTCTAAATTAGCGCGTTTTATTGCACTTTGTGCTATCCTTTCATAAACAAGACCAAGCTCCGCGAAACGCTGCAGAGCATTATACGCAGCTTTTCTCACCACAATACTGGGTCCCTGGATTGCTGCCAATGCCTGATCTACAAACTCATTAATGCCACGTTCGTTGGGTTCTTGACCATTCATAAAGAGCCGACTTAGGACATGGAATCCACAGAGCTGATAGAGTTCACGATCACTGGCTATCCATTGATAAGCTTTATCCGGTGCATAAGGTAAAAAGCGGTAAAGGTTCATTGCTGCTTGCTCGGCTATTTCCAACGATTCCGTCTGCTCCATCCAAATATCGATGACCTCTGGCAGTATTTCATTGGGCGGCATCAGCATCGTTGCAAGAATCTTACACTCGCGTACATTCTCTTTCCACAAAGCAAGAGCGAAGTCGTATTGACTGCAATCAATTGAAGGAATACTATTGGTATCAGTATTTCGATTATTAAACAACACTTTCAGTTCTTCTGCTTTTTCCCTTAAACGTGGCAGCGTGGCCCCCCAGTTTATGTTGTAGTTCAGTCCTTTGTCGCGCATTGACTGAGCAACAGAGCCATCCATCATCTGCCGGAATGACTGTTTAACATCTTTGACTAAATCCGCTATTGTAAGTATAGTTGGCATAGAAAAAATTGAAGACGAAATGGGTTAATAAAATACAGAAGACTTTCTGTAGTATTACATTTAACAAATAATGGCATTGCACAATAGAATAACTATATAAGTGTTCCGTACTCGGCACTATAGCGCAACATTTGATGAGCATAGCTCTCGCCATAATAGACCTGCACATCAATTATCTTTCCTTCAACATCACGAATAGGCAGAAGCTGTGGATTAATAAAACCCTTGTATGGGGCAAGATTAAGACGGCTGTAACGCTGAAGTACTTCCTCATGCAACACACTGTCCACTTTGACGGCATAGCATTCCACAAGTTGTCGTGCAGCCTCGTAGTCACCCTCGCTCTTAATGCGCTGTATCTCGGCAAGCAGCGTTGCTATTAGCTGTCTTAATGCCTGATAATCTGTGATGTGTACATATGTTTTCCCATTTCTTTTTACCAAACGTACAACATCGCCTTGAGCCTCACACCAATGAGCTATCAGGGCCCGGTTTCGCATGTGCGCCTCTTCAATTTGATGACCTGGCGTGATACGAATGAGCTGTGTCATCAAGCCATTCATCATATATGAATAGTATTGCGCCTTATATGCTTCTCTGTCTGGGAGAAGTCCAAGTTCCACAAGTTTTGGGTCAGCCATATAGTAGAGCCCGAAGAGGTCTGCACGTGCCTCTTCTATTGTATTACCATAGGCTTTTAGTGCATCAGGGTCAACACCAGGAAGCAGCTGGCCACTACCGTGTCCAAGACATTCGTGAAGATCAGTATGCAGATTATCACACAAATCACCATAACGTTCTATAAGAGATAGCGTTTCCTTATCATCAACAAACTCTTCCTTAAAGCCATTTCCATGAGCTGCTTTATTATAGGCATCGGTAATGTTTGATATGGTAATGCTTTTCGAACCATAGCGTGCACGAATCCAATCAGCATTGGGCAAGTTAATGCCTATGGCAGTTGAGGGGTATTCCTCACCACCTAACATGGCTGCACATATAACGTTGGCCGAGACACCCTTGACAACAGGTTTACGGAAACGTGCCTCTATGGGCGAGTGGTCTTCAAACCACTGAGCATTGTTGGCGATGGTACGTGTGCGATGTGTGGCACTCTCATCAATATATTCCACAAGTCCTTCCCAAGAACCCTTAAGCCCTAATGGGTCTCCATATACTTCAATAAAACCATTAATGAAATCCACCTTACCCTCCAAACATTGTAGCCATAAGATACTATATTTGTCAAACAAGCGCAGGTCGCCAGTTTCGTAATAATCAACGAGCGTATCAATAACCTTACGCTGACTATTATTCTCAGCAACGCCAGCTGCCTTCTTTAGCCAATATACGATGTGACGTATGGCTCGTCCATACCGTCCACCAACTTTCCACACATCTTCGCATAGTTTACCATTATGTTTAACAAGTGTTGTGTTCAAACCGTACGAAGGCGATTCCACATCATGGCTATCTTTTTTAGTAGCGTAATATTGTTCTGCTTCCTGCTGGGTTACACCATCATAGAAATTACAGGCTGACGTCAACACCAAATCCTCGCCATCGGCCTTATTAACACGCTTGGGCAATACTGCCGGATCGAAAATGACAGGCCGCAACTCGCTGAACAATTCTTCTACTGTCTGACCAGCCTCCAATGGTAGTCTATGACAATCTACCTGAAACAGTACATCACGCAAGTATTCTGGAGAGAATTCGGGCACGAATTTTTCACAACCGTAATGATGGTAGATACCACTCGAGAACCATATACGCTTAAGATAGACTTCGAGTGCACGGAACTCATCGGTATCATGATTTATAGACCCATCAGTATAAATGACCTCCAACATCTTGCGGATGCGGAGGTTATATTTACCATACTGGTCAAAAGTGATGTCGCGGCCGTAGAGTGTAGCCTGTGAGAGATAGAAAATGAGGCTTTTCTGCTGTAAAGACAGCTTTTCAAAAGTCTCAAGCTTATATCTGAGCAGTTGCACATCGGCGAACCGCTCATCGCAATAGTTAAATGATGTCATTCTGAGATATCAGCTCTTTTTCTTTGCTTTCTGTGAGGGATGCTGCGCCAAATGCTGAAGACGATACTCACGCGGCGTCATGTTCATCAATTTGTAGAAAGAAGCATAGAATGACTGTCGGTTGGCAAAACCCACCATATCACTAACTTCCTCCATACGCAATTCTTGATAGCGTTTGTCAACCAGTATTGACATAGCCTCCTCAATGCGGTATTTGTTAATGAAGGATGTGTAGTTCATGTGGAAACGCACGTTTACTACGGCAGAAATATAACGTGTATTTGTACCCAAATCTTCAGCAAGCCGTTTTGCTGAATAATTTTTGTCCTTATACTTCTTCTGCATGACGATAATGTTTAGGATTTTCTCCTTTAATTCGTCCATCAGACCAGGACTCACAAGGCTACGGTATACCGCCTCCTTTTCTTTTTTTTCTGTAATATTGTACTTAGCCATACCAAGTAATTACTAGATGTTGTTTTTCGTTTTCCGTGGCAAATATACGGAAAATTTTGACATATTCCAAATATTTTCGGCTTTTTTTCATAAAATAACGTAATATTTGCAGCTTTTCCCAAAGATTATTCGTAATTTTGCACGACAAATCAACGAAAAAATATCATGACAATGAAAAAAATCATATTAGCAGCAGCGCTCTGCTTACCTCTTTTTGCAGTTGCGCAGAATACTTGGGAAATGCCCGAGGCAAGTGAAATAAAGGAAAATCCTGATGCCAAGTATCTGGTAGGAGCCGTCCCGGAAGAGAATGGTAAAGTGGTATTTAGAAAGACTATTCAGGCTGCGGGTAAGAGTGCTTCTCAGATTTATGATATCGCCGAGGCATATCTGCAGAAAATGACCAAAGAGCCCAACCAATCTGAGCAAAGCCGTGTAACAGTGAACAACCCTGAGGAGCGCCAGCTCATAGGTACATATCAAGAATGGCTGGTGTTCAAGTCAACAGCCCTCGTCCTCGACCGAACCAGACTTTTCTATACGCTTGCTGTTGATTGTTTTGACGGTCGCGCCGAAATTACCATCACCAACATTTTTTATCTCTACGAGGAAGACCGTTCACCCATGAATTACAAGGCAGAAGAATGGATTACGGACAAATGGGGGCTGAACAAGAAACAGAACAAACTATCTCGTGTCAGCGGCAAGTTCCGTAGAAAGACCATTGACCGCAAAGACTACCTGTTCAACAAATTGGAAAGCCTGCTAAAATGATGGATCGTATAGGAGAAGAGCACGGACGTTTCTTCATGCTACGTCAAGTACTCAACACGCTGTTCATCCTGTCAGCTCTTATCGGCATGTTACTCTATTTCAAATGGAGTCGCGATGTCGGCACATATTTGCTTATAGCCTCCTGCATTCTGAAGTTTGCAGAGGTCACATTAAGACTTGTGAAATTCTGATACATGAAACATCCGTTCAAACTCTTATTAATTTGCTTTCTGGCGGTTTCTGCTACTGTATCGGCTCAGATAGAATCCACTCGTTTCAACGAGCGCCTTACCGATGTCTCTCCAAACAGCTCGGTCAGCGAGCGTAGTCAGAACTTCAACCCAAACAGTACCGACACTTCAACCACGAAACCCATACCTAAGGGGTTGCGCGTATGGACCATTGACCGCCACTTCGGTGATATTCGACCAACCGTTCCAGATACGATGCCACACCTTTTCATGCGCACAGCATTCAATGAGGGTCTGCACGGGGAATATAATACAACAGGCAACAACTACACCGCTCGCCAAAATCGCATTTTCATAGACCGCCAGTCCAAAGGACAATTCATCTTCACTCAGCCATATAGCTATGTGAACTGTGAGCCTGACGAGTTTCACTTCACTAACACGCTGTCGCCTATCACCAATATGAGTTACTACAGTTGTGGTGATAAGACCAACGGTGAGGACCGTCTTGATGCTTTGTTTGCTGTCAACGCTAACAAACAGTTGGGGGGCGGTATTGACCTTAACTACGCCTACGCTCGTGGATACTTTAGCAACCAGAGTACATCACACTTCAACGCCACTTTTTTCACGTCCTACATAGGCGACCGTTATCAACTGCACCTGCTGCTCACCAAGCGTCATCAGAAAGCAGCTGAAAACGGAGGTATCACTCGTGATGACTACATTGTCCACCCTGAGCGCTTCAGTGAGAGCTACACCGAGAACGAGGTGCCCACCATACTTATGTCCAACTGGAACCGCAACGACAATGAACATGTATTTCTCAGCCACCGCTACAATTTGGGGTTCTACCGCGAGCTACCCGCTGACACAGCAACCAGCAAAAGCAAGACCGATAGTGTGCCGTCTCATCATTTTGTGCCTGTTACCAGCTTTATCCACACGCTGGAACTCGACAACCACCGTCGCAGCTATATAGCCTATCAAACACCCAACAATTATTACGCTCAGACCTACCTGGCTAATGACAGCATACGTGACAACACACGTTACTTTCGTCTAAAAAACACTTTTGCACTTGCACTAGTCGAAGGCTTCAATAAATATGCAAAAGCTGGTCTGAAAGCTTTTATAGCCCATGAATTGCGCCGCTTCCAGCTGCCCGACACATTACTATCACAAGCAGCTGTCTTACATCAAAAGCAGACACCATTCACTCAGAAATGGACAGAGCACAACGTCAGCATAGGCGGTAAATTGTCGAAGACTGAGGGTACAATGCTACACTACAACGCCACTGCCGAACTATGGCTAGCTGGTGAGGACGCAGGACAGCTGAAAGCTGATTTCGATGCAGACCTGAACTTTCGTTTCCTAGGCGACACCATGCAGTTAGCCACCAAAGCCTATGTCCATCGCCTGCATCCGATATTCTATCAGCGGCATTACCACGCCCATAATTTCTGGTGGGACAACAGCAATCTTGAGAAAGAAATTCGCACACGCATAGAGGGCCGCTTCAGTTACCGTAAAACGCGAACTCAACTGCGCGTAGCCATCGAGGAGATACAAAACTACACGTACTACGGCATGAGTTACGACCACAGCCTCGATGCTATCTCCAACCTATCGGCAAGTGTTTATCAGAAGGAGGGAAACATCAGTCTGCTCACAGCCCAATTGCAGCAGAACTTTGCCTTTGGACCACTTCAGTGGGAAAACGTCATTACCTATCAGAACACAAGTGACAAAGACGTCCTGCCCTTGCCGTCATTAAATCTTTACACTAATATATATCTCCATTTCCTCGTGGCTGGCGTTCTTACCGTTGATCTGGGTGCCGATTGTACCTACTTCACAAAATATGCCGCTCCCGACTTCTGCCCAATGCTCAACCAATTTGCTGTTCAACAGAACACCGAGAGCCGCGTGGAGTTAGGTGAATATCCATTTGTCAACGTCTATGCAAACATGCATCTTAAGCACGCCCGTTTCTTTATCATGATGGCCAATGTTGTCAATGGCAGTGCTAACCGTAAGGCGTTCACAACCCCACACTATCCTACCGATGGATCCATCCTACGCTTTGGCATCTCATGGAATTTCTTCAATTAACGTGTGTAAGTAGTAATAATAAGGAAGCAACACGAATATGGTAGATGAAGTAAAGACCAATTCTTTTAAGGCGTGGCTTCTTGCCACCCGTCCCAAGACGCTTACCGGCGCAGCCGTGCCCGTCATGATAGGTGGCGCATGGGCATGGGTAGATGCCCAACAGTATTATGTAGGCGCCCCGTTCAAGTGGTCAGCACTGGTATTGTGTTTTCTTTTCGCTTTTATCATGCAAATAGATGCAAACCTCATCAACGACTTCTTCGATTTCGTCAAAGGTACCGACGACCGCGAGACACGTCTCGGTCCGCCACGTGCCTGTGCCCAGGGTTGGGTGACACTCGACAGCATGAAGCGTGCCATCGCACTCACCACCTGTCTGGCAGCTATCGTCGGCTTACCTCTTGTATGGTTTGGCGGGCTTGAGATGGTACTTATTGGCATTGTTTGCATTATCTTCTGCTTCCTCTACACCACCCATCTAAGCTACCTCGGCATGGGTGACATTTTAGTGTTACTTTTCTTCGGCGTCATCCCCGTCTGTATTACCTATTATATACAACTGCACACTTGTACGTGGTCTGTATTCCTCATGTCCGTTGCGTGCGGCCTTGTCATAGACGCTCTGCTACTCGTCAATAATTTCCGCGACCGTGACACCGACCGCCAGTCAGGCAAGATGACACTCGTCGTCAAAATGGGCGATAACAACAGTCTGGCCACCTACCTTGGTGTTGGAATAGTAGCCTGCCTATTGGGTGTTACCGCATGGATTGCTGGTCATCCGTTGGCAACGCTGTTGCCTATTATCTACCTTGTGTTCCATATTACTACATGGCTTCGCATCAAGCACATTGATCACGGTCGCCAACTCAACCTCTGTCTCGGTCAGACTGCCCGTAACATCTTCATTTACGGTCTCACTGTCGTTGCCGGTCTTCTACTGCTCTGACATAACCATTGCATCTTCTATTATTAATTAGCTCCTGCCCATGACACCACCCAGCCTCGATCTTGTTGAATTCATAGAAACCCAGATACTGCCACAATACGCTGCCTTCGACCGCGCTCACAACTTGGAACACGTCACCCGCGTCATCCGCAATTCGCTTGACTTAGTGCGAATTACTGGTGCTGACATCAACATGGTCTATTGCATAGCCGCTTACCATGATTTGGGTCTATCAGGTCCTCGCGCCATCCACCATATAACGGGCGGCAAACTTCTGGCTGCCGATGCTCGTCTGAAGCGCTGGTTTTCAATAGAACAGATAAAGATTATGCGCGAGGCTGTAGAAGACCATCGAGCCTCTGCCAGTCACGCTCCACGCAGCCTCTATGGTAAGATTATAGCAGAGGCCGACCGTGACATTGACGTTGATACCATCTTCCGCCGTGCCATCGATTATGGCCTGTCCAACTACCCCGAGCTCGATTACGAACAGCAGTGGCAACGTTTCCGCCAACACATGGTCGAGAAATACTCTGTTAACGGCTACATCCGTCTCTGGATTCCCGGATCTCCTAACGAACGTCGTCTCAACGACCTACGAAATATCATCGCTCAGCCCCAGCTACTCCGCCAGCATTTCGAGCGTCTTTATCCCAACAAATAAATTGCTTTTACCACAGGTTTCACCTGGTTTAAGGAATTTATTATTCAATAATACGTCATAGTAAATCGACAAATAAAAATACTGCACGAGTTTTGAAAAATACTCATGGAGTTTTGCGCAAAACTCCATGAGTATTTTTCAAAACTCGTAAACTTTCATCCAACATGACGCATGACCCTTACTTTCGTATCTATTGCAGTGTAACAGCCATAAGGCCAATGACAACATCGTTGGATAGAGTACGCAGAGTGAGGCTACGTAACCGTTTCCGCGAATTCAGCGGCATTGAGAGAATCTGGGCAGCGCCACCGGGAATCTCACGGCCATAGACACCCTTTATGTTGAGTTCTCTGCCAAGCTCACGGCTGACAAGGGGTCCACCGTCAGCTGCAGTTTGGCCAAGGCACACCCGCAAAGGAGTCATTGGTGCTGAAGTGCGAAAAGCTTTACCATCGATATAGTAATCTTGTTCAATGGGGCACCAATTGTCAGGGTTGCGAAGCCGTAGCGTGTCGGAGGTCTGATCTGTATAGGTTACGATAACAAGTCCGTTGTCTATACGACTCTGCATATGGTTAGTTGAGCCTGCCATCAACAGATGGGCAACCGAAGCGCTACCTGTGATAGGCATGGTGACAGCATCGGGATAATTGTCCCAAAGTGAAGTATAGATGATGTTGGGTCCAAATCGTGGTGTGCGAAAGGGGAAGCCAGCAAGCGTGATTTCGTCATTAACAAGAAAACTGCGAAAAACACTGTCATCGATGGCGGCACAGTACTGTGGGTGACACCACTCGCCAATGCCTTGCAAAGGAATCTGAAGCGTAGTGACTGGCGGACGCGGTGAGAGATAGCGATTCTTGAAAATGTCAGTTAAGTTGGCATTGAAATAACTGTCAATGGCAAGTGGACGGCACTGAGCGTCAGAAAAGGGTTGTTCAAGACCTAATGGTATGTTTTGGGTAGTGACGGAAGAAGCGATAGACTCATCATCGATTTCATTAGGGGGAGTTAAGACCTCAATGATCTGGTGGAGTTGGCGGGTGCCTTGGATATCGCGATAAGTACCGAATCCCGTGTTCTGACGGAGTACAATCTGCAGTGGCTGGTGGAAATTCTGAGTAATCTCGTAGCGTTCCACCCCACCTCTACGCGTATATATATAAGATAGGTATGGTGTCTTGACACTGACACTATCCCAACTTGCGGGAAATGCAGGACGGATAATACAACGTCCGTCGAGAGCCTGCGGAACTATGCCGAAGAGGCCTTGCAGGAGTGTACGCGAGGAAATGCCGATACAGTCGCCGAAGTCGCGATAGCATTCACCACGGGCTGCATCGTATTGACTAATCTGTCCGAAGTTGGCAGGACTTTGGCCGTAATACATCTGATCGAGGATGTTGCCCATAAGAAGGTTGTAACCACTGATGGTGTTGCCTGCCTCAAAGAATGCCAGTGCTGTATGCATCGTCTCTGCTGCTGCAACGTTGTTGATGCTCCACGAATAGGGCATCCAGTTACTGGTGGAGATGGTATAATAGTCGGTGTCTGCAACTGGTATGTGAGGAATATGCGATGTCAACCAACTGGTAGCCCTATAAGCCTGTTCGGAATTAGAGGATCCACAGTCAATCGGGGTATAGATACTCCATACGGCAGGACTTTCGTGCAAGCGTTGAAGTCCCATTGCATCCTGATATTCAGCCCACACTCCACATTTGTCCATCCAGAGTCTGTGATTCATAGCCTCGAGAATGGCATCAGCCTCTAGCGTATATGGTGTGCCATCTTCACCAATCAATTCGGCAATTCGAGCAGCCAAACGATTACCACGATAGTTATATGCCGACGAGTGGGTAACAGCGCCACCACTATAGTATAGTGCATCGCTGGCCCAAATGCAGCAATAGGCATCGTAGAGATGGTCTCCGTCAGGGTCGAAATTGCGTTTTTCCCACGCTAAATGGCGTGTAATGACAGGCCACATACGACGCATATAAGCCGTATCGGCATCATACTGAAAGTGCCAAAGCAGCTCATCTATGTAGTTGAGGTTCATGTCGTAGTGGTGCATTTGATCATTGCGCTCAGGGTTGCGGCAGATGTAGCCATTTGAGTACATCTGCGTGCCCCATCGTTTTTCAGCACGGGCCATATTCATGGTGCTATCTTGCGAGGGGTGCGAGAAAATGGGTTCAACATCAACAACTTGGCTCTTGGCGTAAGCATCAAAGTGACTACGCTGACGGTCATGCCACCCAAGCACATCACCAACATAGGCTGCACGCCAACCCGCCAAAGGCATACGCCAACCTATGCAACCATGTAGCCAAGTCTGCCCATCCCAATCACCATCGGCTGCAAATGCCAATGCGGGAGCAAGGGCGTTGATGTAGGGGTTGGGTGTCTTGAACTCTATGCGATTAGCCACCTGGCGGTTGTGCTCGACGGCATTCATGAACAGAGCATGAGCCTCTTCGTCGCTGTAACGACCCATTTGATTGATGTTGTCAATAACAAACCACGTTTTACCCCCACCCTGCCATTCGTGCATCACGAGGTTGGGCTCGCCGATAGCAGCCTCGAAGACGCCAGGCTTGTCGGCACCTATATCGCCGTTGCGTTGCATCTTAGGGTTAGCTATAGCACAGATGCGAACCTCGAAGCGGGCAGGACTGGCAAAGGAGCAATCGTTAAACAGCCAGACTGCGCCCTCGCGATCTGGCAGCGCCACCACCTGAATTAGCAGCTCTGCGGCTTCACCCCATCGCTTGTCGCGTAATGAGTACAGTCGCATTCCATTGATATAGGTGGCTTTACAGTATTCGGTAGAGTCAAGTGCTATGCCATTGACGAGAAAACGGATGTTACGATGATGGTTTTTCTTTGCAATAGCAAAGACAG
>JAGBQP010000060.1 GCA_017632825.1 Prevotella sp. | reverse complement strand
TTTTATTAATTATTTGTATAATCGAGTTTCAAATTCCTCCTTCTCACGTAAAGAGAGCTGTAACTGAGAGTTGAACTCAGGACCTCTTCCTTACCAAGGAAGTGCTCTACCACTGAGCTATTACAGCATTTCTTTTTGAGCGGAAAACGGGGCTCAAACCCGCGACCCCCAGCTTGGAAGGCTAGTGCTCTATCAACTGAGCTATTTCCGCAAGTCGGCTATTGCCGTTTTTTCGTCTCTTGTGGGTGCTGATGGATTCGAACCACCGAAGTCGAAAGACAGCAGATTTACAGTCTGCCCCATTTGGCCACTCTGGAAAACACCCGAGCCTTTTTACTGCCTTTGGCTATAAACCGCCAGCTCTCACATTCCTCCTACAGAGTCCGTGGACTATCAGCTTTCGCCTATCCTCCGATTCTCTTTGAGCCTCTTGTCGGATTCGAACCAACGACCCCGAGATTACAAATCACGTGCTCTGGCCAACTGAGCTAAAGAGGCTTTTTTGCAGCCGTTCTCTTATTCAGATTTACGACCTGTCGGAAAACGGCTGCAAAGTTAGATATTATTTTTGAAATAACAAAACTTTTTCTCGTTTTTTTTTAGTGGTTCCTCAATTTTTCCTTGAATTTCTGGAGTTGAGCACGCATAGAATCGACACACAAATCGACACCTTCTTCAAATGTGTCACTGGTCTTCTCTACGAACAGCGTGCTTCCCGGTACAGCCACCGTCAGGCTTGTCTCCTTATTCTGGGCTGTGGCGGGCTTCACCACCTTTAACTGCACCTCTACTTTCTGTATATCTTCAAATGACTTTTCCAACTTGGCGACCTTCTTCTCGATGAACGCCTCTAATTTCTCGGTGGCGTCGAAATGAATCGACTGAATCTTAATTTCCATAGTTACCTCCAATTTTATGAGTTAATAAATTATAAGGTCAGGCTCTCGGATGAGCCTCTTTGTAAACTCGCTTTAGCTGTTCGAACGTGGTGTGGGTGTAGATTTCTGTCGTTTCGAGGCTTTCGTGCCCCAGCAGTTTCTTTACACTTTCCAAACCAGCGCCATTGTTCAGCATGGCCGTTGCAAACGAATGTCTCAACACGTGAGGCGAGCGTTTCTTAAGCGTGGTCACCTGCGAGAGGTTTGAGCGTACGATGCCATACACCTGGCCTCGTGTCATCCGCTCCCCCTTCTCTGTCAGAAACAATGCTCCCGATTGGCGGGCGACCTGTGCATTGCGAAGTTCAATGAATTGCTGCAAAACAGCACCCAGTTCTTCTCCGAATGGCACTATCCGTTGTTTATTACGCTTACCGGTCACTTTCAGCTGACCTACCGTGAAATCTAAATCGGAATCGTCGAGTCCGGTTAACTCTGATACTCGGACACCGGTCTCATACAGCACTAATATAATGGTACGTGCGCGTACATCTTTATATGTAGAGCCCCATTCCTTCTTATCGAGTAGATCATCCATCTCCTTCTCGCGTACGAACTGGGGTAGCGGTTTCGATTTCCTCGGTCCCTCTACGAGGTGAGCCGGATCTTTCTCCACCAGTTTCCTTCCGAGTGCAAAGCGGAAGAAGGAGCGAACGGCACTAAGTGCTGTATTCACGGACGTCGCCTTGGCGCCTTTGTCAAGCATAGAGGCCATCCAATCACGAATAATATCGCTGTCAATAGACTTCCATTCTAAACTTTCATCCAATCCCTTGAAGTATGACTCAAAGTCGTGCAAGCTATGCTCATAGGTAAGCACTGTCTGCTGGGACAGATTGCGTTCGTAGCGGATGTAGTCCAAAAACAGCTCAACCATATGTTTTCGCAACCGTCAGTCTTAGCAACGGTTTTCGGCAACGAATTTACGGAAAATTATTCAAACCACCAAATTTTCCGCCAACTTTTTTATTCCTCGTTGGTGCGGAGCTGCTGTACGTAAATAGCGTGCTCCATCTTAAGGCGCTTCAGTACAGAGGGTTTGTCGAACTGCTGACGGCGACGGAGTTCCTTCACCACACCAGTCTTTTCAAACTTTCTCTTAAACTTCTTGAGAGCCTTCTCGATGTTCTCACCTTCTTTTACAGGTACGATAATCATGTTGTTTTACTTTAAAAATTTAATTGTTAAACTTATGCTTCGGACCAAGGGCCACGAAAAGCGGGTGCAAAGTTACAACATATTTACCAAACTACCAAGTTTTTTGTCGTTTTTTCTTCATTTTCCGCTGATTAACAGCCACAAAGGAGTGAAATCAGTTGTTCTATGTGGTCAATTTTAACTAATCTGTCGTGTTCCATATCCTCTGTGTGTTCCAACTGCCAAGTAACGTAAAATGGTATATGTACGGCCCAAGCGCCTATAGCCAGAGCTGGTGCTATATCGCTCTTCAGGGAATTGCCAACCATCAGTAACTGCGAGGGGTGTATCTGCTGGTGTTCGCAAAGGGCGAGGAACTCCCGCTGACCCTTGTCGGACGTTATCTCCACATCATCGAAATAGCGCAGCAATCCCGACCGCTTCAGTTTATTCTCCTGATCCTGCAGTTCGCCTTTGGTAAAACAGACCATCTGCCAGTCGCCCCGCTCACGTAGTGTCTGGAGTGTATGCTCCACACCCGGCAACGGCGTAGCAGGCAGATGCAGAAGGGCTTTGCTGGCCGAAAGCAAATCGGTAAGCTGACTGTGGGAGAGATGACTGCCCCCCACACGCAGGGCTGTCTCAAGAATGGAGATAGTAAAAGCTTTGCAGCCATAGCCGAGGTCGGCCATATTGCCACTCTCGGTTACGAACAACTCTTTAGCGGGGTCATCACAATAGGGCGCTATCAGCTCATAGAGTTGTTTCTCTACAGCTTCAAAGTGCGACTGACAGTCCCAGAGAGTATCGTCGGCATCGAATGCTATCACTCGCAAGTTTCGCATAACTTTCAGCGTGTCAGCTCTGTAATAGGCTCACCTATGCAAGCATTAGGCTGCTGGATGTGCAACAACTGACAGACGGTGGCGGCTATATCGGTAATGTGGACCTCACGAGAGGTTGCACCGTGAGGCACCTTCCACCCCATGAACAGCAAGGGAATATGAGCATCGTAGGGGTTCCACTCGCCGTGGGTCGTTCCAACAGGTGACGACCAGGTTCCGTAGCTGTAATAGCCAGGTTCCACGACAACCAAGATATCGCCCGAGCGACGATAATGATAGCCCAACAGGGCACGATCGCGAATCAGCTGTGGAACGGCAGTCGTTGCTGCCTTCTCGTAGTCAACGACAAAGCTGACATGCGGAGCCTGACGCAGCCATTCGATGGCAGCAGCCTTCACCTCTTCAAAATTCAGCCCTTGTTCTTCTATAGCCTTGCGATTAAGGAAGTAGCGATAATCAATCTCAGCAGCCACTACGGGTTTCGTATTGCCCAGCTTCTTAGCGATAGCAGCCTCCACGCCTCTCCGCATGTCGGGGTCTTGCCACTTGCCAGCAGGCAACTTGTGGTCCTGCATGAACTTGTAGTTATGAGCAGCTCCGTGGTCGGCTGTCAGGAACACCAGGTAATTGCCGCGGCCCACCTGCTCATCGAGTGCGTTGAGCAGACGTCCCAAATCCTTGTCGAGCTGGAGGTATGCTGCATCGGTACGTTCACCTCGCGTACCATATTCATGTCCTATCACATCGGTCTGTGAGTAACTGACACACAGCATATCAGTGCTTTCTCCCCTACCCAACTGCTCGCCCTTCAGGGCTGCGATGGCCATATCAGTAGTTACGGTACCGCAGATAGGCGACAGACCGATATCCTTGCCAGCTGCCTGAGCCTCCTTATTCTTCTTCAGTTGCTGATTGTACTGTTTTGCCCAAGCAGGCAGCTCACTCATATAATAGGTACTGGTTATAAACTGCACGTTTTTCGTGTCGAGCCAATAGGCTGCGTTAGCCGAATGGCCTGCAGGCAGAATGGCAGCACGGTCCTTATAACTTACACCAACAACCTTCGAGCGGAAATCGGTGTGCAGACGCAACTGGTCACCGATGGTTGTTGACAGCAGGTTACGCGGCGACATCTTGCCCTTTCGGGTGTTGTCCGAGCCAACCACGCTGACTGTCGAGTCATCCGTACAATAAACAGAGCGACCGTCTATATAGAAATTGTTGCCACAGATTCCATGGAAGGCAGGGGTGGTTCCCGTATAGACCGATGTATGACCAATGGCCGTCACCGTCGGCAGATAGTTAATCTGACAGTTGTTGCACGAGTAACCTTGGTCTATCAACCGGCGAAAACCGTCGTGTGTAAACTTATCATAGTAGCGCGACAAGTAGTCCCAGCGCATCTGATCCACTACGATTCCTACTACGAGCTTCGGACGCTCGCCAAACTGACTCTGGGCAGCCACCGACAGGAGCGATGTCACCATCAGGGCAAGAAGTATCATCTGTTTTCTCATATCGACTGCAAAGATACAACTTTTTTTTCATCACCCAATACACATTATAGTTTTTTATAGTCCCTATTGTATTTTACTGTAGCAAAAGGGGCATGAGTTCCGTCAAATACTCATAGAGTATTTCGCAAAACTCATGGAGTATTTTTCGAAACTCATGGAATATTTCACAATGTTGTGTGGACATTCATGAACTACAATTGACTGTCTTTTTTGATTGTGGCGGTAGACTTCTTTACTGCAATTGTACCTTTACAATCTGTTTTTTCTAAATTCATGAGGTTGCTTGATGGATTATCAGTAAAAATGTGTACCTTTGCAAAAGAATTTGCAAGGGAGCCACAGGAAACGTCAGAAACTATACGGTTAAGGAATGGCTTGCCTGAAGCAACCACACCAATTATTCATGAACCAAAGAAACAATCAAAACCTTGGAATGGATTCCGTCAAACTTCAGTCAGCAACTATCGATTTATTGAGGTTTCCCCTGGCACTAATGGTTATTTTCATTCACATGAGTCCAAACGTCATCAATCTTATTGATGCCGATTTCAGTGTATTATCTGGACATGGTATTTACAATATCATAGGAATACTATTCTCACACGTACTTACACATATTGCAGTTCCTACATTCTTTTTTATCTCAGGATTCCTATTCTTCATCAATTTTCAAGAATGGTCTTGGGAAGGGTATAAAAAGAAGTTGAACAGCAGGATAAAAACGCTATTTATCCCTTACCTGCTTTGGAATGCCATTCCATTTTTATTATTTGCATTATCCATGACGGCAGGAGTGGTCATAAAAGGAAATCCGATAGAAAAAGTCCAAACATTTATAACAGCGAATAATTGGCGTATATTCTATGACTGTCACGAATGGGATACGACTTCTCTCAATTGGCTTGGAGAAAACTTGAGAATGACCGGCCCTTATGATCTTCCTCTTTGGTTTTTGAGAGACTTGATAGTTGTTACAATCTTGACACCTATTATCTACTACGTCATCAAGAAGTTTGGCCTATTCGCCATCAGCATCCTATTCGTTGCCTATATCTCAAGAATCTGGACATTGTTGCCGGGGTTCTCTATTACAGCATTCTTTTATTTCTCTACAGGTGCATATTTAGCGTTGAACAAGATTAACATCGTTCAATTTGTTGATAAATACAAGCTGCTATTTGTTCCTATTTGCATGATATTACTTGTAGCTACCACCATATATGATGGTATAAATACAGTCATTGGACAAAACATCTACCCTCTATTTGCATGTACAGGTGTTTTTACAGCATTCTATATTGCCTCAAAATTTATTAGAAAGCACAACATCAAGCCCAACAAATTATTAGTTTCGAGTTGCTTTTTTATTTATGCCATCCATTGGGTTCGTTTGCCACAAATAGGACTTCCATTGTGGTTTATAAGAGATGTATTACACTTTGTCATCCCTGGCAATACATGTTTTGAAGATTTTATCTGTTATCTTACATCCCCAATTGTGACCGCATTCCTATGCGTTTTACTTTTGATGTTTATTAGACGATGGTTCCCGAAACTAACCCTCTATTTTTCTGGCAACAAATAAAAAAATGATAGTTAGCCAGGTGTGCGTGATTATTTCACGCCCCCCCAGAAAATGCTTTTTGTATTCCGTTAAGATATCCCTCTCTCTGCCCAGTCTCCTCTGTCGAGACTGCGATAGCCAATAGCTTCGGCAATATGCTGCGACTGCACTTGCTCAGAGCCGGCAAGGTCGGCGATGGTACGGGCAACCTTGAGGATGCGACTGTAGGCACGGGCGGAGAGCTTCAGGCGTTCCATAGCCATACGGAGCATATTCATTGAGGCAGCATCAGGCTCCGCAAATTCGTGGAGCATGCGCTCGGTCATCATGGCATTACAGTGGATGCCTTTGTAAGGTTTGAAGCGCTCCTCTTGAATCTTTCGGGCAGCAATGACGCGCTCACGAATCTTTTCGCTGGGCTCGCCAGGCTGCATTTGTGAGAGCTGGGCGAACGGCACGGCCTGTATCTCACAATGAATATCAATGCGGTCGAGGAGCGGACCGCTAATCTTATTCATATAACGCTGTATTTGGCCTGGGGTACAGACACAATGGTGTGTAGGGTCGCCATAGTAGCCGCAGGGACAGGGATTCATTGAGGCCACAAGCATGAACGAACAGGGATACTCAATATTGTATTTTGCGCGACTGATGGTAATTTTCCGGTCCTCCAACGGCTGACGCAACACCTCAAGGACATTGCGTGACAGTTCTGGCATTTCGTCCAGAAAGAGCACGCCATTGTGTGCCAGCGAAATCTCGCCAGGCTGGGGATTGTTGCCACCACCAACGAGAGCAACCTGCGAGATGGTGTGATGAGGGGCACGGAACGGGCGCTGACTGATAAGACTGGTGTTACGGTTCAGCTTGCCTGCAACACTGTGAACCTGTGTTGTTTCCAGGCTCTCTGCCAGTGACAGAGGAGGCAGAATACTCGGCAGGCGTTTCGCCAACATGGACTTTCCACTACCCGGCGGACCTATCATAATGAGGTTATGACCACCAGCAGCGGCAACCTCTAAAGCGCGCTTCACACTCTCCTGTCCACGTACATCGCTGAAATCAGTATCAAACTGATTCTGTTGTTCGTAAAACTCACGGCGCGTATCAATGACGGTCGGTTCGTAACGAGTATCACCATTCAGGAACTTTATGACATCCATGAGCGTCTCCATACCATAGACGTCTAATTGGTTGACAACGGCTGCCTCGCGAATATTCTGTTTGGGAACAATCAAGCCTTTGAACTTCTCCTTTCGAGCGCAGATGGCTATAGGAAGAGCACCACGAATAGGTTGCAGACGACCGTCGAGTCCCAACTCGCCCACCAACATGAACTGGTCAAGCAGACCGGTATTAACTTTGCTGCTGGCGGCTAAGATTCCTATAGCTACAGGCAGGTCATAGCCAGAGCCTTCCTTCTTAATATCAGCAGGTGACAGGTTGACAGTGATATCCATTACAGGCATTTTGAACCCGTTGTTAATCAAGGCTGCCTTGATACGGTCGTAACTTTCTCTCACTGCCGTATCAGCCAATCCTGTCAGATGGAACTGAACCCCTCGCGACATACTTACTTCGACAGTGACGGTATTGACGTCCAAGCCATTAACAGCAGCGCTGAAGGATTTTACCAACATAGAATATAGATTTATTTGAGTATTTTCTTAATCTGCAACTTCATGCGTGTCTGATCAAGGTTGACGGCAAGAATCTTACCGGAGCGATCAGTCAACAGATTAAAAGGTATATCAGCAATACCGAGCTGAGTCAAAACGGGTGTATCAAACATTTGCCCGTCGCAGACGACGCTCCAAGTCAACGAGTCACGGTCTAACATTTTACGGCATTCGCTCTTGCTGGCATCGACAGAGATGCTCAAAAGTCCCAGACGAGAACCAAAATCCTTCTTCAGCTGACGTAACTGCCGCATCATATTGCCAGAATCATAGTTCCAAGTAGCCCAGACCGTAATCACATTCACATCACCAGTGAGCGAAGCGTTGCTGACACGCTGTCCTTTGATGTCAACAGCTGAGAACGATGGCAGCTTCTGCCCCTCGGCAAGCGTCCGAACCCCTTTCAACTGTTTCATCAGTAACTGTATCTGCTCGTTGCCGGGCTGTGCCTCAACAATCTCCTTACACAACGTAGTAGCCTTTTTGTAGTCGGGATTAGCCTTCATCAAAAAGTACTTGTTAAGAAGATAAAAGCTACTTGCTGTTTGAGGATGAGCGTGAACAAATGCTTCGGCCTCTTTTAGCGCTTGCGGTGGTGTAGCCTCGGCCACCTTCAGACGGAACTCCGTCATCAATTCGTTCTCTTTCGTACCGTTCAGTCGTACTTCCTTCAGATGCGAGGCATCGCCGTCCAACTTAACAGTAACACCCGACTCTGCAAAGACTGGGACTTCCGAGTAGTTGGGGAAAATGAGTGAAAAAGCCGATGGCTCGTCAATGGGCGCCTCATAGAAGAAACGTCCTTCCGACACGATGATGGTGTCTAACCTTCCGCGGCCATCAAGACTGTAAAGATAGAACTCACCCTGGTTGAAGTTCCGAAGCTTACCTTCCAAACGGAAATGTCCGCTGGGGGCACCACAGGAAACTACGACCAGGGCGAGCAGTATAAAAGTATAGAAGTGCTTCATTGCTTACTTAGCCACTTTCACCAGTTCCAGGTCCGTAGCAGCATACTTAGCGTATGACGGATCTTTGGCGACGGCAGCGCGAAGAGCCTCAGCAGCCTCAGCTACATTACCCATGCGGGCAGAAAGAATAGCCTTCAGGTAATCGGTAGTTGCATCGGGGTTCTTCACATACTTCAGCGTTACAGCAGCAGAAGCATAGTTCTTATTCAGGATCTGTGCCAGAGCAGCGCTGTTCGAGTAAACCTTCTCGAAGTCCTGCTCAGCCTGAGCATAGTTGCCCTGAGCCAGATGGAGGTTACCCAGCACCTCATCCAGACCATTAGCTCCTGTAGCTTTGGCAATATAGTTCTGCGCGGCTTCGATATCACCATTAGCCAGTGCCAGCATACCGAGGTTAGCATTGACCTCAGCCAGATTGGCATTGACCTTCTGAGCTTGCTGCACATACTGCTGAGCCTGCTGCAGGTTGCCCTTGGCGTAAGCCAGAGTAGCCAGATTGTTAAGGGCACGGGCATCGGCAGGATATACCTCTGCCGTTGTCTTATAGACTTTCTCCTTCTGGTCAGCATTCTCCGTCAGCGTAGCAGCATAGAGAAGCTCCTCTACGCTCAGCTTACCGGGGTCGGTGCCGAATTGGGCGTTAATCTGCTCGTCGCTGCGACCGACAGTCTCGTAATTGATAATCATACGCGAACGGCGCAGCTGAGGCAGGATACCGTCAGCCAGTTCACGGAAGGCGGCGCTGATATTCTTAATCTGCTGCTCGCGCTCCTGGGGGTCCTTATACATAGAGAGGACACGCAGGATAACGTCCTTATCCTGAATGTTGCTAGCCTTCACCAGTTCCTGGAAACCGTCCCAGTCCTCAGCCGTGTACTTGGCATCAACAGCAGCGTTACCAAGCTTAGCGCTCTTGAGCTGCTGTTCTACATACTGCTGTGTATTTTTCTGACGCTGGGCAGCCAGTTTCTCATTCAGAGCGAATCCACCATCAGGTGAAGCATATGCAGACACCTCGACATCCTTCAGGTTCAAGCCCTCGCGATCATTATTAATCTGCTGGAGCAGGCGGACAAACTCCTGTACAGAGTTGTTCTTCAGTTCGCTCTTACGCAGGTTGGCCTGCTGAATCAGGAACTTCACGCTGGCTTCCTGCTTCTGAGCGTTGATACGCTGGAAAGCATCTGGAGCTATGGCAGCCTGGGCCGACTTCAGTGTCTTTTTATAGAGTTCTGAGGTAGCAACAACGCCATTGGCCACCTTCACCTCAGGAATATACTGAGGCTTAGAACCGATACGGGCCACAAACTTCAGGTACATATCGGCCTTGTTGCAATCAAGGTAAGCGAAGTTAGACTTCATCGTGTAACGACCGCCAAGGAGATAGCTGATAACCTGGTCGTTGCCCAGCACCTTCTCGCCCTGGAATGTGACACTCTGTCCCTGGGCCACCTGTCCATCAGCATAACGCAATTCGGGAGTAACGGTGACTACAGCCTTTTTCTTCATATATTTCTCGGGGAACACGCCATTGATAGTAGCAGGAACGACACCCTGCTGAGTCTCCAGAGGATTGGGGGTAACGTTGAAATTGTCTGCTGACAGTGCTTTCAGTTTCGAGCACGACGTTGTCAGAACCACGACAGCAGCAGCTGACAACACGAAAAAAAGTTTCTTCTGCATATTATTGATAGTAATTATTTTAAAGATTCTAACCTATTCAAATAATTGGTGCCGCGAGCGGGACTCGAACCCGCACAACCATCACTGGTCAAGGGATTTTAAGTCCCTCGTGTCTACCATTCCACCATCGCGGCAAAGGCACTATCGTAACCTTTGTTCTGCTTTTGCGACGCAAAGGTACATTTATTTCCCGTAACCTCCAAAGGTTTTTGCACAATTTAAGGTTTAAGACCATTAGTTATGGTCAGCCAGGCCCCATCGAACTGACATTTATAGAGCAGCAACGGGTCACCTGAAGCACCATTAATGATGCCACCTGTATCAAGCAAGTAAGTGCGTTTACATCCATTGCAGGTCACTTGCTGACGATTTCCAGTAAACTCCAGTTTCTGCAGATTGTCACAGTTGGGACAACTACGATCATAAGCCACAGGACCATTAAAGTTCGTACAACCGACGATAAGTCCAGTCTCATTACTTCGTCCCAACTGGAACATGCGGTAGTTCTCTTCATCACTACGGATTATGATGTCCTCAGTCGTCGCTCCCTTCTCATGACTGGTCACATAGACGTGACGCACCGTCGTACGGCCATCTCCCTTGGTGGTGATGCTGACATACATACCAACACTCCTGACGGCCGCAAAGGCAAGACTTGTCGAGTGTAGCTCGTACTTCAGCATAAAATGGCAAGTGTAACGGCGACTGTACGGGTAGTCGCCTTCACAAGCGCAGCAGAGCAGCGCCAGAAGAAAAACTATGACTTTTTCCTTCAACCTTTTATCAGCGTTTCGACAGCCTTGTTCACTCGTTCAAAACCAAAGCCTTCGAGCACATTCTGCATCAATGCTTCAATTCGGTCGTTGCAGAGATTACCGATACTTCCCTCGTGGGTATGGTGGATATCGTGGGCTGCCTTGAACTGTCCCGCCTCTATATCGAGGCCCACCTTCTTATAAGCATCGCGGAAAGGCATGCCTGCAGCAGCCAAACGGTTGACTTCCTCGACCGAAAACATGGGGTCGTACATGGGATTATCGAGAATATGGTCGTTGACCTCTATTTTATTTATAATGTAAGCCGCCATCTGCAAGCAGTCTTTCAATTCATCGAAAGCGGGCAGAAACACCTCCTTGATAATCTGTAAGTCACGGAAGTAGCCACAGGGCAGATTGTTCATGATGAGTGTCACCTGCTGTGGCAGAGCCTGCAGCTTATTACACTTGGCACGAATGAGTTCGAACACATCGGGATTCTTCTTGTGGGGCATAATGGAAGAGCCAGTGGTACACTCCTTCGGCAGCTTCACAAACGAGAAGTTCTGCGAGTTGAACAGACAGGCATCGAAAGCCATTTTTGCTATTGTACCGGCAATGGTGGCGATGGCGAATCCCACATTTCGCTCGGTCTTACCGCGACCCATCTGAGCATATACCACGTTGTAGTCCATTGTGTCGAAGCCCAGCAAATCGGTAGTCATCTGACGATTCAGCGGAAAACTGGATCCGTAGCCGGCAGCCGAACCCAAAGGATTACGGTTAGTCATCTTATAGGCCGCCTGCAGGAACAGCATATCGTCGGCCAGCGACTCGGCATAGGCACCAAACCACAGTCCGAAACTCGAAGGCATCGCTATTTGGAGATGGGTGTAGCCGGGCATCAGCACATCCTTGTACTGGTTCGACTTCTGAATGAGCTCATCAAAGAGTGTCTTCACCTCTTCGGCAACAGCCATCAGTTCGTGGCGGGTAAAGAGTTTGAGATCCACAAGCACCTGGTCGTTACGCGAACGGCCGGAGTGAATTTTCTTACCCATATCGCCAAGCTTCCGCGTCAGCATCAGCTCCACCTGCGAGTGAACATCCTCGACATCGTCCTCGATAACGAACTCACCGCGCTCACACTGTTCGTAGATATTACGCAATTCGGCCAACAGCACTGGCAGTTCGTCATGACCTATAAGTCCTATCGACTCAAGCATTGTAATGTGGGCCATCGAACCCAGCACGTCATACTTGGCCAGATAGAGATCCATCTCGCGGTCTCTGCCAACGGTGAAGCGCTCTATTTCCTTGTTCACCTCAAAGTTCTTCTCCCAGAGTTTCATGTTTTGACTATTTGTGGTTTATGACTTTTTGACTATAAGATGGTCAGACTGTTATTCATAGTGAATCTGCGAAAGTGCATCGGCAATTTTCTCGACGCCATCTTGCAGCGGACCACTGACCATTCCCTTGATAAAGGGATTCAGTTCAGCCTTTACCGTCACCTTCATCTTGCTGGTCCCGTCAGTCACAGGCAGCACTTGAATCCAAACATGGAAAGGTACGGGCGACTGCACCGTCTCAAACTTCACACACTTCGGTTCCTCACGTTCACAGATGCGCAGTTTCAATTCGCCTACCGGAGCTACATTCAGGCTGACGGTATCTTCGTCAAACGAGAAGTCCTTCACCTTGTCTTCTGGCACGCGATCGCGAACTTTCTCCAAATTTCTCAAGTCACTGAGATTTCTATAAACAGCCTCCTGCGGATAAGGTATCTGCTTGATGCTGCTCTCAAACTTCGTTGCCGTATCGAATAATCCCATTGTCAGGTATCTTTTAAGTCTAATCCTGTCTCCAAGTAGAGGGACTCTTACGCCACTCGGCCAACACAGCTTTGTCTTCCTCCTTGATATAACCGGTCTCGGCGGCCTCCTCAATGACAGCATTGTAGTTAGACAAAGTGATGAGTTTCACACCGGCTTCCTTGAAAGCCTCTTCAGCAACGGGGAAGCCATAGGTAAACGATGCTACCATTCCGACGACCTCAACGCCATACTGACGCAATGCCTCGACGGCCTTCAGCGATGAGCCGCCAGTAGAAATAAGGTCCTCAACCACTACCACCTTGGCGCCTTTGGGCAGCTGTCCTTCCACCTGGTTGCCCATACCATGATCTTTCGGCTTCGGACGGACATAAGCATACGGCAGTCCAAGTTCCTCGGCCACCAGCGCGCCCTGCGCTATGGCTCCTGTAGCCACACCGGCTACAGCCTCAGCCTCAGGAAACATCTCCTGGATGGTATGGCAGAGCTCCAGCTTCACAAATGAACGAACACGCGGAAACGAGAGCGTCTTGCGATTGTCCGTATAAATGGGCGACTTCCAGCCAGAGGCCCATGTAAAGGGGGCGTTAGGCTGTAACTTGATGGCCTCGATGTCCATGAGCATCTTGGCGAATTGGTTCTTAATATCTTTCATGTCTCTTGGTTTTAGGGTACAAAAATCACCAAAGTCCCTTGTACCCCGACCGGGAATCGAACCCGGAACTAAGCTTTAGGAGAGCCTTGTTATATCCATTTAACTATCAGGGCTGCATTTTTTTCGGCTGCAAAGGTACGAAATAAAAAGGAAAATTCGTATCTTTGCGGCAGAATTTTTAATTTGTACAAATATGTTTGGATTTGGAATGCAAGAGATTCTTCTCATTGCGCTTATCGTTCTGCTGCTCTTCGGCGGCAAGAAAATCCCTGAGCTGATGAAAGGCTTAGGCAAGGGAGTGAAGAGCTTCAAGGACGGGATGAAAGAAGTCACTGACGACGACAGCGGCAAGACGGCCGACAACCCTGCAAAGAAATAGGCTGGCTACATCCTGAATAGTTGATGATATGAACGACGGCACAACAGCGACGTTTTGGGAACACCTTGACGCGCTGCGGGCGGTGATTATCCGCTCGCTATTGGTGGTGTGTATGGCAGCCATTGTGGCTTTCGTATTCAAGGAGCCACTGTTTCAAGTCGTTTTAGCACCACATACAAGCGATTTCTTCGTCTATCGACTGATGGGTGTCGAGCCTTTCTCATTACGTCTGATGAACACAGGACTGACAGAGCAGTTCATGATTCATATGAAGACGGCCATCTACGTAGGCCTTCTTTTGGCATCGCCCTATGTACTCTACCAGTTATTCCGTTTTGTTTCGCCCGCGCTCTACGCTAACGAAAGGCGCTATGCCGTTTGGATAGTATTGTCGGCCTACATCATGTTCATTCTTGGAACGGTCGCTGACTACCTTATTATATTCCCGTTGACAGTACGTTTTCTGGGAACATACCAAGTAAGCGCCGACGTGACCAACATGCTCACGATACAGTCGTACATCGACACGTTGATAGGCATGAGTCTGGTCATGGGCGTCGTATTCGAACTGCCCGTAGTCTGCTGTTTGCTTGGACGCATGGGGCTTATCTCGGCATCGACAATGGCCAAATACCGCCGTCACGCCGTCGTAGCCATTCTCATCGTAGCAGCCATCATCACTCCAACAACAGATGTCTTTACTTTGCTCGTCGTAGCACTGCCCATCTGGCTACTCTACGAGTTAAGCATTGGACTGGTCAAAATATTAGTCACTCATTAACTAAAAACCATTATGAAAAGACCTATTTCTATTGCAGCAGCGCTGCTAATGGCCGTCACTATGATGGCAAAGACCGAAACAGTAACAGCACCTGGCAACAGGCTCGAGTTGACATTCAGCGATGAGGGGGGCGTGGCTACCTACAGCATCACCTATGATGGCGTTCAGGTACTGACGCCATCGCGCTTAGGCTTCGAGGCCGATTTCGGCGACTTTACCAAGGGGCTGACGATGAGCCAGTACAAGATGCAGGTTCGTAATGCAACCATTTATGTAAAAGGAGGTTCAAAACGCAACGTGAGCACTGTGCGCTACACCGTACCGTTCACCAATGCCAAAGGCCTTGAGATGAAAGTGGTGTTTAACGTGACCAAAAACGTCGTAGCTTATAGCTACGAAATTCCACGTCCTGGCGAGAACCCGAAGTGTGGCGTCATACGCCGCGAGGTCAGCTCATTCAAATTCCCTGAGGGAACATCGACATTCCTTTGTCCGCAGATAGGTCCGATGACGGGCTGGGAGCGCACGAAGCCCAGTTACGAGGAGGACTATAAGGCCGATGCTCCTATGACTCAGCGTTCGCAGTTCGGACAAGGCTACACCTTCCCATGTCTGTTCCGTGTGCCAGTAGCTGGAGATTCAGGAAAGTCGGGCGCCTCCACCAACGCTTGGGTGCTTGTCTCTGAAGTCGGTGTCGATGGCAGCTACGTAGGTTCGCATCTGAGTGACTACGATGCCGAGACAGGCTACACGATTGCCTTTCCGCAAGCTGGCGAGAACAATGGCAACGGCACTCCCTTTGCCGGCATTCCACTCCCTTACACTACACCATGGCGCACCATCGTTGTCGGTGCTTCGCTGAAGCCCATTATCGAGAACAAATACGGACTGCCCTCACTGACGCGCAAATACGAGCCGTCCATAGATTACAAGCCTGGCCGTTACACATGGTCGTGGCTCATTTGGCAGGATGAGAGCATCAACTACGACGATCAGGTGCAGTTTGTCGATCTCGCTGCTAAGATGGGCTTTGAGTACTGTCTGGTGGACAACTGGTGGGACCAGCGCATCGGTCGTGACAGAATCGAGGAATTGTCGAAGTATGCTCAGTCGAAGGGTGTGAGCCTGATGCTGTGGTACAACTCCAACGGCTATGAGAACGATGCCCCACAGACACCCCGTGACTGCATGTCGACAGCCATTGCCCGCGACAAAGAGATGGCGTGGCTGCAAAAGATTGGTGTAAAGGGTATCAAGGTCGATTTCTTTGGCGGCGACAAGCAACCGACCATGCAGCTCTACGAGGACATTCTCTTCGATGCCAACCGCTATGGCCTGCAAGTCATCTTCCACGGATGCACGATGCCGCGCGGTTGGGAGATGATGTACCCCAACTACGTAGCCTCTGAGGCGGTGCTCGCCAGCGAGAACGTCTATTTCAGCGAGGGACACGCCAAGAGCGAGGCCTTCGAGCTATGCATGCACCCCTTCATCCGCAACGCGATGGGGCCGATGGACTGGGGCGGCACGATTATGAACAAATATCTGAGTCGCGACAACAAGAGCCGTCACAAGCGTTATACGACTGACATTTTCGAGATGGCCGCCGCCATCACCACCCAGACACGCGTGCAGTGCATCGCCATGCAGCCCAACAACCTTGACGAACTGCCGCAGTTTGAGCTCGACTTCTTGAAGGAGGTGCCCACGGTTTGGCACGAGACACGCTTCCTCGATGGCTACCCCGGCAAATATGTATTGCTGGCCCGCCGTCATGAAGGCAACTGGTACGTGGCAGGTTTGAATGCCGAACCTCAGCCCAAGACGCTAACCGTCGATATGCCTGAGTGGGCAGGCCAAACAGTCAGTTTCTACGTTGACGATCCGAAGCTGGGACCGCAACTACGTCAACTGAAGTTCGACAAGAAAGGCAAAGCCAAGGTGACGATACAGCCTAATGGCGGAGTTATCCTGAAATAAAAAAAGGGGAGAATCCTTGCCGGGTTCTCCCCTTTTTTGTACCTCTGACCTATGACCGAAGGTACTTCCGTTCGAGAAAAACCCAAAAATTTTTGGTTTTCTCCTCACTTATTCGTACCTTTGCACCCGCAATTCAAGGGGTGCCAGCTGTTGCTGGCTGAGATGATACCCTCTAACCTGATTCGGACAATGCCGACGTAGGGATGGATAGTAGAATGACAGCCCCCTTTACATTATTTATTAATTAAAGGTAAAAAGACAAATGAAAAAGATTCTTTTGGGATTGACAGCGCTAGTGAGCGCTGTAAGTATTAATGCGCAAAAAGGTGCCGACACGCTCAAGTCTGTCAATTTGCAGGGAGTACAGGTCGTATCGACACGAGCAACTGCAAAAACACCTGTAGCCTACACTAACATGGGCAAGGAAGACCTGAAAGCCGTGAACTTCGGACAGGACATTCCCTTCCTGCTGTCGCTGACGCCCAGCATCACCATGACTTCTGACGCCGGCAACGGCATCGGCTACACATCACTTCGTGTGCGTGGCACCGACCCCTCACGTATCAATATTACCGCCAACGGTATGCCCTTGAATGATGCCGAGAGTTCTACGGTATTCTGGGTAAACATGGGCGACTTCGCCAGCAGCGTGCAGTCGATGCAGATTCAGCGCGGTGTAGGTACGAGTACAAATGGTTCTGGTGCCTTTGGCGCATCGCTGAACATGCAGACTGAGAATATCGGCACAGAACCTTATTATGGTATTGACATGAGTGGCGGCAGCTACTATACGCACAAGGAGACTGTGCGTTTCGGCACAGGACTGCTGGGAGGTCACTGGGGCATCCAGGGCCGTCTGTCAAACATCGGTTCGAAGGGTTATCTGGAC
>JAGBQP010000059.1 GCA_017632825.1 Prevotella sp. | reverse complement strand
TTCAGAACCGTCCCCGATGAGTTCCTCAGCCAGCGGTTGGTGGAGTCCGTCTCGTCGATATGAATAATCTTAAAATCCATAATCCGCTTGCAAAGATACAAATTATTTTGTAATTTTGCAGCATGATTGAGCAAGAACAACAGAAAAAAGACGAATTCTACATGCAGCGGGCGCTCGACGAAGCCCGTATGGCCTATAAGCAAGGCGAGATTCCCATCGGTGCCGTCATCGTGTGCAAGGACCGCATCATCGCCCGCAGCCACAACCTCACAGAGACGCTCTGCGACGTGACGGCTCATGCTGAGATGCAGGCCATCACCTCGGCAGCAAACCTCCTGGGCGGGAAATACCTTAACGAGTGTACGCTCTATGTCACCGTCGAGCCTTGTGTGATGTGTGCCGGCGCCATCGGCTGGGCACAGATCCCGCGCATCGTCTACGGCTGTCTCGACGAGAAACGGGGCTATCATGAGTTTGCGCCCAAAGCCATGCATCCCAAAGCCACCATTGTAGGAGGCGTCTTGGAAGAAGAGTGCCGCCAGTTGATGCAGGACTTCTTCAAACAGCGAAGATAATCAGAATTTATGGCTCCTTCAGCGAATCAGGCTGAAAGGCATCTTGATGGAATATCAGGGTGTCGAGGCAGACGTGATTGTTATTGCCGATACCGATGGCCAGATAGAAGAAACCATTACGGGCAATCGTGTCCGTATTCGGCAGCACGCGCAGCCAGTTCAGCTTGCCCGTTTTCTCAGTGCGGGTGTCCGTGGAGTCCTTCTTACGCGTATCCTCCAGATATTGCGCCAGCGTCCCCGTCACATAGAGTTGCAGGCTGTCCGGAGCATTCGTCCTGAAAGTCACTTCCAGCATACCGCCTTCAGCACCAAGGCTGAATTGATCCTGGTCGAACTCGGCATATTCGTCACGCTGCTTCACGTCGACGGTACACATCTCGCCATCAGCCTCCAGGGTGACAATGGCCGTCCGCTCCATACCCGTGAGATTCTTCTCCGTAGTCATCACCTTGAGCGTGTCAGTACCACCAGGCCCCGACGCCTTTAACACCTGCAGCCAGGGTTCAGAACTGGTAGCCTTCCAAGGACCGCTGGAATGAAACAGGAACAGCCCCGTCTGATTAGGAATCGAATACAGCTCTGCCGAAGGGTCCGTATACACCTTGACACCTCCGACCTTATCCTGCAGGCATCCCACCATCAGGAGCACCACAGCAGCCGCTATCAATAGCCTCATCTGTTTCATCCCTGCAAAGGTACGAACAAATAACTGAACCACCAAACTTTTCCAGTCAAATTCTGAGTTTTTTCACCCTGCTTTGGACAAAAAACCAAACCTATACCCCCGTTTTGTCCAAAAAATGCCCCTTTGTCCATACAACTTGCGAAGAAATACATATAATAATTTGTAACAAGCTTCCATAGTTCCTATCTTTGTAACGTCAAAAGACGTAATCAGAGATAAAAATAAGATGTCGAACAATTTAAAACTTACAATTATGAAAACTAAGAATTCAATGGTAAAGTCGATGCTCATGAGCATCCTTACCGCAGGTATAATGATCGTAGGTTTCACTGCTTGCAGCGATGATTTGGAACTGAAAGACAGCAATTCGACTAATAATAATGAGAACACTGAAGCTGTTATTCCCGCCGAGCAGAGCAACGACGAGATGAACGTCAGAGTAACCAACAACGTTGACGGTGCCGTACTGAGCAACTTCAACGACAACTCCGTAGGTGCAGCGCTGGCCCGCAGACTGTCTTCTACATCAAGTAAGGTTGATAGGGACACACGTCTCATCCTGGTCAATGGTAACGATATCGCAGACTATACCGGCAGCGACATGCAGGCTTGGGCAGCCGTCTATCTGAATGGCGGAAGCATAGCCGTTGAGCGTCCTACAGGCGATCAGCTCAATGCACTGGCCGACGCTTTGTCAGAGCAGATGGCAGCAGCCAGGACAGCCAAGCTTACTGCCGATGGTGACATCGTCGTCAAGTCACGTGGCAACCGCCGCAGCCAGGGCACCTTTGAGGGTGATCTGATGAAGGCAAGAGTGCAGAATGTGAAGAACTTCGCTACGACCCGTTCCAGCGTCGCCGACACGGAGAATGGCGTTGTGGCCGAACTCGTCATCTTCAACACTGACGGCTGCTACCAGTATGTCACCAAGAACAGTGAAGAGCACTATGACGGCTGCATCGATCAGGATGGTGTGGTGACCGAAGAGCCCGCTATTCCAGCCAACAGCAAGGTCTCGGCCTATCGTAGCGGTTTGATAGCCGACGGTGCAGCAATGTGGCTGATGGACGAGAAAGTGGCTTCAACGAGGACCACCAGAGGCGCCGCAGAATCGAGCATCAACGAAATGATGAGCTGCAGCGATGAGTTTACCGTAGAGAGCTATATCAGAACCCACGACTGGCGCAATCTGGAGGTGTCGCGTGACGGCTGCTTCCGTACCACTTACAGAGTGTGGGGCGTGAACGATCACGGTAACAAAGCCAACACCGACTACTACTACGTGAAGCAGAACAGTCTGATCCGCGTGGGTGGAAAAGTGTACGACTGCGACACCGGCAATGGTTACTATGACACCTTCTACTGGGGTGCCTATGAGCCACGATGGTACAGAACAGGTTCGAACTGGGAAAACGGCCACGACCTCTATTACGGCTCATGGCTCAATAAGTACGAGAGCATGATGGAACTGACCGGCAATGGTACAATCGCCGTTGTGCAGGCACTGCCTACCACTGACAACAATACCAACAGCCAGACGATTGCCATCGGCACCAGCAAGAGCGAGAGCAACAACATCGGATTCACTTTCACTGCCGCAAAGGACCCATCGGTGGGATTCAACTACTCACACGGATGGACCAGAGGCACCTCATTCACCATGTCGAACACCTCTGTATCCAAGGATCTGAAGGTGGTGAAGAATACAACTGGCAATAAGGTGAAATGGACCTACGAGTGCGGTATGGAAATAAAGCTGTACACTGACAATAATGACAAGATCTGTCACCCGATAGTACCAGATATTGTTGTCAACGATGCAGACTTTGAGAATCAGATATGCTGGTCGGTTAAGAACCCCAGCGGCCGCTACACCATGAAAGTGGAGAACTACCGCCAGATGCAGTGCCTGACGAAGAAGAAAGGCGAAGGTAAGAAATGGACAGACAGATGGTATAGCACCAACAGGAACAATAGCTTCACCTTTCTGGAGCCCAACCGCGCAGAACAGACATGGCACTTCGACGTAACGCCCTCAACGCTGGGTAAGGAAGGTCACAACGGCGACAAGCAGAAGCTGACGGAAGCCCTGATGAATCAGTTCCCCGAGGTGTTCCAGACACTCACCCGCGTTGCCGACCGCACGATTGACAGTGAGAATGCCATTCAGTACACGGTAGCCTACGCCAAGAACATCATCAACGACAAGAACGGCGGACGCACCATGCGCGAATACGCACTCGACCTCGGCTGCGACAGTTATGTCATCCGCTGGTACTGCATGGATGGTAACCACAACGACTACGAACTCACGATCAGCGTAAAATGATCAACGACTCAAGAGACAAAGGAGGATGTGCCGGGCACATCCTCTTTTTTAATGCACGATTATCTGCAGTCGAAGAGAATCTTCCTGCGGTTATCCTTCGGACGCACCGCGAAGTGAACCCAATAAGTAGAACCGCGCTTCTCCTGAAACAGCTCATCACAATCCCGCTTAGTGCCGTCTGCGATATCCAGCAATATCCCCACCATGCGGATCATCTGCTCAGGGCCATAGCAACGGATATCCACCGCGCAGCCTGTCAGATGATTCGAGCCTTTCGCGCCG
>JAGBQP010000058.1 GCA_017632825.1 Prevotella sp. | reverse complement strand
TACCCAAAGACGGCCTTCGCGGTCACAGAAAAGTCTGACGACCACATTAAAGCCCAAAGAACCTGGGTTATCATCATCATGAAGAAAAGACACAAAACGGTAACCATCATAGCGATTCAGTCCATAATCGGTGCCCACCCAAACGAATCCCTGGCGGTCTTGGCAGATGGTTGAGATAAGGCTACTGGAGAAACGGTCTGACGACAGGAACGTACCTGTCTGTGCATACACATAGATAGCCAGTAAAGTATTAATAGCAAGTAGTAATAGTCGTTTCATGTTTGGTAAAACATCTTTTGTACCTGCAAAGATAACACTTATTTACGAAAGAGCCATCACTTTTTCCGACTTTTTCACATTTTTAAATAAAACACGGCGGCCGATATTCTCATACAGGCCGCCGTGCGCATTAGTTTTACCAAAACTAATATACAACAAAAATTGACTACTAACTACTAACTAATAACTATTAATATCTACTTTTCATCTATTTCTGCTGCAAAATTAGTCATTTTTTCTCTAATCTATTATCACAGATGTTTCGTATTCTTACATTTTAGGCTCATGGAAGCGGAAGATACCAATTCTGTGGGTCCATGAGCAAAGAACGCAAGCGCTCATCTGTCTCGCCGAGACGACGACTGATGGGGTCAGCCAGATAGGCGGGATCGTTACGACGCAGGGCCACGCGCAACAAGTCGTAGAAGCGGTTGCCCTCGAAGGCGCCCTCGAGTGCCATCTCGTTGATAATCATATCCTCGACCAGCGGCACCTGATAGTTGACTGTGTCAGCATAGGTTGCGAGCGAATCGGCTGGCATGGGCAGTGCATAGTAGGGATTGGCCTGACTGTCGCCAGAGCCAAAGGAGTGGATACCCATTGCCTCGCGGTACGGGAAGTAATTCTCGTCGAAGCCAATCAAGCTACGAGCACTAGCCAGCTCGGTGCTGTCAACATACTGCTCGAAGTTATCGTTGCAGACACCGTACTTCAGAACAACCATCGCCGACTGAGGCAGTCCGGCACGGTTGAGGGCTTCTGCATAACGCAGATAGACCATAGTACGACGATAAACAGGTACAAGTTCGGACCAGATCTTCTTGATGGTCTGAGTCTCGTCATTATACTCTGAGTACTCATCCTTACCCTGAGAGGACAACGAGTAATTGGAGCAGAGACGCAAGTCGCCGGCATAGAGATCGTCCATAAGACCATTCTTCTTGGCAAAAAGTGTATCGGTTCTGATATCGGTTTTCAGCTCGAAGCAATACGTCTGATCAGCCGACAGGTTGCGCATAGCCGTTGATGGCTTCAGCTGGAAGTAACGATAATTCTCGTTGGTAGAGTTGTAGATGTTGGGCAGGTCGCTGACGACACCGTCGAAGACACGTCCCTCCATCGGAATGAAACTGAGAACCTCGCTTACGTTATTCACCGAGTAACCACGATTGGGACTGATCAGCTCTGTAGCATTAGGCCACGTACTGCGAGACGTATGCAAAGTAACTGGCCTACGCTCGTCGGTCAGGTAGCTATGATAGTAGAAAGCAGCATCTTTGTAACGCCCAGACCAGAGACAGAGGTCGCCCAGAACGACACGCATCGGCAGGAAGAACTGCTGGGGATTCATGCCATTATGAGTTTTGTACTCAGGCAGTTCAACACCCACATAGGGTGTCAGGTCCTTGATGAAATACTGGCAGATATCGGCGATACCGACACGCGGGCCGTTCATGGCCTCACGAGCCTCCACCTCTGTCATGAGGGGCTTCGTCACGAGGGGCACGCTGCCATAGTTTATGGCCAGCTGCAGATATGTCCATGCACGATAGGCCTTGACAACAGCATACTCGTTGATAAAGAGGTTGCGTCCACGACGCTGCATGGCCGTATCGGCATGTTCAAGGAAATAGTTGCAGTTGTTGATGACGGCATAGTAGTCGCTCACCTCATTATATTTATTGTCTTTCGTAAAGTCGAAAGCTGCCAAGTTCTTCAAATCGGCAGAAGCTGCCTCAGTCGGCATGACGAGATCGGCACGGGCCTCTCCGAGGATGACCGTACGGTCAGCAATGTACTGCAGTTTGTTCACGATACCCATTACACTGTAAACGGAGTCCGTGGCGTGGTTCAAGGTATTGTCCTTCTCGAACTCCACCAAGTCAGAGCTGGTCTCCAGCATATCAGCGCATGAGGTAAACATCATGCTAAATGATAAAGGACAGATGATGAAGGATAAACCCATCACAAGTCGCTTGGTTATCTTGTTATTCATATCTTTCATTTTTCAATTGTTATTGATCGTTTAGGACGAAGTTCGCTTACAGATTGATATTCACACCAACAGAGAAAGAACGTCCGGCCGAGAGCAGTCCACGGTCAATGCCCTGAGAGAGAATGCCACCAGCCATAGCACAATCAGGATTGCTGCCGAGATAACGTGTCACCGTGAAGAGATTTGATGCGTTAGCCCAAACGGTGAAACCCTGGATGTAAGTGCTCTGCAAAGGCTGATAGTAGCTCAGTGTGACCGAGCTGAGACGCAAGTAGCTGCCGTCCTCAATCCAACGGTCGCTGAATCGGCTGTTGCCCATGGGGTCGTTGTAGTTGGCACGGGGAATATCAGTCACCTGCCCCTCGGTATTCCAACGGCGATTCATGGCCGTTGTCTGGTTGAGGAAGTACTTACCACCCTCGATGAGTGAGCGCTGGTAATTATAGATATCGTTGCCAAGCGAATAATCGAAGACTGCAGAGAGCGTCAGGTTCTTCCAGTTCAGCTTGGTGTAGATATTACCATAAATATCGGGATTGGGGTCACCGATAATGCTACGGTCATCGGCATTGATTTCCTTGCTATCGTCAAGATTCTCAAAGTGCATATCGCCAGCAGCGAAATAGACCTTGTCACCATTGCTCTTAACGATA
The DNA here is from genome assembly GCA_017632825.1 of Prevotella sp. The sequence goes on along the minus strand of JAGBQP010000058.1, from coordinate 7,090 downwards.
TATTGACCGTCGTTCTCAGCATCTGCAGAGGTAGCATATACGCCATTAGTGCGCCAACCATAGAAAACACCTACGGGCTGTCCCACCTTGGTGAGGACGTTGGCACCATAGATTTCGGTTTCAAAAGCACGGTCATTGTCGGGCAGAGCTGTCACCTTATTCTTATAGTGACCAGCCGAGGCGCCCATTTCCCAACGGAAGTTACGCAGGTTCAGCACTTTCACACCAGCCTTGATATCGAAGCCGGCATTCTCAAGCTTACCGCCATTGCCCCAGTTCTGCTGCAGACCGCTGGTCCAGGCCAGCTGACTGAGCGTCAGAAGATTGTTGGTCCAGCTCTTGAAAACATCGAAGCGTACGTTCAGGCGGTTATTCAGGAAGTTACCCTCCAGACCAGCCGTCAGACGGCGTGTTGTCTCCCACTGCAGCTCGGTATTACCGATGTTACCAATGGAGAGGCCTGAGACCGTGCTTCTCAGCATACGGCGTGAAACGAAGTACGAACGGGCAGCCGTCGGATCGATATCGTCGTTACCACTCTCATCGAAGCCGAGGCTAAGACGCAGATAGTCGATACCAGGTGTACCGGCGAGCCAGCGCTCATTGCTCAGTACCCATGCAGCCTCGAGACTGGGGAAGAGTCCCCACATAACACCAGCAACTTTCAGACCAGTGCCAGCGTCACCAAAACGTGAAGAGGCATGAGCGGACAAACCAGCGGTCAGGTAGTAGCGGTTGGCATAGTTATAATCGCCCTGTGCGTACCACTGCAGTTCGCGTGTCTTGTCCTCATCGCCATCGGTATCAGGGAATGAGAGGTTGGCGTTCATGTTAGGTGTTTTATCGTTACCGGTGTTATAGCCGCGCTGTGAGGTCAGTGCATAGTCACTGTTCTGGTAGCGGAAACCACCCTTGACATTGATGTCGTGAGCGCCATAGCGCTGTTCCCATGTCAGACGGGTGTCACTCAGTACAATCGTTTGTCGGGAAGCCATACTCTGTGCGATATTCTGCAGCTTTGTATCTTCGTCCAGTCCGTCAACCACGAATGTTGGCACACCCTGAATGGGGAGGTAGTAGTTCTCGTTGGTATTGACGAGCGACATAGCGAAATGCTCGCTGAGATGGAGGTGTCTGTTGATACGATATTGGGGTGTCACCGAGAAAACGATGAGACGGTTACCCATCGAGTTACGGTTCTTACCTTCACCCTGACGTAGGATACCCAGCGGGTTGGCCAGACGGCCGCGACCCTGGAACATTCCTTCCAGATAATCATCGGCATCGGCCAGGTAATGGCTGATGTTGCCACCCTTATCGTAAGCGTATGGCGAGAGGAACGGAGCCTTGGTCAAGCCAATGAAGCTTGGAGAGGTAATAACACCCGAAAGAATATCGGTCGGTGCACCATCATCACGCAGTTCACGGTCAACATCACTGTAAGAGGCATCGAAACGCACATCGAGTGAACGGGTGATAGAGATATCAGAGTTCAAACGCATATTGAAGCGTGAGAAACCATTCTCCTTCAGTGTGGAGTTACCCAATGAATAGCCTACCGACAGGTTGTAGGAGGCAACGTTGTCACCACCCTGCACATTGATGCCGTAGTTCTGCGAAAAAGCATTATCATAGACCTGATCCACCCAGTCGGTATTATTGTGATACTGGTTATAATAAAAATAGGTGGGATCGGCATTCAGGAACTTCATGCGTCCAAGCGTACTGGTCTTGTCCGACAACAGCTCCGTAGCATAGAGTCGATAGTCCTCAGCGCCCATCATCTTTGGCAGACGAGGCATCAACTCATAGCGTCCGTTGATGGTGACATCAATCTTCGTGGCCATCGACTTGTTGCGCTTGGTATGAATGAGGATGACGCCGTTAGCGCCTTTGGCACCATAGAGGGCTGTTCCGTTCTTGATGACTTCGACACGCTCAATGTCATTGGCATTGAGGTTTGAAATCAGATTGTTGAAGTATCCGTCGTGGAGCATGTCACGACCGTACTGCATATCCAGCTGAACGCCATCAACCAGCACCAGCGGCTGAGCATTCGACTTCAACGAGTTGATACCATTGATAAGCATCAGATTTCCCATACCGGGGATGCCGCCATGAGAGACAGAGCGCATGTCAGCGCCCAGCTGCTGCTGTATCAGCGGGTCAATACTGGCCACCGACGTATTGGCAAAGTTCGTGGCATCGGCACTCAGGGTAGCAGTAGTCGCAGACTTATAAGTAGCCGAGAAGGCATCACTATAAAGCCGGCCGTTGGCCACTCCGTCGGCTATAGCCTGCTGTATGAATCCGTAGCCGTCAACGCGCATGGACACCGAGGTGACATAGTCAGGCGTTTTCAACTCATAACGGCCGTTCTCATCGGTCATGGCTGTATAGCGTGTCTCGCCATAGGCAGCCACGATAACGCCGGCCAGGGGTTGTCCAGTAGCCGCGTCAACGACCTGACCTTTGACGGTCTTCTCTTGTGCTGCCAGCGAACCTGACAGCAGCAGCATAATGGCTGATACGATATATGTTTTCATTGTTCTTCGGTTTTAGAGGTACGGGGACGGAGATAGATGCAGTCCAGATACATCTCGCGGCTGAAGCGTGATGTCTCGCGACCCATAATATTACACTGAATCTTTACACTGGCCTTGATATCGGTCTGGGCATAGTTACAAGTGGGGAAGTGGAAATTCTCTGCCAGCACGATAGTATCCACACGCTCGGGGTCGTTCTGGAAAACGGCGTTTCCGCAGTCATAGGTTTTCTCACTTCCATCCACGTCAACATAGTTGATGGCAGCCTTGAACTTGACGGGCTTCATGTTCGCATTCTCCGGGTCAACAATGGTTTTAGGCAGAACGATGGCACATACATCGTAGTTGCCGCTGAGCGTGTTGTTGACACGATAGGTCAGCTGCCAGTTTGAAGTCGATGTGAGAGGCATGATACGCAGGTAGGCGCCTTCAGAGATACTGTCAGCATCGGCACGGCGACCATTATACGTACAATCTTTCTCATCAATAATCAGGCTTGTATTCTCACACTCACTCCAAAGTTCCTTGAAATAAGTTTCCTCGGGTGTGAAAGGCCACTCCTGCTGCTGGTAGATAACACCATTGCTGCAGTTGATGGCTTGTGCGCCATTGAGGACACCTCCAGGCTCGAAAGGTTTGTAAGAACGATGCCACTCGGGGTGGTGACGATCATACTGTACAGAAATCAGCGAATCCTCGGGAGCTTTCTGAAGCGTCATATTGAAGACGGCATCATCCAGAAGGGCACGCGTTGTATAAAGACGCTGCAGAGAGTCTGCACGCTGAACCTTGGCATCGTAAACGAAATAATTAACTGCCTCGTCATAGGCTTTCTGCCAGCCGGCAGCCGATGGAGCCACCACCCAGTAAGTGGAGTCTTCACGATTGAGATAGCCTATTTTCTCAAGAATACGGTTGCGCTCAATCACTACAGAGTCAACGTAGATGCGTTCGCCCTCGACAATACCGTTATAGACAGAGGCATCTGCATCGAAGTAGTCTTCCTCAAAAGAGCGCAGCAAGTTGCCAATTCCCTTGAACTCGTCTTCGTCACAGAAGTTCTCGTAGATACTGCGACGGTAGGGCAACGGCTCGGCTGCAACATGCAGGACACCATTCTTAGCATGGATATTCTGTTCATTCAGTGTTACATCCAGAATCTTGCCATTAGCAAAGTCTGCACGCTTACTGTTAAGCAGACGTACCACATAGGGTTCGCTCTGCATGGAGCTGAGCGAACGGGCGAGATGGTTCTGCACAAACGATTTCTCAACAATAGAGTCACCCTGATTGGACTGAACCAGCTGCAGGAGCTGCGCCTTGTCGAAGGTGTTGTTAACAGGAGCCACGACCGTGAAGGACTGACCACTGTTCAGCAGGTCAGCGTAACTTACCGGCGTCTTCTTGTGCATACGGAAGACCTTGGTCTCCTTGAGGACCTCGCAGAAATCACTGAGCTGCGGGTTGGCCTGTAACTGCTGCCAGAGCGTCTGGTTGCTTCCAGCCCCATCGCCCTCGAAGTGGTCGTTCCACTCGGCGCAGCCGGTGAGGGCTGCGGTAACGCCGCAGCACATCAGGCCAGCTATCATATATGATTGGAATCTATTTTTCATCATATTTCTAATCTTTAAACTTTATACTCTATACAATCAATGCGTGTCCTCGCCACTGGGACTACCATAGACACTCTTCGGGCACAATTCGATATAGTCGAACGACCAGTAGCAGAGACGGTCCTCGAGTACCTGACGACAACGCAGGTAGTAGTCTTTATTCTCTTCCAGATAGCGGGTATCAAGGATACGGCGCAGGTTCCAGTTGTTAGCGCGCAGCGATGTGGTAGCACCAGAACCGGCCTTATAGCTGTCCATACCCTTCATGTAGCCGTGGTTACGCATAGCCTTGTCGTTGGCAATGTTCTCTTCCTCGTCATCGGTATCCTCTGTCCAGCCGATACGCGGGTCGCTACCATAGACACGGAGGTCAACAGGAATGCCGCAGGGCTCATTGTTCAAATAGAACTGTACGACACCACGCTCCTGACCGACAGTATAGCCAAGACGAATCTCATAAGTACCGGCGGGTACAGGAGGCAGCTTGAAGGTCACGTCAAAGATACCACTGATACAAACGGCATTTGCCTGCCATGAGTTCCAGTAGTCCACATCGGTGTGTACACCAACGTAGGCATCGGTACCGCGTACGGTCCAGTCTGTGATATAGTTATTGCGGAAGCCTGTCAGCTTGTCATCACTTGCAGCATAACGGCGGGCGTTGCTGTTCATGAAGTCAGGACTCAGCGTAGTAGCGTCAATACGCATACGGCAGTTGAGCACCTCTTCGCGTACCTGAGTATTATAAGAAATGATATCGTCGATATAGTAGTAAACACCATTCGTAGCATTCTGGTTAGAAGCACCCGACTCCGAAGCTGACAGCACCTTGGCACCGCGGATGGTGTAATTGTCCTTCAGGCCCTTGCGGTTGATAAACAGACCGGCAGAGGGATCACAGAAACGCATAATGCTATGGGGCATCATGGTCTCGAAATAGTCCTCGGCATCTGCCAGGTTCGTTAGCCAGCATCCCTCACGCAAGCCCTTGGCACCGCAAATCATGTTATACAGGCACTGACGGTTGATGAGGTGGTAGCTGATGAAACGGTTCAGCGAATTACGACGGTCTTTGGGATCGTCAATGTTCTTATCCTCGGGATAAACTTCATCATAGATCTTGGCAGCATACTTCTTGAGGTCGTCAATCGTATAGATGCCGTAGCGATGATAAACGGAGTCGGGCTCCACAAAGGCCGTGTACTTGAAGTAGCGCTTTTCAGGCCAGTAGGAGTCGGTCCAGTCACGTCCACCAGAGACGCAACGCACGAGGACACCATTGTAGAGTGAGTCCAGACTCTTCTTGTCAGAACCCCACTTGTAGGTATCGTCAAGATGGCGCATCAGCGAGTCGGCCATACCGGTGAGACGCAGACCTTGTGTAAAGAGCGTCAGCACCGAGTCGGTCTCCATCAGGTCGGGCAGCATATTACTGCTTCGCAAGATGGGGCGATTCAGCATGTGTACAACACCATTGGTTACAGAGTCGTCATACTCCACCATTTTCGATGTCTTGTTAATGTAGTAAACAAGGGAATTGTTATTGGTGGCGTCAGAGTCAACTGAGAGTGTCACAGGACGGTCGTCCATATTCAGGTTGGGGAACTCACCGTCACCCAGGAAGTCTGTGGTGAAGGTTGTACCCAGTCTGATGATATGCATACGTGCAAGGGTGTCGCACTCCTCGTTAGGCACATCGTCCAGACTGCTGTAGCCGTTATCTTCGAGGTAGTGTTCTATGGCCTCATTGTTAAGGGCGAAAACCGTATAGTTGCCATAGGTAGCCAGCATAGAGAAATACGGCGTGCGCTTCAGCAGGGTGACAAAATCGCCCACTCTGTCGCTATTAGCCTCCAGGAACTGTGCGGCTGTCATTTTACTGGCCTGGTAGTAGTTCTGTGGTACATCGTCGTCGTTATCGACACAGCTTGTGATGCTTGCGACAGCGCCAAGGCAGAACAGACCAGCCAGCAGTAAGTGTTTGATATTCTTGGTAATCATAACTCTTGTCATTTATCTATTATCTCAAAACTATTTCGTCAGCACGTTATCCTCTCCCTTGTTGAAGGCGGGGTTCTGCTTCAGCAGCGGGTTAACCTTCAGCTCTTTCTTGAGATAGGGGAAGTAGATGTAGTTGGGGTCTGACAGTTTAATCTTAATCACATTGGCACCTTCCTGGTACTTCTTAGTAGCATAGCCGGTGAGTCGGCGAGTGTTACCGTCGCGACGTGCCCAGCGTACAAGGTCAAACCAGCGCTTGCCTTCGAAAAGGAACTCTCGCTGACGCTCGTCTATAATCAGGTCTTCCATCTTCTCCTTGGTCTGTGTGTAGTTCTCGGCCTTCAGTGTATCACTGCTCAAAGAAGCCTGTGTAATACCGAGTGCACGCTTGTTCAGACGGTTAATCAGCAGGAAAGCATCCATGAGATTGCCCCCGTTACGCTCGATTTCGGCCTCGGCCTTAATCAGGATAACATCACTGAGACGGTAGATAATCCAGTTGGCATCTGATGCTGAGCGACGCTGTGCTGACAGGCGCAGGTCGTTCATCGTACGGATGTTCTGTGTCGTGAAGGTCAAGCCTTCGCTGCGGGTGTACTTCACAATGGCAGTGCTGGAGTTGCTGGTCTGCATGGCCTCATAGGCGCGGCAGTCCTTGGCCTTGAACAGCTCGTTGGTACCCTGCGGGACATTCTCGAAGAGGAATGTGGCAGCGGCCAGACGGCCTAAGACGTTGTTTTGGTTGCCATAGTAGGAGTTCACCCAAGAGTTTTCCTTACCCTGGTTCTCACGGTAGTAAATCTCGAAAATGCTCTCGAAGGAATTACCCTTTCCAAACATTTCGTTGTAGAGGTTACCGCAGTCGGTACTACCGTTCTTACGCTCCATAATCAGGGGGATACCGCCGTAGAGCTCAAGATTATCGAGCTT
>JAGBQP010000057.1 GCA_017632825.1 Prevotella sp. | reverse complement strand
GGATCGGTAACGCCGGGGTTGGTGGCGTCGAGCACTTTGCCGATAAGCAGCGGGAAGAGCCAGAGACCGATGTTCTGAATCCAGAAGATGAGCGCGTAGGCTGAACCTATTACTTTAGCATCGACCAGCTTTGGTACTGAGGGCCAGAGACTTGCAGGCACAAGCGAGAAGCTGGAGCCGAGCACGAGAATGGTGACGTAGGCAATGATGATGCCGCCAACGGCTGAGCCCTTGAACAGGGGCAGAATGAAGGCAAACGTCAGGTGGCAGCCGATGAGCAGCAGCGAGCCTAAGATGAGCATAGATGCGGCCTTACCCTTATGGTCGACATAGCTGCCGAGAATGGGGGTGATGAGCACGGCCAGCAGGGGGAAGACGGCGAAGATGGACTCTGCCGACTGGCGCATGAAGCCCATGTAGCAGTAGGTGATGAGGGCTGCAATGGAGAGGCCGAGCAGACCGTACTTGAGCTGGGGCTTCTTCTGGAAGTTGCTGGCAAAACCGGCTGCAGCGACAATGAGCATGATGACGTACTGCACGATGGTGACGTCGGGCTGTGCCCAGAACGAGTCGGCAGCTGGAGCGGTCAGCGTGAGGTTGCACTGCAGCATGTTGACGGCATACTTCTGGAAGGGGAAGATGGCCGAATAGTAGAGCACGCAGAGCAGGGCTACAAGCCAGAAACCGCTGTCGGTAAGAATCTTGCCGAGGTCGCTAATCTTGAACGGGTCGTCCTTCTCTTCGGCCTCGCCTGTCTGGGCGTCGAGCTTCTGGTCCATCACGAAATAGACAATGGTCATGATGAGGGCAATGCACATGAGCACGACACCGAAGGCTACTGAACGGCTGACGCTGACAACGCCGCCGAGACGGGCAAAGAACGGTGAGAATATCATGCAGGTGGCAACACCCAGACGGGCCAGCGCCATCTCAGAGCCCATGGCCAGAGCCATCTCGCGGCCCTTGAACCACTTCACAATACCGCGGCTCACGGTAATGCCTGCCATCTCGCAGCCGCAGCCGAAAATCATGAAGCCGCAGGCGGCAAACTTAGCCGAGGCGGGCATGCCAGCGTAGAAGGGGCTGACGCCGAGCTCGTCGAACAGGGGAATGTAGTTGAGATTGTTGGTGAACCACGTCTCGAGGCCGCTGCCCATGAAGGCATCGCTGATGGCGTACCACTTGATGATGGCGCCGATGAGCATAACGGCTGCCGAAAGGACTGCCGTGAAGCGAACACCCATCTTGTCGAGGATGATGCCGGCGAAGATGAGGAAGAAGGCGAAGACGTTGAGGAACACCTCAGAGCCCTGCATGGTGCCAAAGGCGGTGGAGTCCCAGCCGCGGGTCTCCTGCATCAGGTCCTTGATGGGTGAGAGGATGTCCATGAAGATGTAGCTGCAGAACATAGCAAGAGCCAGTAGCAGCAGAGCGGTCCAGCGCATGGCGGCGCTGTCGCGCAACGTTTTTTGAATTGTTTGTGACATTTTTGTTGCTTTTTTTATGGTTTTGCCTGCAAAGGTACGAAAATTATTACGAAAGTAGTGTCGTCTTGATAAAAAAAGAATAAATTCTTTTGGATTGTTCACGACTTTTCGTATCTTTGCCATCAAATATAGGGCGAGACTGCTCGCAATTGTTATACCTTATATACTAACAGATAATAACACAACATGAGAATGGACAGAACGAAGATGCTGTGGTGCTTGTTCCTGTGGCTCGTCACCGGAACACTCCATGCTCAGGAGCCATTGGTGTTTGTGCCCCACTGGTCGGCACAGGCACAGTTTGCCGGCTACTATGCGGCTGAGGCAAACGGTTATTACCGAGACGCGGGACTGAACGTACAAATCAAGCATGCAAGGGCTGGCGGAACACTGTTCGACCGTGTGAGAAAGGGGGAGAACATGCTGCTGTCGCTGCAGCTGGTGACGGCCATGAGACTGAATGACGAGGGCAGCCACCTGGTGAACATCCTGCAGTATTTCCAGCAGAACAGTCAGCTTATTATTTCGCACTATCCGCTGAGAAGTGCAAAGGACCTGAACGGCATGCGCGTTGGACACTTCAGAAACGGGTCGTCGGAACTGCTGTTTGCCCTGGCCCGACGATATAGGCTCAACGTGGAGTGGGTGCCTTTCCTGTCGAACACCAACCTCTTCGTGTCGGGTGCCATCGATGCTACGCTCGCCATGAGCTACAACGAACTGTTCCAGCTGAGAATAGCTGGACAGCGCATCAAGCCCGACCACATGATGAGGATGAGCGATATGGGCTACGACGTGCCCGAAGACGGACTCTATGTGAATGCCAGTTACTACAAGAAGCGCAAGGACGAGATAGACAAGTTTGCCGCTGCCACACAGAAGGGGTGGGAGTGGGTGGCCACGCACCCCGATGACGCGCTGGAGCTGGTGCTGCTCTACATGCGACAGAACGGTGTGGCTGCTAACCACATCTTGCAGCGCTGGATGCTGAATGAGTGTATCAACCTGCTGAGCGAGAAAGAGTCGGGACGCCGCACCTATCGGCTGAGCGAGAAAAGCGTGCAACTGGCGAACAGAGTGCTCAGAGAGGGTGGCATCACCAATCATCCCATTACTTATCAACAACTTACAAGACCATGAGAATGCCAGCTATATTCAGACCCTCACGTTCTATCTACGTTCGACTGACGTTATGGGTCATGCTGACCGTACTGGTGGCCTTTGCCATCATCACCATCATCGTATCGAGGGTGACCAAGGAGGCCGTAGTCAGTGCAACAATGGAGAACACAATGAGCCGAATGGAGATTTCCAAACAGCACATTAATAATATGTTGACAAGCATCGAGGTGGCGGTCGAAAATACCGTGCCCGAGGTGGAGACTGTGCTTGACCAACCGGATGAGATGTATAACGTGGTGAAACGTCTGCTGGAGCTGAACCCCTTTATCGTGGGCTCGGCGGTGGCATTCGAGCCTAACTACTATCCGTCGAAGGGTGTGCAATTCTCGCCCTACGCCTACAAGCTCATCAACGACAGCATCAAGACCAAACAGCTGGGTACCATGGAGTATGAGTATCACTATATGGACTGGTACCAGATTCCGAAACTGCTGAATCACAGCTACTGGAGCGAACCCTACTACGACAGCGGCGGCGGCGAGCAGATGATGACAACCTACTCGCGGCCACTGTACGACAAGCAAGGGAAAATGTATGCCATCATTACGGCTGACGTGTCGCTGGACTGGCTGACCGAGCTCGTGATGGCTAACGACATAGACTTCAACCAGAAGGTGCTGAAAATCAAGGACGAAAACATAGATGTCAACAATCTCGACGTATCGTTCTTCTACAAGCATGCCTATACCTTTATCGTGGGACGCGGCGGTAACTACATTTCGCACCCGCTGCGTGAGCGTATTCTGAACGACACCTACTTTACTTTTGCATTCGAAACGGAGAACGACAGCACCGATGACAACATAGGATATGCCATGCTGGAAGGTAAGTCGGGCATGGCATTCACCAAGCGCAACGATGTTAAGTTCATGGTAACCTATGCTCCGATAGAACGAACGGGATGGTCGATGGCCACCATCGTGCCCACCAGATCGCTGTTTGAAACGAAACGTGCCTTTACGTTTTCGATTATCGGCACCATGCTGCTTGGTCTGATTCTGCTGTTCTTTGTCTGTCACCGCATCATCAAGTATGTTACGAAACCGTTATGGCGCTTTGCCAACTCGGCCAACGAGATAGCCAGCGGAAACCTGACGGGCAAACTGCCAGAGGTGAAAACGAAGGACGAGATGAAACGGTTGCACGACTCGTTCCAGCAGATGCAGACGTCGCTGGTGAAACAGATGGACGAACTGAAAGAGGTGAACGCCCAAAAGGGTAGAATAGAGGGCGAACTGAAGGTGGCTCGCGACATTCAGATGTCGATGCTGCCCAAGATTTTCCCACCTTATCCCGATCGAGACGACATTGAGGTGTTCGGACGACTGACACCGGCAAAGGCCGTGGGTGGCGACTTGTTTGACTTCTACATTCGCGACGAGAAGCTGTTCTTCTGTATAGGCGATGTGTCGGGCAAGGGCGTTCCGGCATCGTTGGTGATGGCTGTCATACGCGCTATGTTCCGTACAATTTCGGCGCGTGAGGCCATGCCCGACCGCATAGTGAGCAACCTGAACGATATGATGTCGGAGGGTAACGACTCGTGTATGTTCGTGACCATCTTCATGGGTGTGCTCGACTTGCCCACGGGACGCCTGCGCTATTGCAACGCCGGACACGACCAGCCGATACTGATAGGCAAGAATGTGGGTATGCTGCCATGCGACCCGAACATTCCTGTAGGCGTGATGGCAGGATGGAAATATACCTTGCAGGAAACGCTGATTGACCCGCAGACAACCATATTCCTCTATACTGACGGTCTGACAGAGGCTGAGGACATTTCGCACAAGCTCTTCAAAGAGGAACGTGTCATGAAGGAGTGTAACGTGCTCCACGCTAACGGGCAGCATGCGCCTGAGGTCATTGTGGACCACATAACCGAGGCGGTACATCAGTTCGTGGGCGAGGCTGAACAGAGCGACGACCTGACCATGCTGGCCATTCAGTACACCAAACACCAGCTCGACGTGAAACTGCAACGCAGCATAATTCTGTCGAATAATGTGCAGGAGGTGGGCGAACTGGCTTCGTTTGTTGACTGGGTATGCGAGTCGCTGCAGTTCGACGCCAGCACAACGATGCAGATGAACCTGGCCATTGAGGAGGCGGTCGTCAATGTGATGAACTACGCCTATCCGCCAGGCACAACGGGCTACGTGAACATTGTGGCACAGGCCAATGCCGTGCGCCTGAAGATAGTCATCAGCGATACCGGCGTACCGTTTGACCCGACGGCAAGGGCTGAGGTGGACACAACGCTCTCGGCCGAGGAACGCGGCATCGGAGGACTGGGCATTCATCTCGTCAGAAAGATTATGGACAGTATCAACTACGAGCGTGTGGACGGAAAGAACGTGCTGACACTCAGAAAGAAGTTCTGATAAAAGAAAGAGAGGCAACCGCAAACGGGTTGCCTCTCTCTTTTTTTTGAAATTTTTGTCTTATGTTATAAGCTTTCTATGTTCTGATGTGTGAAGGCTTACTGGAACAGAGCGGCGCGAGCTGTCTTAATCTTCTCGTTAGCCTCTGCAATCTGGCTCTTCAGCTGCTCAACTGAAATGGCGTTGAGAACGTCCAGAGGAGCAATGGCCTCGGCAACGGGCTTAATCTCGGTGTCGTACTCGGTCAGACGGTTGATGGCGTCGATGAGCAGTACGATACGATAAGTAACGTTAGCGGCTGCGTCGTCGTCGAAAGCGGCCAGGAACTTGTCGGTGTTCTGGCTGATGACATAGAGCTGCTCAACAAATGAAGCGGCGGCCAGCTGCCAGAAGAAGTTGATACGGCCGTTCTCGTCCATAGCTGTATAGAGAGCCTGTGAGGTCTCGAAGATAGAGCCGGCGTCTTCGATAGACTTGAACGAAGGATCGTTGAGGTCGGCTACAAGCTTAGAGATAGCCTTCTGGTACTCGTCAGTGGGAAGGTCGTAGAGCTCGGCAATCTTCTTGTCAACACTCAGAGCGCTGAGCATACGATACTTCTCGGGCAGGGTTGCTGCATTCTCGGCAGCAGTGGGAGCAAGGAGATACTCGGGCTTCACCTGCTTCTCCTGGTCGGTCAGCTTGAGACCGTCCTCACCCTGGATAATGGGCAGCTGCTTGAGCTGTGAGAGGGCGGCTGCGAGACTGTCGAGCTCGACCTTGATCTTTGCCTCAACCTGCTGCTGCTCGAAACTCTTGACGCTGTCGGCATCTTCGGCAGGTTGTGTACTCTTGTTGCCACCACAGGCGGTAAACGCCATTGCTGCAATTGCTACAGCAAAAAATGCTAATTTCTTCATAATTCTTTTGTGTTTTAATGAATGATTATATGAAAAATGTTTTTGTTTTGTCTATTGTTCTTTGCGCAGATACCTGCCTGGACAGTCGGTTAACAGCAGAATGATGGAGAGTATGCACATCAGGGTGATGACTCCCATGTTGAACCAGAGTGTCTTGACGGGTGTGTTGCCAAGTCTCTTCTCGCTGCTATAGAACGGGGCACGGCCTACAGCGCTGTGAGGTGACAGGAAAACGGCTGCGGCGCGAGGCACCAGGTGGTTGTTGACAACCTCGACCATGCGCGGCTGGTCGGCACCGACAACGCAGTCTTCTAACTTGAGATTATGGTTATTGCGCTTGAGCTCGAGGAATGCTTCCTTGCCGTGCTGGCGAATGAAGCTGGTTACCATAGCGTCTTTCTGGAGTGTGGCTCGATTGCAACGGGCCGACAGAATGCGCTTTGCTTCCTGCATGTACTGATACAGCGATGCGTAAGAATAGTTGCCGGCATAGGGCTCCATCTGGCAGAATGCCGTGAGAACGGGCAGATTGGTCTTGATGATGTCCAGGTGTTCGGGCTTGACATCGTGGCCGCGAAGCTGTTCGTCGTGCATGGTCTCCAGCTGTGACTGAAGTTCGTAGAGGTAGGCGGCGTAGTAGAACTGACTCTCCTGACGCTCCTTGTCGAGTTCGAAGAATGGCTTTTCGTACTCATTGTCCGTGAACGAAGTGACAGCCAGTGCCTCGTAGCTCCAGCGTGAAGGAATGACATCGCCTATCAGCGGAACATTGCCCGTGGTGCTCTTGGGTGTCAAATCGTTGAAGCTGACTACCAGACCGCAGAGGAGTATCTGGGGAATCAGCAGCATAGGGATGGTGATGTAGATGGCCACTACAGAGTTGAGGCTCTGTGAAAGTATAAGGCCTGTGAGATTAGCCAACAGAGCTGTCATGAACAGAATGAACCACCACGAACAGAACAGACCGCCAATGCCCATGATGCTATTGCCAACGGCTATGAAGAGGAAGGTCTGTATCAGCGAGACAATGGCCATATAGACGATTTTGGACCAGATGTAGCTGCTGTGTGACAAGCGAAGAAACTTCTCACGCTTCAGCAAAGCCCGGTCTTTGAAAATCTCTTCGGCACTGCCGCTCATGCCTATGAATGTAGCCACGATGACGGCCATGAAGAAGTAGCTGACCATGTTCTTGTTGTCCATCACGGTGTAGCCTTCTGGCGGTGCATAGCGTGTCAGCAGCGCACAGATAACGGCCAGTAACGGCGCTTCCAGCAGAACGATGCAGAGATACTGCAGATTGGTAATCTTGGTCTTGAAGCTTCGCTGCAGATAGATGAAGAATTGCTTCAGCGCATGGGGCTTCTTCTGGTCGGAGTGTGGCATGTCGCTCACAACCGGTTCGGGCTGCGTTTTTCTGTTCTTGAGATACAGCTCGTGCCACTCCTGGGGCGTAATCTTGCGTTGGTCTGACAGCTCGCCGCTGCTGTTCAAAGCCTTTTCGTCGATGATATTCAGGACAATCTCTGGATTGACATTGCCGCAAGTGGGGCAGGCGCTCGTCTCGGCATCGGCATAGCAGGCCGTCTCCTTGAAATAGGTGATGGCGTCGATGGGGTTGCCGTCGAAGACGGGATAGCCGCCACGGTCGAGAAGCCACAGACGGTCGAACAGCTTATAGACGTCGCTCGACGGCTGGTGGATGTTCACGACAATGAGTTTTCCTTTATAAGTCTGTTCCTTCAGCAGGTTGATAACCTTCTCAGTATCGGCAGATGAAAGGCCAGATGTTGGTTCGTCGAGGAAAAGTACTGCAGGTTCGCGAATGAGCTCTAACGCTATGTTCAAACGCTTACGCTGGCCACCGGAAATGTACTTATTAATGGGTGACCCCACCTTCATATCCTTGACAAAATCAAGGTCTAAGTCCTTGAGTGTCTTCATGACGCGGCGATCCAGCTCGTCGTCGGAGATACTCTCAAAGCAGAACTTGGCTGTATAGAGCAGATTCTGATAGACGGTCAGCTCCTCTATTAGTAAGTCGTCCTGAGGAACGAAGCCAATGAGATTCCTAGCCTCCGGCTCAGCAATGCTATGTCCGTTGATGGTGATACTGCCTTCCTGGGGCGTCATGTTGCCATTCAGAATGGAGAGGAGTGTGGTTTTTCCTGTGCCGGAACCGCCCATAATGGCTAACAGTTCGCCACTGCTGAGCGTGAAGCTGAGGTTATGCAAGCCGTTGTCGCTGCCGGGGAAGCGGAAGTTGATGTCACGGCCACAGAAGGTGACGGCGGTGCTGTGGTCTTCATGCTGATTATAAGCCGCCATGATGGAGGAATAATAGACAGGAAAACCATTTTTACCTTTGAGCACACTACTCTGAAGCCACACCTGATAACAGCCCGGCAGTACGGGCACGTCGTTAAGCAATACCGTGTCAGAACCATTGTAGGTAAAGACAAGGGTGCCTGTTGTTGCGATGAAAAGTGTCTTCAGCTCACCATCAAACCCTTGAGGGTGGTGCAGCATGACGTGCTTCGATGGTGTATTGGAGACGAAATCAACAAAGTCATTGAACTGCTCGTCTGATATCTGGAAATTCTTGGCTACAGCCGTAAACATGGGATGTACCTGTCCGGACTTGATGCCACAGAACTCCATGATACGGAGCAGAAGCATTGCTTCTTCGCTGGTACGTATTTTACCATGCAGATTAGTACAGATGGAATTGACCGTAGCCTCTGTGTCTAAATCGGGCGTCATCTCATAGATGCTCCGCATGTCGCTGTATAGATCCAAATAGGTGTTGATATTCCTAATACCAAAGTGGTGACGCAGATAATTCACGAGCATATTTCTTGCCCATGTCTCATCTACGCGATCTTCTTTACCAAACAAAGCGAAGAGACTCAGAAAGCTGGAAAGGACGATATCTGTCATCTTAGGTTTTTAGTACCAGTCAAAAGTATATATAATTTTTGCGACAAAAATAATAAAATATTCTGATTACAGTCTGATGAAATTGGTTAAAAAAGTTTAATTCTTTTCCGTTCGTACGATAGTATGGTGGTATTTTTGTTAAATTTGCACAGTCCTAAGTGAGATATTACAATTAGAATAATCTAAACATTAATATTATGAATACAACAATCCAAGAGAAAGATGGTAATTTAATTGCTGTTTTTGAAGGTCGTCTGGATACTGCAGCTGCTACTAAAACAGAAAAGGACGTTGAACAGCTTTATACTGAGAAGGATCATGACGTTATTCTCGACTGTACGTCGTTGGAATATATCTCGTCGAGTGGCTTGCGTATTTTCCTGAATATTCTCAAAAACGCTAAAGCAAACGGACGTCATGTCTTTATTCAGGGCATCAACGATGATCTGCGCACCGTTTTTGCTATGACGGGCTTTACCAATCTCTTTGAATTTAAATGATTCCCAAACTGAGTCCCCTTGGTGAAGCTCTGCTGGAGGAGTATCGTCAGAAAGCACCTCAGTTGGAGGTGCTTTCTGAGCAGGTGTATAGTCTGTTACTAAAGACTCTTCGTGAACAGGGCATAGAGTTGAACTCCATAGAGTACCGAGTCAAGACCGAGAAGTCGTTGGCTGGTAAACTGGAACGCAAGGGTGACAAGTATCGTCAGCTGGACGATATCACAGACCTTGTGGGACTGCGTATCATCACGTTTTATACGGACGATGTTGATAAGGTGGCTGCCATTGTGCAGCGTCTGTTCGATGTGGACTGGAAGAACTCTGTCGATAAGCGTAAGTTACATCAGCTGACCAGCTTTGGCTATAATTCATTACACTACATCTGCCGTCTGAAGGAAGGCAGTTTTCCGTTTGAAATACAGATGCGCACGGCCTTGCAGCATGTGTGGTCTGCCATAGAACATGACATCGGCTACAAAGGCTTTGTCAAATTGCCACCAGAGTTTCGGCGTCAGTTCAGTCGCCTGGCTGGTATGCTGGAAATGGCCGACGATGAGTTCAGTCGCCTGCGTACCAAGATGAGCGAGTATCGCCGACAGGTGCAGACGCTGGTTAAGTCTGGCCATCTGGAGGAGGTGCCGTTGACCACCGACTCCTTCCGTAGTTTTTTGGAGCTTTATCCGTTAGACCATCTGAATCAGCGTATCGCCGCCGTTAATCAAGCAGAGATATTCCCAACACCGCTCATGCCATATCTGCGCGTTCTTGAGAGTTTCGGCCTCGAGACTCTGGGCGATGTTCAGCGCTTCATTGACGACCATGCCGAGGATGCTTATCAGCTGGCTGTTCTGCAGTTGGCTGTTACCGACCTTGATATTCTCTCAGAGAGTATCGGCTTGCAGAATCTTTGTCTGGTATTTCTCTTGAAGAATGGTAGTGGAATGGCTGGCGTGAAATGGTTTTATGATACCATTAACGGCGAACAGGAGGGTAATGCTCAGCTCGCGATGGCGCTTGTCAAGCAGGCCGCTAATCTGCCATTTATGCAGACACTTTCTTAATCAGCTCTCATCTTGCTACATCACCATAAAAAAACTGCTTGCTAAAAAGGCAAGCAGTTTTTATTTTCTATCCAGTTTCTTCGATTCTGACTACATGTTATTGATAGCATGTTCCAGCTTTTTCATTACTGGCTACTTATTGTTGAAAGCTTGTTCCAGCTTTTTCATTACTGACTACATGCAGATTATTTCTTCAGCCAGCGATCCAGCCACTCAAAGTAGGTGCGCTGCCACAAAATTCCGTTCTGCGGCTTCAGTACCCAGTGGTTTTCATCAGGGAAGATGAGTAACTCTGCCTCGATGCCGCGCATGCGGGCAGCGTTGAAAGCGCTCATGCCCTGTGTGGCGTTAATGCGGTAGTCCTTCTCACCGTGAATGCAGAGAATGGGCGTGTCCCACTTATCGACAAACAGGTGGGGCGAATTTTTATATGTACGATCGGCGTTGGCGGTGCGGTTCTTGTTCCAATATGCATCGTCATATTCCCAGTTCGAGAACCAGTTCTCCTCGGTCTCCGTGTACATGGCTTCGAGGTTGAAGGCGCCGTCGTGGGCGATGAAGCACTTGAAGCGCTTGTCGTGATGACCGGCGAGATAGTACACTGAGAATCCGCCGAATGATGCACCAACGGCTCCTAGATGGTCCTTGTCAACATAGGGGAGGTTAGTGGCGGCATCGTCGATAGCGGCGAGATAGTCCTTCATGCACTGACCTGTCCAGTCGCCGCTGATTTCCTCAAGCCACTCTTGTCCGAAGCCTGGCAATCCGCGACGGTTGGGAGCAACGACGATGTAACCCTGCGAAGCCATGATGAAGAAATTCCAGCGGTAGCTCCAGAACTGGCTGACGGGCGACTGCGGTCCGCCTTCGCAGAAGAGTAGGGTGGGGTACTTCTTGGTTTCGTCAAAGTTAGGAGGCAGGATAATCCATGTCAGCATCTCCTTACCGTCGCTGGTCTTCACCCAGCGCTGCTGTACGGAGGGTTTGTCCAGTTGAGACAGGATGTGCTCGTTCTCCTTCGTTATCTGTGTAATGACAGTCTTTTCTGGCTTCTTCATGTTGGGCGTTACCACATAGAGGTCGGCAGGCTCCAGATAGGAGTGACGCTCCATGAGCAGTTGTTTGCCGTTGTTAAGCATCTGCAACGAGCCGAAGTCATGCCATGTGTTGGTAAGCTGTTTCACTTCGCCTTTCCAGTTGATGGCGTAGAGGTTCTCGGTGGCGTGCCAGACACCAATGTAGTAAATCATGGCATCCTTTGTATCGCTCCAGCAGAAATCGTCAACGTGAGAGTCGAAGGCCTCTGTCAGATACTTCTTCTGTCCTGTCTGCAGGTCATAGCAGCACAAACGCTGGCGGTCGCTCTCGTAGCCGTCGCGCTCCATAGAGAGCCAAGCCACATAGCGTCCGTCGGGCGAGAACTTAGGATTCTGGTCATATCCCACATTGTTCTTCAGGTTGTCGCCATCGTTGACTGCCTGATACTTCAGCGTCTTTGTCACATCGACTTCGGGTGCCTCGTAGTCGGCAGGTTTGCAGAGATTCTTGGTCTGCTTGGTCTCTATATTATATAGGTATATGTCAGAGTCAGTTGAAATGCTGTACTGCACGCCTGTTTTCTTACGGCAAGTGTAGGCAATCTGCTT
>JAGBQP010000056.1 GCA_017632825.1 Prevotella sp. | reverse complement strand
TGATACGCCTGAGGCTATCGTCATCAGCGGCTTCGACCCTGTACGCCGTGAAACTTGCCGCCTGGCTCTGCATCAGCTGGTAGCCGATGGTCGTATCCACCCTGCACGCATCGAGGAAGTGGTCAACAAAGTCAAGAAGCAGCTCGACAACGAAATCATTGAGACTGGTAAGCGTACAGCTATCGACTTGGGCATTCACGGCCTTCACCCCGAACTGGTACGCATCATCGGTAAGATGAAGTATCGTTCTTCTTATGGTCAGAATCTGCTGCAGCATGCCCGCGAAACGGCTAACCTCTGTGCAGTGATGGCTGCAGAGTTGGGCCTGAATCCCAAGAAAGCCAAGCGTGCAGGTCTGCTCCACGATATAGGTAAGGTACCCGACGAGGAGAGTGAGATGCCTCACGCACTCTATGGTGCCAAGATTGCTGAGCAGTTCAAGGAGAAACCCGATATCTGCAACGCTATCGGTGCCCACCACGACGAGATGGAGATGCAGACACTGCTGGCTCCAATCGTACAGGTTTGTGATGCCATTTCAGGTGCCCGTCCTGGTGCCCGTCGTGAGATTGTCGAGGCTTACATCAAGCGTCTGAACGACCTTGAGGCTATCGCTATGAGCTATCCCGGTGTTACCAAGACCTATGCTATCCAAGCCGGACGTGAGCTCCGTGTTATCGTTGGTGCTGACAAGATGACTGACGCTGAGACCGAGGCTCTGAGTGGCGAGATTGCAACAAAGATTCAGAACGAGATGACATATCCTGGACAGGTGAAAATCACCGTTATCCGCGAAACTCGTTCTGTGGCTTACGCTAAGTAATCAAGTACTGCAGACAATCATTACGTGTCTGCCACGTAATCAGTATTAAAGATATGTAGTTTCTTGCTGCAGAAGAATAAAAAGAAATGGGCTTGCCAAGCGGCAGGCCCATTTTCTTGTTGATTGATATCGTACTTTATTACGAAAGGAATCCGAGCAAGGCGCCAGCTGCAACGGCAGAGCCGATTACACCAGCTACATTCGGTCCCATAGCATGCATAAGCAAGAAGTTGTGACGGTCGTATTCCAATCCAAGGTTGTTAGAGATACGGGCGGCCATAGGAACAGCAGACACGCCAGCATTGCCTATCAGCGGATTGAGCTTCTTGCCTTCGGGCAGGAAGAGGTTCATCAGTTTGACGAAGCATACGCCAGAAGCCGTAGCAATCATGAAGGCCATAGCGCCGAGGGCAAAAATCTTGATGGTGTTCAGTGTCAGGAACTCCGATGCCTGTGTAGAACAACCAACAGTGAGACCGAGAAGCATGACTACAATGTCGTTCAGGGCTGCACCGGCCGTTTTGGCCAGACGTGTGGTCTTGCCACTCTCTTTCAGCAGATTTCCGAAGAACAGCATACCAAGCAGTGGTAAGCCCGAAGGTACAATGAACGTCGTCAGCAGCAAGCCGATAATGGGGAAGAGGATGCGCTCCGTCTGGCTGACTTCACGACCTGGCTTCATCTTGATAACGCGCTCCTTCTTGGTTGTCAGCAGACGCATAATGAACGGCTGGATGACAGGTACAAGAGCCATATAAGAGTAGGCGCAGACGGCGATAGCGCCCATCAGATTGGGCGACAACTTCGAGCTGAGGAAAATAGCGGTAGGACCGTCAGCACCACCGATAATGGCAATACCGGCAGCCTGTGAAGGTTCAAAACCCATTGCCAGCGCGACCATGTATGCTCCGAAGATGCCAAACTGTGCCGAGGCACCAATGAGCATAAGCTTGGGATTGGCCAGTAAGGCTGTGAAGTCGGTCATAGCACCGATACCCAAGAAGATAAGCGGCGGGTACCAACCCTGACGTACACCTTGATAGAAAATGTTGAGTACCGAGTTGTCCTCGTAGAGGCCAATCTCCAGTCCTGCATCAGCACGGAAGGGGATGTTGCCTAAAATAATACCCAGGCCGATGGGAACGAGCAGCAGAGGCTCGAAGTCCTTCTTAATGGCAAGCCAAATAAAGAAGGCGCCTACGGCTATCATGATGAGATTGCCTACCGTAGCATTGGCGAATGCTGTGTAGGTCAGGAACTCGTGGAAATTCTCTATGATAAATTGTCCTAAATCCATAACATTAAATAATTAACGATGAACGATGCACGGTAATCTTATCCGATGGTCAGTAGTGTGTCACCCTCCATAACGGTATCGCCTGTCTTGACGTTAATGCTGGTGATGGTGCCGGCATATTCGGCTTCGATGTTGTTCTGCATCTTCATAGCCTCGAGCACGAGGACTACGTCGCCGACGTTGACCTGCTGTCCCTGTTGCACCTTGATGTCGATAATGGTTCCTGGCAGAGGTGCTTTGATAGCGTTGCCTGTTGCTGTGCTGGCAGCAGGCTGAGCAGGAGTAGCGGCTGGTTCGGAGACCTGTGACGCAGCGGCAACAGGCTTGGGCGTTTCTACCTTCGGCTTGCTGAGTTGTGGGTGCCTGGCGGCATTGATAGGTTTCTGTAACTCTACCTCAAACGGAATGCCGTTCACGTTAACTTTGGCAATGTTGCCTTCTACTTCTTCAATTTCGACTTCGTAGTCAACTCCTTGAACTTTATACTGATACTTACTCATTGCTTTAGGGTTGTTTTGTGATTATTGGTGAAACTGTGTCATCTGGTGGAACTCATCGTTCCAGCTTGATGACTTCTGCTTAATGGTAATGATGCCCGATTCAACGTCGTGCACGTCGTCCTCATACTGCTTGAGAGCCATACCGATAACAGCCATATAGACTTCGCGGTCGATGCCCTTGGTTTTGAGTCCTTCCTGCAGGATGATACCTGTCTTGTGGCCTACTTCTATTGTTTTCTCAACCGTCTTGGTGATTGGTTTGATAGGCTGTTGATTAGCTACCTTCTTGGCTGTCTCCATGTGTCGCATGAGGATACCGAAGAGCCAAAAGAAAACGAACAGCACGGCCAGACAGAAAAAGACGATGCCCATGGCCAACAGTGTGATACCGAAGCCGTGAGGGTCCTCACGCTTCAGTTTGGCATCCTTCGTCTCGTCAGTCTTGATGAAGTTCTCTGTGCCTGGCGTGACGTTCTGTGCAGCCTTTACCGTCCACTTGCCGCCTGTACGAGCATAGCTTTGGTCGGCAGCGAGTGCCGGTACGCTGACGGAGTCGATGAGTTCAACAGCATTACCATTGTAAAGTGCAATCCAAACGGGTTCCGACATAGGAACCGGCAATGAGAGGTGCAACTTACCCTTTGCAGGATTTGAGTTGCCGTAGAATACTAAGTGCTGACGACCGCCAATCTGTGTGCGCGGTTCTCCATTGGGAATAACGTGCATGCGTTTGATGCGTTCGGGAACACTCATCTTTGGATCGAGAACGTGACGGTCGGTCGTCAGGTACATACCGCGAATGTTGTAAGTTGTGAACGATGTGTTCTCCAACTCAATCCACGCCTGACGTGTGCCGAATTCGTCCTCAATGCTTGTGGTGTTGTTGGTCAGAACCTCATTTAGGCGTATGTTTTTCGCGCCTTGGCCCATAACTGCCTGAGATCCGAGAAGAAACAACCCACTCAGAAGAAGTCCGATTTTGTTCATTATGTTGTGTATTATTATATAGTTGTTGGCTTTTAATTGGTTGGTATTATTAGGTCCCATGAGTCGTATGAAGGCTCATGGGACCGATAAACCATATCTTATCCACAGAAGAAGAGAACTACAATTTGTGCCGTGAAGATGCGTAAGAACATCGACAGCGGATAGACTGTAGAATAGCCCACAGCCGGAGCCTCCTTCGAGCAGATGCTGTTGGCGTAAGCCAGTGCAGGGGGGTCTGTATAGGTACCGGCTATCATACCCATGATGGTAAAGTAGTTGAACTTATGTCTCCAGCGGGCGTAAGGTCCTACAATCAGAATCGGGATGATGGTGATGAGGAAGCCTGTGAGTACGTAGAGTCCACCATTGCCCTGGAACACAGTTTCAAAGAAGTTGGCGCCAGCCTTGATACCCACCGATGCCAGGAACAGTACCAGTCCTATCTCACGCAGCATCATGTTGGCGCTGGTTGTTGTGTATGTCACAAGATGTATCTTGTAACCATAACGACCAATCAGAATGGCAATAATCAGCGGACCTCCGGCGATACCTAATTTCATAGGTACGGGCATACCGGGAATAGCGATGGGGAGCATGCCGAAGATGATGCCGATAATGACGCCCACGAAGATTGTGGCAATGTTGGGCGCATCGAGACGGCGTATGGAGTTACCCATCTTGTTGGCTACGCGGTCGACAGCGTCCTCAGGACCAACCACCATGATGCGGTCGCCCACTTGCAGAGGCAGCGATGACGAAGCGAAGATATCCATACCCTGACGGGTGACGCGGGTGACGTTGACACCATAGACACTTGAGAAGTGCATAGAGGCCAGCGACTTACCATTAATCTCAGCGTTGGTTACGAGAATGCGCTTCGATACCAGCGGCTGATCAGACTGCTCGAAGTCGATGTCCAGCTTCGGTCCGATAAAAGCGTTGATAGCCTCCTGGTCGGCCTCGGCACAGACGATAAGCATCTGGTCACCCATGTGGAACACGGTGTCGCGGTTAGGAATAGAGAGTTCACCCTTGTGGACGATACGCGAAACAACAAAGTCGCGCATCAGGAAGTCGTGAACCTGTAGCAGCGTCTTTCCCTCCAGGAACTGGTTGGTTACCTCCAGGTGCATCTTGTAGGGCTTCTTGTTTGCGCTTGTCTCCTCAGAAGCCTTCAGTTGGTCTTCCTCGTTCTCAAGTTTCACCTTGCAGATATAGCGCACCAGGATGGTGGCTCCGATAATACCCAACACACCAAGCGGATAGGCACAGGCATAGGCTGATGCAATGGGAGGAGCAGACGTTCCGAATACCGTGCCCAGAGCTTCGTTAGCAGCACCAAGACCCGGCGTGTTCGTAACGGCACCATAGAGCGTGCCCACCATCATGGGGAGTGCGGTTTTGTCGCTCGTGTCGAAGAAAATGAAGTAGCAGCCAAACATCACCAAAATGTTCAGCAGAATGGCTGTGGCAGCCATACCGTTGAGCTTGACACCTGCCGTGCCGAAACTCTCAAAGAAGCCAGGCCCCACCTGCATACCTATCATAAAGACAAACAGAATGAGACCGAAGTCCTGGATAAATGTCAGAATGGGTAAGGGTGCCGTAAAACCAATGTGTCCGGCTACGATACCGGCAAAGAGAACAAATGTAACACCCAGCGAAATCCCGAAAACTTTTAGCTTGCCCAAATACACACCTACCGCTATGACAATAGCGTAGAGCAGGGCAATGTGTGCGACGCTGTCAGTCGTCGTAAACAATTCTTTTAACCATTGTAGTGATTCCATAACATATTTTTGTTTTTACGCCTGCAAAGGTACTCAAAAAACCATAGCTGTGCAAATTTTTTAGTACGTAGTTGTTACTTTTAACTTCTTTCACATTTAGTTCTCTTGACGGTCGTCATCGTCCGTCTCATTCCCGTCATCGTCTTGTTTGAACACGCGATGATGCAGAAAATTCATGAGTTCCAAGCAGACTACTACCATCACCGTAGCAGCGGTAGCAACGGCAAACATGCCAGCACCAGCCGCCATACCTATGGCAGCAGCAACCCAGAGACCCGCGGCCGTTGTCAGTCCTCTGACAGCATGCTTCTGGAAGATAATACAGCCCGCGCCGATGAAGCCAATGCCGGATACCACCTGTGCGGCTATGCGTGAGATGTCGTGGCGAACAGCCTCGTTGACTGTTACGTCTTCGAAGCCATGAACTGACAGAACCATAAATAGTGCGCTACCTAATCCAACGAGGAAATGAGTGCGGAATCCAGCTTCTTTTGCACGGTATTCGCGCTCCAGGCCGATGGCGCTGCCGAGAAGTCCGGCAATGAAGATGCGTAATATGTAATCGAGTGTCATAAGGCGATGTTATTGGTTTCTGTGGCAAAGATACAAATATTTTGTGAAAACCGGCAAGAAAGTTGAGTTTTTTTCATACCAGATATATCGCCGTGATATCTCATTTCGGAAAAATCCAAATAAATTTGGTTTTTCTCTCTACTTTTCGTATCTTTGCAGGCTGTATGATAGAAGTAAAAATAGATGATGCTGCGCTGCAGCGGGCTGCGGAGGAAGGCATGGATTCTTTCCTGCGCGTTTTTGTTGATGCCACAAAAGCTGCCATAGGTGGTGAGCTGACAGCAGATACCTTGTCAGAACTGACGGCCGACCAGGTGACGCTACTGGCATGGGACACGCTGCACGAGGAGGTGATGGATGGCGGCTTCGTACAGTTAATACATAATGGCTATGGCCCGTTCATCTTCAAGAATCCGCTGGCAAAGGCTCTGAAGCTGTGGGGTTTGCGTGATCTGTCTAAGCTTATTTATGATGCTCACACGCTCTGGCTGAAACATCGTGAGGAGATAGAGCGTGACTGCACCGATGAAGAGTTTATGGCATTGTTCGAGCGTTTTTCTGAGTTTGACGACTTAGACGACGAGTTTGTTGAGAACGAGGAACAGTGGACGGAGGATATAGCTCACTATGTGGATGAGCACATAGAGAATTTTGCAACGATAGTAGCATGAACAAACAAGAAGAGGAAATCAGGAAGAAAAGTCCTGTCAATATAAAGAACAGGAAGGCCTCGTTTGAGTATTTTTTCATCGAGACCTTTACAGCAGGTATTGTCCTGACGGGTACAGAGATTAAGAGTATCCGTGCCGGCAAGGCCAGTCTGGTGGATAGCTATTGTTTTATTACAAACGAGGAAATGTGGGTGCGCGGCATGTCTGTGTCCCCTTATTTTTACGGCTCGTACAACAACCACGAGATGAAACGCGACCGCAAACTGCTGCTCACGAAGCGTGAGATTCGGCGGTTGCAGAGTGCTACCAAGCAGACAGGCTACACCATTGTGCCGCTGCTGGTGTTTATCGATGAGAACGGACGCGCCAAGATGGACATTGCCCTGTGTAAGGGTAAGAAAGCGTTTGACAAGCGTCAGACACTCAAGGAGAAGGAAGACCGGCGTGAGATGGACAGAGCCATCAAGCGTTATTAACTACGAGTTATGAATGTTCGCTTTGCGACTAAGAGTTGAGAATATAGAGTGAAAAAGATTCAGGATATCATTAAGGAACGCATATTGGTGCTCGATGGCGCCATGGGTACGATGATTCAGTCGTATAACCTGACGGAAGAGGACTTTCGCGGACGTTTCCATCTGTTTCGCGGACAGATGAAGGGTAATAACGACGTGCTGAATCTGACTCGTCCCGATGTCATTCTCGATATTCACCGTCGCTATCTGCGTGCCGGTGCCGATATTATAGAGACAAATACCTTCAGTTCGCAACGCATCAGTGAGGCCGACTACGGCATGGCCAAGGAAGCCCGCGAGATAGCCCTTGCCGGTGCCAAACTGGCCCGCCAGGCTGCCGACGAGTTTTCTACTCCCGAAAAGCCGCGTTTTGTGGCGGGTAGTGTCGGCCCTACGAATAAAACGTGTTCGATGTCGCCCGATGTCAGCAATCCTGCTCTCCGCGACCTGACCTACACGCAGTTGTTCGATGCTTACCTTGAGCAGATGGACGCGCTTATCGAGGGTGGGGTGGACACCCTGCTCATAGAGACCATCTTCGACTCGCTGAATGCCAAGTGTGCCATCGATGCCGCTGTGACGGCCATGCGTCAGCGCCAGGTGGAAATACCCATCATGCTGAGTGTTACCGTCAGCGATTTAGCAGGCCGAACACTGAGCGGACAGACGCTCGATGCTTTCTTAGCCTCGATCTCTACCTATCCCATTTTCTCTGTTGGCTTGAACTGTTCATTCGGTGCCCGTCAGATGAAGCCCTTCCTCAGGGAACTGGCTCAGCGTGCACCTTATTATATATCGTGCTATCCCAACGCCGGACTGCCCAATTCGTTAGGACTCTACGACGAAACGGCCGAGTCGATGGCTCCGCAAATCGGCGAGCTTATTGACGAGGGGTTAGTGAATATCGTGGGTGGTTGCTGTGGCACTACCGACGAGTTTATCAGTCGCTATGTACCGTTAACGTTGGCTAAGACGCCCCGTGTACCGGTAGCCCGTTCGCAAACCATGTGGCTTTCAGGTCTCGACCTTCTGAATGTGACCAGCGAGGTTCGGTTCGTCAATGTTGGCGAGCGCTGTAACGTTGCCGGTTCGCGTAAGTTCCTTCGTCTTATCAACGAGAAACAGTATGACGAGGCCATCAGCATAGCACGCAAGCAGGTGAATGACGGCGCCCTCGTTATCGATATCAATATGGATGACGGTTTGCTTGAGGCTCGTGAGGAGATGGTGAATTTCCTTAACATTATTGCCGCAGAGCCCGATATAGCCCGTGTGCCAGTCATGATTGACTCCTCCAAATGGGATGTCATTGTCGAAGGCTTGAAGTGCGTGCAGGGTAAGAGTATCGTCAATAGTATTTCTTTGAAAGAGGGCGAGGACGTTTTCATCAGTCATGCCCGTGACTGTATGCGCTACGGAGCAGCGGTCGTTGTGATGTGTTTTGACGAACAGGGACAGGCAACGAGCTACGAACGTCGCATTGAGATTGCTGAACGTGCTTATCGTATTCTGACTGAGCGTGTTGGTATGAATCCGCTCGACATTATCTTTGACCCCAATGTGCTGGCTGTAGCTACTGGTATGGAGGAGCATAACAGTTATGCTGCCGACTTTATCCGCGCTACCGGATGGATTCACCAGAATCTGCCAGGAGCCCATGTTAGCGGCGGCGTCAGTAACCTGTCGTTCTCGTTCCGTGGCAACAACTATATTCGCGAGGCCATGCACGCCGTATTCCTCTACCATGCCATTCAGCAGGGTATGGACTTCGGCATTGTTAATCCGTCAACGAAAATTACTTACAACGATATACCCGCTGACCAGCTGGAGATTATCGAGGATGTTATACTCAACCGACGTCAGGATGCAGCCGAACGCCTCATCGAGCTGGCGGCTAAAGTGAGTGCCTC
>JAGBQP010000055.1 GCA_017632825.1 Prevotella sp. | reverse complement strand
GCAGTACCAATAGACGTTCATTACTACGAGAATAATACTCACGGCACGGAGAAAATCCATGATTTTCGCCAATGCCCTCAAATCATCTTCTTGTTGCATAATACATTTGAATTAAATTGGTGATACTATTGTTGTCTGATTAAAGTCTTGGGCCACGACGCTTTTTCCTCTTGCGCTGCAACCTGTGACGGAATGCCTCTTCCTCTGCATCAGTGACAGGATTGTCGGTATTGAGGATGTCAAGAGCATCAAGGAATGATGCGAAACCGCCTTTGCTTTCGTAATGTTCCTGCTCATCGTGAGAAGTGGTTTGTTGAAGTCCTTCTGCCGATGTGCTGCCAGTATTCGGCTGTTCCTTCTGTTCTTCCTTTTCCTTGAAAGGAATCTGTTCCTCTGACGGCGTATTGAAGTGCTGTTCAAGCGCATTGGCAGAGAAAACCTTGCCCATCCGGGAACCATTGAGGACACAATGGGTACGATGGTCAATGAACGTAGCACCGTAGATCCTGCCTTCGTCTGTATAGCGGAAGACGCAATCAATGCCTTTCTCTTTGAGCATCTTGACAAACTCCTCCTTGTCGTAAGTCCGTCTAAGCGCATACTCCAAGTTTTTTCTGGTCGGCTCAGTCAGATTCTTATCCTTGATGTTCTTCTTTGAGAATGCAGCCTTTTTCTGCATTGCCTCATAGCCAACGGACTTGCCAAACAGGGATGACTTGAACGGATTGCCAACCTTATTGCTATCGTCATCAATGACAGAATAAACAAGACCATTATAGTCCTCACCTCGGACATTGCCCCTAACTTCTTCGACAGTCAGATTGTAGAGCGACAGCAGCGCACGGAGTTCGCCAATGGTCTGAAACTGGTAGTCGTGGAACACGGACTTGACCGTATTGCCTACCTGCTTCTTGATGTCCCCCTCGGAAGGATTGACCGGCGGGATGCGGTTGGACAGTCTTTCCTCTTCTCGCTCGTTGCCATGATGCAGTCCGTATCTCTGTTCAAAGTCCCTGATGATGGCAAGGCTTCTCCGTTTTGTGAAGTCGCTTTTAATACGCTTGCCCTGCTCGTCTACACGGACGGAAACGATATGCAGATGGTGGCGGTTTATATCCTCATGCTTGACGATGATATAGGGCTGGTCGCCATAACCCATGCGCTGCATATACTCATGCGCCATCTGTGTCAGTTCCCCGTCCGTCAACCTATCATCAGGATGGGGATTGAGCGAGATGTGGATGACAGGCTTTTCCGTCCGCATCTGTCTGGGCATCCGCTTTTCGAAATCTGCCAACACCTGTACAACATCGACCTTACCGTCACCGTTATTGAACACCTTGTTAGTGTCCAGCAACTGGCCTTTCCCAATGTTCACCTTGTCGGCATTATACTTGATGGCACCGAAAAGGGAACTACCAATCGTTATCTTTGCAACCATCGTTCTCTTGCCTCCTTTGCCAATGCCACTATCTGCTGTCCCTGCTCCATCATCTGCCGAGTCATCGACTCCAGACGATAGAGCAAGGCCATTGCCTTCTTCTCAGAGAAATGGCTACGCAGTTCCTTTACCACCTGATTGTAGTTGACCGCCACACCCCGGAACTGAGCGTGGAATGATGACAGTTTATCGTAGAAGTCCACCATTGTCTTATCGACTTTCACGACCTTGAACGTCTCGCCAAAGACACGCGACTTGACGAAAACCGCCTTGGCATAGACTCCTGACTGCTCATAGAGCGTGAGGAACCTGGCCCATTCCATATCGTCGAAGCGTACCATGACACAGTGCGTCCGCTTGTTGTTCTTCGGGTATCGACCCGTCTTTCGTTTCTTGTTTTCTTCCATATTATCTATGATACGTTACTATCGCTTTCCAAATCAGGGGATGACGACTTCGGAGTTAGACCCCGGCCCCCTGCAAGGGCAAGATGGGAGTTTCGCGGGTAACCCGAAACCTTTTGAGTAACTCAAAAGACATCTTGCTATGCTCCTGCGGGCATAAGTAATCCGCCTTGCGGACGGATTAGTCGCTTCAATAGACCAACATCGGT
>JAGBQP010000054.1 GCA_017632825.1 Prevotella sp. | reverse complement strand
ACTGGCTGACATCACCCAATAAAGTTGTGGGGAAATCATTCGGGACAGAGGAATCTTTGCAGATGCTATCTGACCCTGTAACTGATCTGCTGCACCTCCTTGCCATGCGTCGATGAACGGGGACATGTAGTTTTCCAGTTCGGGATAACTGGAAAGAATCGGAAATATATCCTCGTATTTCTGATTCAATAGTTCAACGGCGTGGGGGAATGTGCAATACTTGCCGTCTTCATAGAGACGGAGGAACCAAATGATGGCGGCAAACAGGATGATAGGTGACTCCACAAAAAAATCGCCCTGCTTCTGCACCCATGTCTTGTTAAGGTTAAGCATGATGGTGTAGGCAGACTCGTAGGCATCTGATATATCTGTCATGAAATCGGGGTGAATGGGATTGCAGCGGTGACTTCTGCGCGGATCATCAAAGTTAATCACATAGAACTTGGGCTTCACTTTATAACTATCCATGTGATTCATCAGGTGGTTGTAGGCAATCATCGACAAGTCTGGGTACTTGTAATCGTAACAATAGAGTGAATAGCCTTTCTCTATCTGCTGCTTGATAAAGTTGTTGACGATGGCATACGATTTACCACTACCTGGTGTTCCGAGTACAATGGTGGCACGGAAGGGATTAACCACGTTAATCCAGCCCTTGTGCCACTTCTTTTTGTAGTAGAAGCGTGTAGGCAGATTGATGGAATACTCGTTCTCCATCAAGCGCGTTTCCTGCATAAACGATTCGTTCTCGTTGTTGAAAACATCATCCATGAGATTGTTCTGAAGCAGACGGCTCATCCACAGGCCACCCATCAGCAGACCGATATAGCCGAGAGTTAGCGTCAAAACGTACAGGGCTGTGCAGAACTCAAAGGGTAATGGCAGGTTGAGAATCCACCAGTTAAGGAAAAACAGAATGAAGCCTATTGCCAGTGCTATGCCAATGTGCTTCCAAGTAATCTTTTCCTCCTTCACGCCTTTCGTTCCCATGCACGACAGGGTAAGGAGAAGGACAGAGAACAGTTTGGTGTAGAGCGTGGAATGAAACAGTCCTGCGGTACGATTGAAGTTCATCATAATGCGGTCAACCACACCGATATTCAGGTGCCACTCCACGATACTGGTATAGCAGTACCAATAGACGTTCATTACTACGAGAATAATACTCACGGCACGGAGAAAATCCATGATTTTCGCCAATGCCCTCAAATCATCTTCTTGTTGCATAATACATTTGAATTAAATTGTTGATACTATTGTTCTCTGGTTAAAGTCTCGGGCCACGACGCTTTTTCTTCTTGCGCTGCAACCTGCGACGGAATGCCTCTTCCTCTGCATCAGTGACAGGATTGTCAGTATTGAGGAAGTCAAGTGCATCAAGGAATGATGCGAAACCGCCTTTGCTTTCGTAATGTTCCTGTTCATTGAGGGAAGCGGATTGCTGCTGACCTTCTGCCGATGTGCTGCCAGTATTCGGTTGTTCCTCCTGTTCTTTCTGTTCCTTGAAAGGAATCTGTTCCTCTGGCGGCGTATTGAAGTGCTGTTCAAGCGCATTGGCAGAATAATCCTTGCCCATACGGGAACCGTTGAGGACACAATGGGTACGGTGGTCGATGAACGTAGCACCGTAGATTCTACCCTCATCGGTATAGCGAAAGACACAATCAACACCTTTCTCTTTGAGCATCCTGACAAACTCGTCCTTGTCATAAGTGCGTTTAAGGGCATACTCTAAGACTTTCCTGGTCGGCTCAGTCAGATTTCTGTCTTTGATGTTCTTCTTTGATAAAGCAGCCTTGCGCTGCAATGTCTCATAGCCGACGGACTTGCCAAACAGGGATGACTTGAACGGATTGCCGACTTTATTGCCCTCCTTGTCAATGACAGAATAGACAAGACCGTTATAGTCCTCATCTCTGACATTACCCCTCACTTCCTCAACTGTCAGATTGTATAGTGACAATAGCGCACGGAGTTCGCCGATGGTCTGAAACTGGTAGTCGTGGAATACGGCCTTAACCGTGTTGCCCACCTGCTTCTTGATATCACCCTCGGAAGGATTGACTGGCGGGATGCGGTTGGACAGTCTTTCCTCTTCTCGCTTGTTGCCATGATGCAGTCCGTATCTCTGTTCAAAGTCCCTGATGATGGCAAGACTTCTCCGTTTGGTGAAGTCGCTTTTAACGCGCTTGCCCTGCTCATCCACACGGACAGAAACAATATGCAGATGATGACGATCGATGTCCTCATGCTTGACGATGATATAAGGCTGGTCGCCATATCCCATACGCTGCATATACTCATGCGCCATTTGCGTCAGTTCCCCGTCTGTCAACTTATCGTCAGGATGGGGATTGAGTGAGATATGGATGACAGGCTTCTCCGTCCGCATCTGTCTTGGCATCCGCTTCTCGAAATCTGCCAACACCTGTGCAACATTGACCTTACCATCACCGTTGTTGAAAATCTTATTTGTGTCCAGTAACTGGCCTTTCCCTATATTCACTTTGTCGGCGTTATACTTGATGGCACCGAAAAGGGAACTTCCGATCGTTATCTTTGCAACCATCTCTCCCTTGCCTCCTTTGCCAGTGCCACGATCTGCTGTCCCTGCTCCATCATCTTGCGGGTCATAGACTCCAGACGGTAGAGCAAGGCCATTGCCTTCTTTTCCGAAAAGTGGCTACGCAGTTCCTTAACCACCTGATTGTAATTGACAGCCACACCCCGGAACTGAGCATGGAATGATGACAGTTTTTCATAGAAATCCACCATAGTCTTATCTACTTTGACGACCTTGAACGTCTCGCCAAAGACACGCGACTTGACGAAAACGGCTTTGGCATAGACTCCTGACTGCTCGTAGAGCGTGAGGAACCTGGCCCATTCCACATCATCGAAGCGTACCATGACACAGTGTGTCCGTTTGTTGTTCTTCGGGTATCGACCCGTCCATCGTTTTTTGTTTTCTTCCATATTATCTATGATACGTTACTATCGCTTCTCCAAATCAGGGGATGACGACTTCGGAGTCAGACCCCAGCCCCCTGCAAGGGCAAGATGGGAGTTTCGCGGGTAACCCGAAACCTTTTGAGTAACTCAAAAGACATCTTGCTATGCTCCTGCGGGCATAAGTAATCCGCCTTGCGGACGGATTAGTCGCTTCAATAGACCAACATCGGT
>JAGBQP010000053.1 GCA_017632825.1 Prevotella sp. | reverse complement strand
GACTCGCGTGTCGTTGCCAGCCGCCAGCTCGACGCCTACCTCTACTACCTGCTGGGCGAACAGCTGCCAGCCGACGGCCACTACGAGAACCTCGAGACTGCCCGCCAGTGGGGCTTCAAAATCAGCGAGGGCATGAAGAAAGTACACTCGGTGGAAGAGATACTCGACTTCATCAGCTACTGGGACAGGGAACGCAAGAACCTGCCTGTGGCCACCGACGGCATCGTGCTGAAGGTCAACTCACAGCGCCAGCAGCGCGCACTGGGCTTCACGGCCAAGTCGCCACGATGGGCCATCGCCTATAAGTTCAAGGCCGAACGCGCCTGCACGGAGCTGCTCGAAGTGACCTATCAGGTTGGTCGTACAGGCGCCGTCACGCCCGTTGCCAACATGTCGCCCGTGCAGCTGGCAGGCACCACCGTGCGTCGTGCTACGCTGAACAACGAAGACTTCATCAAGAGTTTCGACCTCCATATAGGCGACTGGGTGTATGTGGAGAAAGGTGGCGAAATCATACCCAAAATCGTGGGTGTCGATATAGACCAGCGCCCCATCATAGCACAGCCCGTACAGTTCATACGCCGCTGTCCTGAGTGCGGCACACCGCTGGTCCGTTATGAGGGCGAAGCTGCCTGGTACTGCCCCAATGATGCAGGCTGTCCACCGCAGATCAAGGGCCGCATTGAGCACTTCGTGGCCCGCAAGGCGATGAACATCATCGGACTGGGCCCGGAGATTATCGAGGACTACTATCGGCGTAAGCTGGTTAGGAATATTGCTGACCTCTACACGATAGACGTTCAGCAGATTAACGGCGACGGCTCACGCGGCAAGTCGGCTCAGAACATCGTCAACGCCATCCAGAAGTCCAAGGAGGTGCCCTTCGAACGCGTCGTCTTCGCTCTCGGCATAAGGTTCGTTGGCGAGACATCAGCACGACTCCTGGCTCGACACTTCAAAACGATGGACGCACTCATGGCGGCTGGACTGCAGGAACTGCAGGAGGTAGAGGGTATAGGCGAGGTGATGGCCAAGAGCATCATAGGCTACTTCCATGATGACGTGAACCGTGAAATCGTGGAACGGCTGCGCGACTACGGACTGCAGTTCGAACTGTCACAACAGCAGACGGCTGTACAGAGCAACAAACTCGCAGGACAGAGCGTCGTCATCAGCGGCGTCTTCCAGCACCACTCACGCGACGAGTACAAACTGCTCATCGAGCAGAACGGAGGCAAGAACGTAGGTTCCATCAGCAGCAAGACATCGTTCATACTCGCAGGCGACAACATGGGACCCTCGAAACTCCAAAAAGCCGAAAAACTCGGCATCAGAATCGTCTCAGAAGACGAATTCCTTGAAATGATTGAGTGAAAAGTTAAAAATGTTGCGAAAAAGTTTTGCTAATTCACTGAATTGTTGTAACTTTGCAGCCGATTTCTCAAAAAGTAGTAGATGAAGAATGACAAAATAAAGAATCAGTACCGCGTCAATGAACAGATACGCGTACGTGAAGTCCGTATCGTCGGCGATGACGGTTCAACCGTTATGCCAACGCGTGACGCACTGAATATGGCTCGAGAGCAGGGCGTTGACCTCGTCGAGATTTCGCCTAACGCCAACCCGCCCGTTTGTCGTATCATCGACTACTCAAAGTTCCTCTACCAGCAGAAGAAACGTGCCAAGGAGATGAAAGCCAAGCAGGTGAAGGTGGAGGTCAAGGAAATACGCTTCGGACCGCAAACCGACGAGCACGACTACCAGTTCAAGCTCAAACACGCCAGAGAGTTCCTCGAAGATGGTAATAAGGTACGCGCGTACGTCTTCTTCCGCGGACGCTCTATCCTGTTCAAGGAACAAGGTGAAGTGCTGCTGCTCAGATTTGCTAACGACCTCGAAGAATTCGGCAAAGTAGAGTCTATGCCGTCGCTCGAAGGTAAGAAGATGTTCCTCTATCTGGCACCGAAGAAAGCTGGTGTTGCCAAGAAAAGCCAGCAGGCACGCGACAGAGAAGCCTCTGCACAGGACGCTAAGGAACAGACCAAAGCCGCTGCACAGACAGCTAACGCAGAGAAACCCGCCAATGGAGGACTCTTCGCAAACGCAAAAATCAGTGCCGATGCTCTGAAAAAGCTGACTGAGGCCGAAGAAGAGGCTTAACACAGGCCAAACAAAATGAAACAACAAGGTGGCGCGCCCGGTATATGCGTAGCTGCCGATTATTAATAACAAATTAAATAAATAAAAACAATGCCAAAAGTAAAGACAAATTCCGGCGCTAAGAAGAGATTCTCGTTCACCGGTACAGGTAAGGTTAAGAGACACCACGCTTACCACAGTCACATCCTGACGAAGAAAACCAAGAAGCAGAAGCGTAACCTCTGTGGCTCAACTCTCGTTGACCAGACAAACATGAAGCAGGTTCGTGACCTGTTGTGTCTCCGCTAAACAAACCTATTGTCGAACATTAAAGAAGTAAGAAAACTATGCCAAGATCAGTAAATCACGTCGCATCAAGAGCAAAGCGCAAGAGTATTTTGAAGCTCACCCGTGGCTACTTTGGAGCTCGTAAGAATGTTTGGACAGTAGCCAAGAATACTTGGGAAAAGGGCCTGACATACGCTTATCGTGACCGCCGTAACAAGAAACGTGCTTTCCGCAGCCTGTGGATTCAGCGTATCAACGCTGCTGCACGCATCAACGGTCTCAGCTATTCACAGCTGATGGGTGCTCTCTCTAAGGCTGGTATCGAGATTAACCGTAAGGTGCTCGCTGACCTCGCTATGAACAACCCCGAGGCTTTCAAGGCCATCGTTGAAAAGGTGAAGTAAATCACATCACAAACAGAAAATAAAAAGAGTCGCCATCGTTGCGACTCTTTTTTTTGTTTTATCTCATTTTCTCTTTCTTCAATCTATCAATCTTCCATTTCCGCCAACTGCATCAGATACTGTCCGTAGCCGTTCTTGATCATAGGCTTTGCCAGCTCCTTCAGACGTTCAGCGTCTATCCAGCCCTTCTTGAATGCAATCTCCTCCAGACAAGCCACTTTCAGCCCCTGGCGCTTCTCAATGACCTCGATGAACGTCGATGCCTCAGCCAGTGAGTCGTGCGTGCCAGTATCGAGCCAGGCGAAACCGCGCTGCAGCGTCTGCACCTTCAGCTTCTGCTGTGCCAGATACGACTGGTTGACTGTTGTAATCTCCAGTTCGCCGCGAGCCGAGGGCTTAATGTGCTTGGCAATCTCAACCACGCTGTTGGGGTAGAAGTATAAGCCAACGACAGCATAGTTAGACTTAGGCTTCGCAGGCTTCTCCTCTATGCTCAGGCAGTTGCCCTTTGCGTCGAACTCAGCCACACCATAGCGCTCGGGGTCGTTCACGTAGTAGCCGAACACCGTAGCCAGCCCCTGCTGTTCAGCGTTCGCCACACTCTCCTGTAGCAGTTTTGTGAAGCCCGAACCATAGAAGATGTTGTCGCCTAACACCAGACAGACGCTATCGTCACCAACAAACTGCTCGCCGATGATAAATGCCTGAGCCAAACCATCGGGAGACGGCTGCTCGGCATACTCAAAGTGAACGCCTATCTCGTGGCCGTCGCCCAGCAGACGGCGGAAGCCAGGCAGGTCGTGAGGTGTAGAGATAATCAGTATCTCGCGGATACCAGCCAACATCAGCACCGATATCGGATAGTAAATCATGGGTTTGTCGAATATGGGTATCAGCTGTTTACTGATGCCTTTCGTAATGGGGTAGAGGCGTGTGCCGCTACCACCAGCAAGTACGATTCCTTTCATAGTTAAGAAGATAATTACGTTTTACGTTGCAAATATACGAAAAATTATCAATTATCAATTGTAAATTATTAATTATTTTGTACCTTTGCACCACCAATTTATTTTTATTATGGGATTATTATCTAAAATTCTTGGTCGCAAGGCGGCCGACGGAGAAGCTGGTAAGGCTGGCGGAATGGAAGATTTCATGACGCTTATCCGTGTATATTTTCAGGCAGTTATGGCTGCCGACCTCCACATCACAAATCTTGCAGCACTGCCCGACCTGCGGGTGTTCAAGCAGACACTGAAGGTGCCGACTGTGAACAACCGACTTGGCGTTGGTGAAAAACAGCGCGTCACCAAGATGATGAAGGAGATTTATGAGATGGACGAGTCGTTCACCAAGGAGATTGACAAAAGCATCATGAGACGCTGTAAAACACCACAGGACATACAGACGTATATGTATCAGTTCCAAGGGTTTACGCAGGATTTGATGATGCTCGTCTCGAACCTCATGAAGGTGAAGGCACGCATACCGTCGTTCTTCAAGAAAACCATCTACTCAGTAACGGCTAAAACCGTTGGAGATATCTTCAACAAGAACGACTTTACCGATGCCGGTGTCATGAAGTCGGTGGTCGATGTGCGACAGCTCAATAAAAAACTCGGATTCTCTGAACAGTGGGTTACACAGTTCGTGTTCCGCGTTCTTATGTTGGCGAAGAAGGAACCGAGACCTAAGAATTTGGACAAATAAACCGTCTGAATCTTTAATAAATATTAAATATCTGATGCTGTGGTAACTATTTAGCCGAATTTTACCTACCTTTGTCAGATAAAACAATAGTCATGAATCCAAAAGAAAAGGCTATCACTGCGTTCGAAACGCGCGTCAGACAGATGCTCCTCCGTTTTCAGGAATTGAAAAAGGAGAATGAGGAGCTCTATGGCATGGTGGAAAAGAACGAGAATGATCTCAAAGAACTGAGAGCAAGGCTGGAACAGCAGGAACGTGACTACCAATCGCTGAAGATGGCGCGGATGCTCGAAATTACCGATGGCGACCTGGAAGGCGCTAAGGCAAGGGTAGCAAAGCTGATTCGTGAGGTGAACAGATGTATTGCCATACTCAATGGCGAAAAGTAAAGACCTGAAACGATGCCAGAAGCAAACAAGGAGAAACTACATATACGACTGCACGTCTATGACGAGGAAATCGAGGTGACTGTCAACCGCGATGACGAGGAATATTACCGTGCAGCCGCTAAGCTGATAACTGATCGCTATAATGCGTATGCCCAGGCTTATAAGGGACGCAAAAGCGACCATACCATCGGCCTGATGTCGCTGATTGACATCGCGCTGATGTATCAGCGGGAGCGTTCAAAGAACGACACCCAACCCTATGATAATATTCTCTCGCGATTGACTTCTGAGATTGAAGAGGCCTTGAAGTAGAAGAGAGTATTAACATTTATATAAATTTTATGGTACTAACATTGATTGTTGCCGCCGCTGCCCTCATACTGGGTGGAGTTTGCGGATACGTTATTTTCCGTTATGCCGTTAAGGGAAAATACAATGAACTCATTGGGGCTGCCGAGAAGGAGGCCGAAGTCATTAAGAAGAAGAAACTGCTCGAGGTAGAAGAGAAATTTCTCAATAAGAAAAGCGAACTGCAGAAAGAAGTGCAGCAGCGCAACCAGCAGTTTCAGCAGAATGAGAATAAGTTGAAGCAGCGCGAAATATCGCTCAACCAGAGACATGAGGAACTGGGAAGACGCAAAAACGAGCTCGACAACCAACAGCAGCGCATCGATAACGAGAAGAAGCTGCTCTCTGTTAAACAGGAGGAGCTGGAGAAAATGCAGCTCAAGGAGCGCGAGAAGCTGGAGGAACTGTCTGGACTCAGCGCTGAGGAGGCTAAGAACCGTCTCGTGGAAAGTCTGAAGGACGAAGCACGTACCGACGCACAGGCTTACATCAACGAGATAATGGACGAGGCGAAGCTCAATGCTAACGCGCAGGCCAAGAAGATTGTTATCCAGACCATTCAGCGTGTAGCCACTGAGACTGCTGTAGAAAACAGCGTCAGCGTGTTCCACATCGATAACGACGAAGTGAAGGGCCGTATCATTGGTCGCGAGGGACGTAACATCCGTGCACTGGAGGCTGCATGTGGCGTCGAGATTGTCGTCGATGATACGCCGGAGGCTATCGTCATCAGCGGCTTCGACCCTGTACGCCGTGAAACTT
>JAGBQP010000052.1 GCA_017632825.1 Prevotella sp. | reverse complement strand
GAGCGCCAAGGCTGCACGCATCTCTCCATTGTCCACACGACGTTTCAATTCTCCCAAACCACGCAATCCGCCAACGAAATCGATTCGTTGCGAAGAACGCAAATCACCAATATTCAAAATCTCATCAAGAATCAGACGACTGGAGATATCAACGTCAAGCACGCCAATGGGATCATCATTATTATAAGTACCTTCTTTCGCAACAAGACTATACCAATGTTGGTCCAGATAAAGCGAGAATTCATGTAGCTTAGCGGGTTTATAAATGTCAGTTCCCTTGTCTTCCACCTCAAAGTTACTCTTTAACTTTTCAAGAAACTCTTCTGACGTCAAGCCATTTAAGTCTTTTACAACACGATTATAGTCAAGAATTGTGAGCTGAGAGGCCTGGAAACATACTGCCATGAAATAATTATACTCTTCATCGCCGCGATGATTCGGATTCTGCTTCTGTTTCTCGGCTCCAACTAGAGCAGCAGCAGCAGAACGGTGATGTCCGTCAGCAATATAAAGACTTTTCATCTTAGCGAATTCATTAGTGATGGTTTGCATATCCACGTCATCACTGATAATCCAGAACTGATGACGGAAACCGTCGATAGGAGCTATAAAATCGTACTCGGGCTCCGTAGCAGCATAGCGCATGATAAGATCGTTGAGAACGGTGTTATCGGGATAGGCAAAGAATACCGGTTCAATATTGGCATTATTGACGCGGACATGTTTCATACGATCTTCTTCCTTATCGCGACGAGTCAGCTCATGCTTCTTAATGTTACCTTTCATGTAGTCATCTACATAGGCACCAACAACAAGACCATACTGTGTCTTACCGTTCATGGTCTGGGCATAGATGTAATAATGGTCGTCCTTG
The DNA here is from genome assembly GCA_017632825.1 of Prevotella sp. The sequence continues at coordinate 12,810 of JAGBQP010000052.1, read as the reverse complement.
TCCTGCACCAGCCAACCCTTATCCTGGAATTTTTGAAAATTCTCAGCCGCCTTCTCATAAACGCGAGGGTCATACTCTGATGTGCCAACGGGAAAATCGATTTCGGGTTTTATAATGTGATAAAGGCTTTTTTCGTTGTCACCAGCTTCGGCGCGAGCCTCTTCACTATCGAGCACATCATAAGGACGGCTCTCTACTTGTTCCACCAGATCTTTTGGCGGACGGATTCCTTTGAATGGTTTGATGATTGCCATATACAATAATATTAATTATAGATTTTCCTTTATCTTCTTGATGATCTCCTGATACTCAGTATCTGAAAGATACACCTTGTCCGGATTCATCTGGAAAGTACCGCCGTAATCGGGACCATCAACATACTTCGGTGCGAGATGAAAATGTAAGTGCGACAACTTATCGCTATAGGCACCATAATTGATTTTCTCAGGATTGAACACTTTCTGCATAGCACGAGTCACACGAACAACATCAGCCATGAAAGCATTGCGGTCTTCATCAGACAATTCATTAAGATCGTTAACATGGTCCTTATACGCCACTAGACAACGACCTCGATATGTCTGCTCCTTAAACAAGAAAACTCGCGAGACAGGAAGTTGACAGATTTCTATCATTAAGTCATGAAGCACCTGGTTATTTGTGCAGTACAGACACTGCTTTGGGTCACTTTGCATAATTGAGAATAATAACTTGTTAGAAATTACAGCCGACAAAGTTACGCATTATTTTGCAGACGGGCAAGAAAACGTGATGATATTTTTCAATTGACAGCAGACGATGTTAATCTGCGTTAATCAGTAGCCTTTGTATAAGGCATTTCCGTTTTTTTTCATAACTTTGCAAGCTGTTAATATGAAACAAATGAAAAAGAGTCTTATCATAGGATGCTGCATGATGGCTACTGCTGTTATGAACGCATCAGCACAGAGTTCTACAAAATCACCATATAGTCAGTTTGGTATCGGTATTCTCTCCGACCGATCACAAGGTATGAGTCGCGGCATGAATGGTGTCGGCATAGCCCTCCAGCAGGGTAATATGGTTAATACCATGAACCCAGCCAGTTACGGTCGAGTTGACTCTCTGACAATGATATTCGACGCTGGTGTTACTGGCCAGTTAACTAATTTCAAGGAAGGAGCCACCCAACAAAATGCCAAAACAGCCAGCTTTGATTATATTGTAGCCTCTTTCCGAGCCTGGCGCAACATCGGCGTATCTGTAGGTGTTCTTCCTCTGTCCAACGTTGGTTATAGTTACCAAACAGCCAGTACTGTTAATCAAGAATATGGAAAGCTGACCGAATCATATAATGGTGAGGGAGGACTGCACGAAGCCTACATCGGTTTTGGATGGCATGTTTTGAAGCCTCTTTCCATCGGCTTTAATGCTGGTTATGTCTGGGGAGATTTAGAACGTTCTGTTCAGACTTCCAACAGTAATTTCGGATCACTTATGAAAAACTATTCTGTATCAGTAAAAAGCTATAAGTTTGATATTGGCATGCAGTGGAGTCAACCCATAAACAAGAACAATATAGTGACTCTTGGTGCCACGATGGGTATTGGACACAAACTGAATGCTAACCCCAAACTCGACATCATCAACGTCAGTAAAACGGATACAACATCATACGAAATCAGCAATGGTCTCGAATTGCCTTGGTCAGTGGCTTTAGGCTTGGCATGGCAACATCGTGACAGACTAACGATTGCCGCCGATGCAGAATTGCAGCAATGGAGCAAAACTTCCTTCCCCACTTATGTCAACGATACATATACAGCTTCTAAAGATTTAATGAAGGATCGTCTTTCACTAAAAATAGGTACAGAATGGGTACCTAATGCTAACGATGTAAACCACTATTTGAACCGCGTCCGTTATCGTTTCGGTGTTGGCATAACTACACCTTATTATAAAATAGGTACAAAAGATGGACCTAAAGATTTTTCGATAAGCGCAGGTTTAGGTTTTCCAATTCAAAACGCCTATAACAGCCGCTCAATACTCAATATCAGTGGACAATTTATTCATTCTTCGGCTAAAGATCTCATTACCGAGAATATGTTCCGCATTAACATCGGCATAACATTCAACGAACGCTGGTTTGCTAAATGGAAAGTAGAGTAATATGTACGAGTCTGTTGGCTGTATTTTGCGCTGCAACCCTTTTTGTTCTATTAGGATGTGAAGAAGAAAAGGAGCATACAGCCCCTGCCATACACGACCGCGACTCTGTATCCGTGATGACCTCATATGGTGTCAACACGCTCATCTCAGACTCTGGCGTTATCAAATATCGCATCGTCACAGAGCGATGGGATGTCAATACGGCCCGAAAGCCTTCAAGATGGGAGTTCATGAAAGGGATTTTCTTTGAGCAGTTCGACCAACAATTTCACACAGAAGGCTACATTCAGGCAGACACTGCATGGTATTTTGATCAGTTAAAACTGTGGAAACTGCGCGGCCGTGTCCGCATTCGGAATGTCAGCGGTCTTGTGTACACCAGCGAAGAATTGTTTTGGGATGGTCTAAGACACGAATTCTATTCCAATGTCTTCAGTCGTATTGTCACACCGGAACGCACCCTTCAAGGCACATATTTCCGTAGTGATGAACACATGAGCCACTACACAGTATCGAACTCGAAAGGTTCTTTCACTACCGAAAGTATGGAAAAAGAGGACAATAACACCCCAAAAGACACTACCCAACAACAGCAGGTCCCCCTTCGTCCGCAAGCCGTCAAACATGCCAAAACGAATGTAACGCCATGACACAATTAATTATTGGACTCCTCATAACGATGGTCTTCTCAGCCTTCTTTTCTGGCATGGAGATTGCATTTGTCAGTTCCAACCGTCTGAGAGCAGAGATGGACCGTGAGAAGAATGGACTATCTCAACGTGCCTTAGCACGATTCTACCACCATCCCAATGATTTTGTATCAACAATGCTGGTTGGTAACAACATATCATTGGTCATTTATGGCATTCTCTTTGCACAAGTCTTTGATGCTACGATTTTTCATCCGCTAAGTGACGGAGCCCGTGTAACTTGCGACACACTGCTGTCAACACTTGTGGTATTATTTACAGGTGAGTTCTTACCCAAAACGATATTTAAGTCAAATCCCAACGGACTTCTGACTTTTTTTGCTGTTCCGGCCTATATTTGTTACATTGTACTCTACCCGATATCACGTTTCGCAACACTGCTTTCAAAAGGATTTCTACGCCTTGTAGGTATCCACATGAAAAAAGCCGAAGACATCAGTGAGTTTACAAAAATTGACCTCGACTATCTAGTGCAGACCAGTATTGACAATGCAGCTAGTGAAGATGATATTGAAGAGGAAGTAAAAATATTCCAGAATGCATTGGATTTCTCTGAAACACGCGTTCGTGACTGTATGATTCCCCGCACAGAGATTGATGCTGTCGAGGATACTGCCACATTTGAACAACTCCAACAAACATTCATTGAAAGCGGGCACTCAAAAGTAGTAGTTTACCATGAAGACATTGATCATATCATAGGATACATTCATTCTTCGGATCTGTTTAAAGTAGGACAAGTACGTAACACGATCGATAGCGATGTTATACGAAAACTGTTACGTGAAATGCCCTTCGTACCAGAGACTATGCCTGCTTCCAAACTGATGAAGACTTTTATGCAACAAAAGAAATCAATAGCTATTGTTGTTGATGAATTTGGTGGCACAAGCGGACTTATCTCGTTGGAAGATATCGTAGAAGAAATATTCGGCGAAATTGAGGACGAACACGACAAAGATCACTATGTTGCGAAGCAGCTTGATAATGGTGAATACATGTTGTCTGCACGTCTTGAGATAGAGAAAGTTAATGATGAGTTTGGACTTGATTTACCAGAAAGTGATGATTACATGACTGTCGGTGGACTTATTCTCCATGAATATCAATCGTTCCCGAAGCTCAACGAGGTAGTAAAAATAGGAAAATGGGAGTTCAAAATAGTTAAAAATACAGCAACTAAGATAGAACTTGTGCGACTAAAAGTAACAGAATAGACATTTTTTGCTGGAAAATTTCGCAATGTCCGACTTTTTTTGTAACTTTGCCGCGTTTTATGCAAACCTAGAAAGATAATAATAACAAATAAAAATAAAAAAAGAACAAACAAATGGCAGCAATTGGAAAAATTAGAAGCTGGGGACCGACCCTTGTTATTGTCATCGGTCTGGCCCTGTTTGCCTTTATCGCTGAAGAAGCTTTCCGTTCTTGCGAAGCAACCAAGAACCAGCAGCGTCAGCAGGTAGGCGAAGTCTTGGGAGAGAAAATCAACGTTCAGGAGTTCCAAGAACTCGTTGATGAGTACCAGCAGGTTATTAAGATGACACAAGGTCGCGACAACCTGACTGAAGACGAATTAAACAACGTCAAGGACCAGGTATGGCAAACGTATGTTAACAATGTTATTATCAGCAACGAAGCAGAAAAGCTTGGCTTGAAGGTTACAGACACTGAAATGCAAAACATGCTTCGTGAAGGTACAAATCCTATGCTGATGCAGACACCATTCGTCAACCAGCAAACAGGTCGCTTCGACGTAACAATGCTCACCAAATTCTTGGCAGAGTATAAACAAAGCGCAAACAACCCGCAGGTGGCAGAACAGTATAAGGCTATCTACGACTATTGGCAGTTTATTGAGAAGAATCTTCGTCAACAGACATTGGCTCAGAAGTATCAATCTCTTCTTGCTCATTGCCTTATTTCTAACCCCATCAGTGCCAAGGCTGCATTTGACGCTCATGTCAAAGAGTCAGACATCCTTTTGGCTTCACTGCCTTACTCCAGCGTTAATGACAAGGACGTAGAAGTGAGCGATGCTGACCTTAAGGCCAAGTATAATGAGGAGAAAGAAATGTTCAAACAGACCATTGAGACACGCGACATCAAGTATGTATCTTTTCAGGTAGTTGCTTCTGCAGCAGATCGTGCAGAACTGATGAAGACCATGAATGATGCATCACAGAAATTGGAAAGTGGTGCCGTAGCCTCTGAGGTTGTCCGCAAGGCTCAGTCTCAGCTGCCCTACGTAGGTCTTCCTGTCACACGTCAGGCTCTGCCAAGCGATATTGCTGCTAAGGTTGATTCCATGAGCGTTGGTCAGACTACAAAGCCCTTTGAAACCAAGCTCGACAACACTCTGAATGTAGTGAAACTCATCTCCAAGCAGCAGATGCCTGACTCAGTTGAGTTCCGTCTGATTCAGGTTGGCGCTGAGACTGTCGAGGCTGCTCAGAAGCGTGCCGACAGCATTTACACCGCTATTCGTGGTGGTGTCGCTTTTGATTCTATTGCAAAAAAATATGGTCAGACTGGTGACAAACAATGGCTTACATCTGCACAGTATCAAACCTCTACAAATATTGATGCTGATTCTAAGGAATACCTCACAGCTCTGACTACAATGGCCAGTGGAGATCTCAAGAACATCAAACTCACTCAGGGCAACCTTATCGTTCAGGTTACCGATCGTCGCAACTTTGTTGACAAGTTTGATGTTGCTATTATTAAGCATTCTATAGACTTCTCAAAGGGCACCTATTCTGAGGCATATAACAAATTCTCTCAGTATGTCAGTGAGAATAAAACACTCGCAGACCTTGAGAAGAACGCAGAAAAGTTCGGATTCCGTGTATTGGAGCGTCAAGACATTATGAACTCTGAGCATAATGTAGTTGGTCTACGTGCAACTCGCGAAACAATGAAGTGGATTTTCGATGCCAAGGAAGGTCAAGTATCACCTCTCTACGAGTGTGGCAACAACGACAACCTTCTCGTTGTAGCTTTGACTAAGATTCACCCTGTTGGTTATCGTGACCTTGACGGTGTAAAGGAAATGCTAAAGCAGGAAGTTATGCGTGACAAGAAGTTTGACTTGCTGGCAAAAAAGCTAGAGGGTGTAAAGGCCATCGCCGACGCTCAGAAGGCTGGTGCCAAGATTGACAGCGTTAACCAGATAACCTTCGGCGCTCCCGTATTTGTTGAGGCTACCGGCGCCAGCGAGCCCGCTCTCTCTGGTGCTGTCAGCGCTCTTGAGAAGGGTAAGCTCTCTAAGGTTATCAAGGGCAATGGTGGTGCTTATATGTTCCAGATTGTGGACCAGAACACTCACGACGAGAAGTTCGACGCCAAGGCTCAGGAGCAGCAGCTGCGCCAGCAGGCTATGCAGGCAGCAGGCCGCTTCATGCAGGAGCTCTATCAGAAGGCTGGTGTAGTGGATAACCGCTACCTTTTCTTCTAACAGTACATAAGGTCTTTTGACCTATAATTAAACAAATCGCAACTTTCTTCGCAAGAAAAGTTGCGATTTATTTGTTTATTCCAGTAGAAATGTATAACTTTGCACCCGCAAATAGCAAAACAATAAGAGAATGAAATATCAGAACCTAATTAACGCCATTATTATTATTCGACTGCAAAGCGCGGCCGGAAGTGATAAAGCGTGTATATAGGTCTGATGGTACAAGACAATATAAAGCCTTTCTCACTTCCGAGTGTGAAAGGCTTTTTTGTTATACCGAAAAGACCGAGTCCTCAATGAAAAGATTAAACATTTATATATAATTAAGGTATGAACGACAGATTGTTTATTTTCGACACGACATTGCGCGACGGTGAACAGGTTCCCGGTTGCCAGCTGAACACCATTGAGAAGATTCAGGTGGCCAAGGCACTTGAGCAGCTCGGCGTTGATGTCATTGAAGCAGGATTTCCCGTGTCCAGTCCGGGCGACTTTAACTCCGTCATTGAAATCTCCAAGGCAGTGACATGGCCCACCATTTGTGCACTGACACGTGCCGTGGAACACGATATCGATGTGGCAGCCGAGGCTCTTCAGTATGCCAAGCGCAAGCGCATTCACACCGGAATCGGAACGAGCGACGAGCACATCCGGTATAAGTTCAACTCCACACGCGAAGAGATTATCGAGCGTGCTGTTGCAGCCACGAAATATGCCAAAAAGTATGTGGAGGACGTGGAGTTCTATTGCGAGGACGCAGGACGTACCAACAACGAGTACCTTGCTCAAGTTGTCGAGGCTGTCATCAAGGCAGGCGCTACTGTCGTCAATATTCCCGACACAACAGGCTATTGCCTGCCCCAGGAATACTACGAGAAGATTAAGTACCTCAAAGAGCACGTTGATGGCATCGACCGCGCCATCATCTCCACCCATTGTCATAACGATCTCGGCATGGCTACCGCCAACACATTCAGCGGCATTATGGCAGGTGCCCGTCAGGTCGAGGTAACCATCAATGGTATTGGCGAACGTGCCGGCAACACATCACTCGAAGAGATTGCTATGATTCTGCGCTGTCACAAGAGTCTCGCTATCGACACCAATATCAACACCACGAAGATATACCCCACCTCGCGCATGGTCTCCAGCCTTATGAATATGCCCGTGCAGCCCAATAAGGCCATCGTAGGACGCAACGCCTTTGCACATTCCAGCGGCATCCATCAGGACGGCGTACTGAAGAACGTACATACCTACGAGATTATCAATCCCAAAGACGTTGGCATCGATATCGACAGCATTGTGCTCACTGCCCGTAGTGGTCGTGCTGCACTGAAACACCGTCTGCAGTCCAATGGTGTTGACGTCGATGACGCTAAACTCGATAAAATCTATGAGAAATTCCTACAGCTGGCCGATCAGAAGAAAGAAGTCACCGATGCCGACGTTCTCATGTTGGCAGGTGCCGATACCGCCGAGACTCACGCTGTTCGTCTCGATTTCCTGCAGGTGACCACCGGCAAGGGTGTCAAGAGTGTAGCTTCGATTGGTCTCGACATCAGTGGCCAGAAGTTCGAAGCAGCCGCTTCGGGCAACGGTCCCGTCGATGCGGCTATCAAAGCCCTGAAACGTGTCATTATGAAGCAGATGACGCTGAAGGAATTCACCATCCAGGCTATCTCCAAAGGCTCCGACGACGTTGGTAAGGTCCACATGCAGGTAGAATACGACGGCTCGCTCTATTATGGTTTTGGGGCCAATACTGATATTGTGACAGCATCAGTAGAAGCCTATATCGATTGTATCAATAAGTTCAAGAAGTAGGCTATGAATACGTTATTCGATAAAATCTGGGACAAGCACGTGGTGCAGCAAGTGACTGATGGTCCCACACAGCTCTACATCGACCGTTTGTATTGTCATGAGGTCACATCACCACAAGCTTTCGATGGTATGCGCGAGCGCGGTCTGAAGTGTTTCCGCCCTCAGCAGATTTTCTGCATGCCCGACCACAACACACCCACACACGACCAGGATAAACCCATTGAGGACCCTGTCAGCCGTAAGCAAGTGGACACACTGGCGAAGAACGCAGCCGAGTTCGGACTCACGCACTTCGGCATGATGTCGAAGGACAATGGTATCATCCACGTGGTCGGGCCCGAGAAAGGCCTGTCGCTACCAGGCATGACCATTGTCTGCGGCGACTCCCACACTTCCACACATGGCGCCATGGGCGCTGTGGCTTTCGGCATCGGCACCTCCGAGGTGGAAATGGTGATGGCCTCACAATGCATCCTTCAGCAGAAACCGAAGTCAATGCGGATCACCATCAACGGTACACTTGGTAAGGGCGTGACAGCCAAGGACGTGGCACTCTACCTCATGGCACAGCTAACAACCAGCGGTGCTACGGGCTATTTTGTGGAATATGCCGGCGAAGTCGTGAGATCACTGTCCATGGAAGGGCGTCTGACGCTCTGCAACCTCTCCATCGAGATGGGTGCTCGTGGCGGCTTCATTGCTCCCGACGAAGTTACCTTTGACTATATAAAAGGTCGGGAATATGCCCCCAAGGGTGCCGACTGGGAAAAGGCCGTCGCTTATTGGAAGACGCTCAAGAGCGGCGATGATGCTGTGTTCGACAAAGAACTGACGTTCGACGCTGCCGACATAGAGCCACGTATCACCTACGGCACCAATCCCGGCATGGGTATTGGTATAACTTCCCCTATCCCCTCCATAGAAGGGGCAGACTTCCAAAAAGCCCTTGACTACATGGGGTTTAAAGCTGGCGAGAAACTATTAGGAAAGAAGATCGATTATGTATTCTTAGGTGCTTGCACCAATGGTCGTATCGAGGACTTCCGGGCTTTTGCCTCCATCGTGAAAGGGCGCAATAAGGCCGACAACGTCATTGCCTGGCTCGTTCCCGGTTCATGGGCAGTCGATGCACAGATTCGCGAAGAAGGTCTCGACAAGGTGCTTGAGGCTGCCGGCTTCGCCATTCGTCAGCCCGGTTGCTCTGCCTGCTTGGCTATGAACGATGACAAGGTGCCTGCCGGCTGTCTCGCCGTCTCTACTTCCAACCGCAACTTCGAGGGCCGTCAAGGTCCCGGCGCACGTACCGTTCTGGCCTCGCCACTCGTAGCTGCCGCAGCTGCCGTCACAGGCGTCATCACCGACCCCAGGTCCCTTTTATAACGTTATACCGTCATAACGAAACAACGAAAAGAAAAAAATGAAACAGAAATTCAACGTTATAACTTCCACATGCATTCCTCTTCCTTCAGAGAATGTGGACACCGACCAGATAATCCCAGCCCGTTTTCTGAAGGCTACAACCCGCGAGGAGAAGTTCTTCGGCGACAACCTTTTCCGCGACTGGCGCTACAACGCCGATGGCACGCCCAACAAGGATTTCGTACTCAACGACTCCACCTACAGTGGATGCATCCTTGTAACTGGCAAAAACTTCGGCTCCGGCTCCAGCCGTGAGCATGCTGCATGGGCCATCGCCGGTTATGGTTTCCGCGTGGTCATCAGTTCGTTTTTCGCCGACATCCACAAGAACAACGAGCTCAATAACTTTGTACTGCCAGTCCAGGTGAGCGAGGATTTCCTCGCAGAACTCTTCCAGAGTATTCAAAACAATCCTAAGACGGAGGTCATTGTTGATCTTCCCAACCAGACCGTCACCAACAAGGCAACAGGTCGTAGCGAGCACTTCGACATCAACGGCTATAAGAAACACTGTCTGATGAACGGTCTCGACGACATCGACTTTCTCGTAAAGAACCAAGAAAAGACCGAATTATGGGAACAGCAGAACACATGAACGAATACAAGCGTAGCGTACCATTCGTAGAAATCATGGACTCCACGCTGCGAGACGGCGAACAGACCAATGGTGTGTCGTTCCTGCCGCACGAGAAACTGATGATTGCCCGTATGCTGCTGCGCGACCTCAATGTCGATCGCATCGAAGTAGCTTCGGCACGCGTCAGCGACGGCGAGAAGGAGGCCGTACAGATGATCTGCCGATATGCCAGTCAGATAGATATGCTGCAGCGCGTCGAGGTGCTTGGCTTCGTTGATGGCGGCCAGAGTATTGACTGGATTGCCGACTGCGGTTGCGTCACCATGAACCTGCTGGCCAAAGGCTCACTGAAGCACTGTAAGCAACAGCTGAACAAAACGCCTAAGGAGCATATCGCCGACATCCGCCATACTGTCAACTATGCCCACGAGAAGGGCATCACCGTCAACCTCTACCTTGAAGACTGGTCCGACGGCATGCAGGACTCCCCTCACTATGTCTATCAGCTCATGGATCAGCTTGTCGATAGCGGTATCCGCCGTTTCATGCTACCCGACACCCTCGGCATCATGAACCCCTTGCAGTGTATCGAGTACTTCCGCAAGATGGTGAAGCGCTACCCCGACACCCATTTCGACTTCCATGCCCATAACGACTACGACCTGGCCGTCTCCAACTCGCTGGCTGCTGTCCTCAGCGGTGCCCGTGGTCTGCACGTCACCGTCAACGGCCTTGGTGAGCGTTGCGGCAATGCACCACTCTCGAGCGTTCAGGTCATCTTGAAGGACCAGTTCCATGCCAAGACCAGCATCCGCGAGGATATGCTCAACGGAGTGAGTCGTCTTGTCGAGAGCTACAGCGGCATCGCCGTTGCACCCAATCAACCTATCATCGGCGACAACGTCTTCACGCAAGTAGCTGGCGTCCATGCCGATGGCGACACCAAGGGTGGTCTCTATCATAATGCCCTCATGCCTGAGCGCTTCGGACGTCGCCGTGAGTATGCCATGGGCAAGACCAGCGGTCGAGCCAACATTGCTCGTAATTTAGAGGAGCTGGGACTGGAGCTGACACCAGAACAGACGCGGCGCGTCACCCAGCGCATCACTGAGCTCGGCGACAAGAAAGAGATTGTTACACAAGAGGACCTTCCGTTCATCGTCAGCGATGTTCTGAAGCACGATGCTCCCGAAGACCGTGTCAAGCTCGTCAGCTACGTTGTATCCACTGCCTACGGTCTGAAGCCCGGTGCCAACGTCAAGGTCGAGATCAACGGCGAGCAGTATGAGGCCGCCGCTACCGGCGACGGTCAGTACGACGCCTTCGTCAAAGCCCTGCGCTATATCTACAAGAAGTATCTTGACCGCACGTTCCCGCTACTGCAGAACTATCAGGTGAGCATTCCTCCCGGCGGACGTACTGACGCTTTGGTACAAGCCGTCATCACATGGGAGACCGACGGTCGTCTGTTGCGCACCCGAGGTCTTGATGCTGACCAGACGGAAGCCGCCATCAAGGCCACCTTCAAAATGCTGAACATCATTGAGAACGAACAAAACAACACGTTATAACAAAACCCAGTTACAACATTATAATGTAATAACGAAAAAAAGAATTATGAAACTGAATATTGCCATCCTGCCGGGCGACGGAATCGGTCCGGAGATTATGCGTCAAGGCATCGCTGTCCTTGATGCCATCGCCAAGAAGTTCAACCACGAGTTTCACTATGAGGAAGCGCTCGTCGGCGCCTCGGCCATTGAAGCCGTGGGCGATCCATATCCCGCTGCCACTCATGATGTCTGTATGCGTGCCGATGCAGTGCTATTTGCAGCTGTCGGTGACTTAAAGTATGATAACAACCCTACCCTCAAAGTACGTCCTGAAACGGGTCTGTTGGCCATGCGTAAACAACTGGGGCTCTTCGCCAATGTCCGTCCTGTGGCCACATTCGATTGTCTGCTCCACAAGTCACCGCTGAAGGAAGAACTGCTGCGCGGTGCCGACTTTGTGGTGATTCGTGAGCTCACTGGCGGCATGTATTTTGGTGAGAAATATCAGGATAACGACAAGGCATACGACACCAATGTCTATACCCGACCGGAGATTGAGCGCATCCTCAAGGTCGCCTTCGAGATGGCGATGACGCGCAAGAAGCACCTCACCGTCGTTGATAAAGCTAACGTTTTAGCATCCAGCCGTTTGTGGCGCCAGATTTCACAAGAGATAGAACCACGATATCCTGAGGTAACAACCGACTACATGTTCATCGACAACGCTTCGATGCGTGTACTCACGGAGCCCCGTTTCTTCGATGTCATCGTCACCGAGAACACCTTCGGCGACATCCTTACCGATGAGACCTCTTGTATCACCGGCTCCATGGGATTACAGCCCTCATCGTCATTAGGCGAACATACGCCGCTATTTGAGCCTGTTCACGGTTCATGGCCTCAGGCTGCCGGCCAAAACATCGCCAACCCGCTGGCTCAGATTCTGTCGGCAGCCATGCTGCTAGAACACTTTGGGTTGGAGAGCGAAGGCAGCCTCATCCGCGATGCCGTCAACGCCTCGCTTGACGCCAATGTCCGCACACCCGAGATTCAAGTTGAAGATGGTGCTCACTATGGCACACGCGAAGTTGGACAGTGGATTGTGGATTACAT
>JAGBQP010000051.1 GCA_017632825.1 Prevotella sp. | reverse complement strand
TGGAGTCTGTAAAGGGTGATGCCGTCCGCCGTTATCCTGAGACGACTCCTGTCTATCAGACCGGTCGTATCACAAGAGACGCCATCAATGCCATGCTGTGCGAGATGTATCTCTGGAAGCAGGACTACGACAACTGTATCAAGTATGCAGACCTGGTTATCGAGTCAAAGAAGGAGATTGCAGAAGAGAACCGTAAGGAGTCGAGCAACTATGGAAGTTCAGGAACAGCCGATCCTTACGAGCTGACCAATGGCTATCCTCTGGTTCCCTCACAGTTCACAGGTAAGAACTTCGGTAATGCTTATGAGACCGTCTTCGGCAGTGATGGCAACGCTCGTCGCAATGCACAGGAGATTATCTTCCAGCTGGTGTTCAGTGATAATCCCCAGAGTTCAAACATGATAGCTAATGGTGCTGTCGATGCTTTCTACGGAAACCAAAGTGCCCAAGTCGGTCTGGTTGCACCTCCTGACTTTATGTTGGAAGAGCGTGACGCTGAAGCCACTAATCGTGTGGTGTTCTCTCCCAGCAACAAGAAGATGGATGCCCGTATGTATGAGAACTTCAGTACGACAGACAAGTGTATTAATAAGTACACGACCGACGATATCACAATTGGTGCCCAGAGCTCAACTCCTACTGTATCGTACTCGTCAAAGTACGCCCAGGGACAGAATGGCTCTAACTGGATTATCTATCGTCTGTCAGACATCATGCTGATGAAGGCTGAGGCACTGAGCCAGAAGCTTCAGGAAGGTTCTACCGAGGAGGTTGTTGAGTTCAATAAGCCCCTCTTGGATGAAGCCTTCACGCTGGTCAATGCAGTCAACAAACGTTCTGTATGCTGGCCTCTGGCTGAGCTGAAGGATACGCTTGTTCGTAACGACTATAAGGATAAGACCACGATGGACAAGCTGGTTTACCAGGAGCGTCAGCGCGAGTTGATGTACGAGGGCAAGCGTTGGTATGACCTCGTCCGCATTTCACGCCGTACCGGTAACACGAGTGACTTGGTTGTTGCCGCTCTCCGCAAGGTACAGACCTCATCGGCCCTGATTCAGAACAAGCTCTCAAAGATGGACGCTATCTATTGGCCTTATAACCTCGAGGAAATTAAGGTTAATAAGAACCTGGTTCAGAATCCGGCCTTCGATAGTGGCGAGGACAAGAGCTACAAGAAGAACTATTAAAGAAAGGAGAACAACGATATGAAGACAATAATGAAAATAAAGAAGATAGGACTTCTCGGTATGATGGGGCTCATGGGACTTGTGGGAACCATGAGTACCGTGTCCTGCTCAGAAGAGCCCGATGGTGATAATTTCTACACCTTCACGGGCGAGATGATGAGCGACTACCTGAAGAACCGCCCACAGTATAGCGACTTCTATGAGGTAATCAATCGTGCTGGTTTGGCAGACTTGCTGTCAACCTACGGTCAGTACACCTGCTTTGCTCCGACGAATGACGCTTTCGACAAGTATCTGAAGGAAAAGGGACTGAGCAGCCTGGCTGATCTGACGGATGCCGACTGTGACACCATCGCTCGTACGCATATTGTTCAAAATATGTATAATACGTATGAGATGATGGACGGTAAGTCACTGACGAACCTGAACCTGATGGGTCGTCCTTTGACACCGTACTGGCATTTGGACGACGACAGCGTCATGGCCGTTTTCATTGAGGACAAGGCTATGGTGTTCAACAGCGAGAAGGACGACTCCGTGGAGAACGGTATCATGCAGCCCGTCAACGCTGTCATTCAGAAGTCTAATAAGTATATTGACTATCTGCTGTCTCAGAACCCGAAAATCAGCACCTATTTCGCAGCTCTGCGTGCTACAGGTGTCTATGACGATATCCTGAGTGTTGAGGACTATGACTATAAGGAGTCTCGTGAGGAAATGGTCAGAAACAAGACCTACAAGTACCGCTATCGTTCACACGTGTGGAGTGAGGTGGCTTGGGTGCCCGACCAGAAAAATCTTGGTCACACCATCTTCGTGGTTACTGACTCTATCCTGCAGGCCAAGTACAACATTGCCAAGGGTGACCTGCACGCTCTTTACGAAAAGGCTTGTGAGCTCTACGACCCGGTTTATCCTGAAGATGTGAACAAACCCGGTCACAGCTTCGAGAACCTGACGGACAGCGTGAACCCGCTGCGCCGCTTCATGCAGTATCATGTGCTGAACAAGTATGTGAGCTCTGTGCCCGACCTGACACCGATTGACTATCGTACCGTTGTCAAGAGCGCTACGAAGGTGAAGACCGTGGGTGTCGATGAGGCGATGATTAACCCCTGTGACTGGCACATGACATTGCTGCCTCACACCATGGTTAAGGTTGAAAAGCTGACCGTGAAGGACTACGTTGGTGGTGGAACGATTGATGAGCGTTACATCAACCGCCGTTATGATAAGGACTTCCAGTTCGAAGGTCAGTGGATTAACCCGAGCAGCGATCCCGAGTATAGTCAGGATGGTCCTAACGGTCACTACTTCTATGTCAGCGACATCGTTGCTTTCACAGAAGACGTGAAGAATATCGTTCAGAACGTCCGTATCCGTATGGACTTCTCGACTGTCTTCCCTGAGGTCGTTGGTAACCACCTCCGCAATGAGGGTACCTATAAAGATGATGCCAATGATGTGGCCGATGATGCCCCAATTCCCAAGAACGGTCGTAACTACTGGTTCCCACCGGGGTACCTGGATGGTGTGTCGTTCAACTATCCCAACTGCTACGTTGTCCTGCGTCGTCCGCATACCGGTTTCGACTCTTGGCAGGGTGATGAGTGGAACCTCTTCGGTGACTATGACTTCACCTTCCGCATCCCGCCCGTACCGTTCAGTGGTGACTGGCAGTTGCGTCTCGGCTTTGCTGCCGAACCTACGCGTGGTGTCATGCAGGTGTATTTCGACGGCGTTGCCCAGGGTATTCCTCTTGACATGACGAAAAACATTGACGATGCTACCATGTATCTTGGTGATCGCTTCACTAGTGCAGAAGACTACGATAAGATGTCTATCGAGGAGAAGGCTGAGGAGCAGAAACTGCTGAAGAACCTCGGCGCATATCGAGACGGACGTTCACTGTTCAGCTGGAACAACGAAGGTACATCTACCTCACCGTTCATCGGCCACGCAGCCCGTTATCGTAAGATTCTCTGCCAGACCTATATGGATGCTACGAAGGACCACTACATACGTTTCCGCGTGGCAAGTAATGGCTTGCAGGGTAATAACAACGAGTTCATGCTCGACTATTTCGAGATGGTGCCGAAGAGCGTCTATGGCGTTGGCGGAACCGGCGATATGGAGGACGATTTGTAATTGACAAATGATAATTATGATGAGTAAGAATATATATACAAAGGTGTTAGGGCTGGCGTTGGCCGCCCTCACCTTCACCGCTTGTTCCGACACATGGGATGAGCACTATGAGGGCATGGCTGAAGGCACCCTGGAAGGATCGCTGTGGCAGGCTATCGAGAAAGACGGTAACCTGAGCAACTTTGCCAGCGTACTGAAAGCTACTGGCTTCGACAAATCATTGGCCAGCAGTCAGGTGTTCACGGTCTTTGCTCCGACGAACGCCAACTTCTCGGCCGAGGAAGCTGCAGCACTGATAGCAGCCTATAACGAGGAAAAGACAAAGGTGAGCGAGGAAGACAACACCATTATCAAGGAGTTTGTCAAGAATCACATCGCCATGTACAGCCATTCCATCGCTCCAGGCGTTACTGACTCGCTGATGCTGATGAATGGAAAACGCGTTGCTTTTACAACGAATAATATCCACACATCATCCATTCAGGGTGAGTCTGTTAATCAGCATTATGAGAATGGTTTGCTGTTCCGTGTGAACGAGAAGATTGACTATAAGCCGAACGTTTTCGAGTATCTGCGTAAAGATCCGGAACTCGACAGCCTTCGCAGCTTTATGTACGATCATCACTTCTATCGCAAGGAGTTCGAGCCCGGTCTGAGTGTAGCTGGTGGTATTGAAAACGGTAAGACCGTTTATCTTGACTCCGTATTCTCTCAGGTGAACGAGCTCTACAGCTTCCTGAATGCCCGTCTTGTTGATGAGGACAGTATCTATTGGATGGTATCTCCAACGAACGAGGTGTGGAAACAACTCATTGAGGAGTATGAGCCCTACTTCAACTACACGAAGACGACTCTCGAGCGCGACTCATTTGTCTATACCTTCCCACGTTTGGCTATTATGGAAGGCGCCGTCTTCAGCAAGACGCTCAACCGTGCAACGGCTCTTCCTGACTCTGCATTCTCAACAATGGCAGAGATTGGTGAGTATCGTGAGCTTGTGTGGGGTGCTCCTTTCCTGCGTTACTATCAGTTTGGTGACGGTACCGGCAAGAGCAACCACAAGCCACTGCAGACGGGTGGCGTTTTGGCCGACACACGCGATGTGGAATGCTCCAATGGTATCGTGAAGAAGGCAGACAAGTGGAACATCAACCCGCTGAACACCTTCAAGCAGATGATTATCGTTCCTGCCACCAGCCGTTCCTATATCCAGGAAATGAGTAGAGACCAGAACGAGACCACCAAGGAG
>JAGBQP010000050.1 GCA_017632825.1 Prevotella sp. | reverse complement strand
TTGTTCATACGTACCAGCCGCTTAATCCACGGATAGATAAGCAGATTGTCGCCTATACCGATTTCTACCGTTGTCGGATAGCCGGCTTCAATCAGTTTAACGTCAAGAAACGCAGAGTCAAGCACGATGTCACGGTGGTTCGAGATGAACGTATAACGCTCATCCAACTGAGAGTCGAGAGTTGAGAACTGAGAAGTGTTATTACCTTTGGCGCAGGAGTTACAACCTTGAGAGTTCTCATAGCTCCCAGTCAACAGACTGTCGTCGAACGAACAACCGTCAGTGTGACGACGGATAATATAGTTGACAACAGGCTTCATGAACCGCTTCTGGAAGTCGAGCGGTGTCTTAACACCTGTAAAGGCCAAACGCAGCAGTCCGTTGCGCAGCGACTTCGGGAGCCACGGGGCGAAACCCTTCAGAACCAACTGGAACTGACGGTCATTCAACAGGTCTTCAAACGCCTGTTTTATCTCTCCGGACTCGTATGGTCTTATTTCGTCAAACTCCTTCGATGCACTTTTATCCATAGCGGTAGCAAACTCTAAACTCTACACTCTCAACTCTAAACTACTCAGAACTGGTTCTCTACTATATCGGTCAAGACATCCTTCATCTCCAGACCTGCTGCACGCACCTGTTGCGGAATAAAGCTGGTGGGAGTCATGCCTGGCGTTGTGTTGACCTCCAGCATGTTGATTTTCCCTTCCTTCGAAATAATATAATCGATGCGGATAATGCCGTTGCAGCGAAGGATATCATAGATGTGGCTGGTTATCTTAGCCACACGCTCGGCCACGTCTGCCGAGAGACGGGCAGGGGTAATCTCCTGAACTTGTCCATTATATTTCGCGTCGTAGTCAAAGAACTCGTTGCTCGTCACCACTTCTGTTGCAGGCAGTACCACGGTCTTCTCGCGGGTCTTGTAAACGCCCTGCGAAATCTCTGTTCCGTCAAGGAAACTCTCTACCATAATCTCAGGGCTCTCCAGCATCGCCTTGCGGATGGCAGGTGCCAACTGGTCCTTACACTTCACCTTGCTGACACCAAAGCTAGAACCGTCGGCAGCGGGTTTTACGAAACAGGGCATACCGATGCGCTCTTCTATCTCGTCATCGCTCACCAGCTCTTCATAACCCTTACGGATGAGCAGCGACTCAGCCACGCTGACACCATAGCCGCGCAGGTACTGATTGAGCACAAACTTATCGAATGTCATAGCCTCAACCAGTACGCCACTTGTGCTATAAGGCAGTCCTATGAGGTCAAAGTAACCCTGAAGGAGACCGTTCTCACCAGGTGTGCCGTGAATGGTGATATAGGCATAATCGAAGAGTGTTGCCTTCCCGTTCTCCACGAACGAGAAATCGTTACGGTCAATCTGGACAGTCGTGCCGTCAGACAGCTCTACATGCCAGTCTTGTCCTTTGATGTCAACGATATAGACGTTATAGCGTTCCTTGTCGAAGAAGGAATAGAGTCCTTGTGCTGAACGGAGTGAGACATCGTGCTCCGAAGAGTCGCCACCACAAACGATGGCAATGTTACGTTTCAGTTCTTTCATAGTGTGTTATTCGTATTTCCTTTTATATAGTTTCTCCATTTATCTATCACGGCTGCCATATCTTCTGGCAGTTCGCTGTTGAAGTCCATTTGCTGTCCTGTTGTAGGATGTACAAAACCAAGAGTACGGGCATGCAGCACCTGTCGCGGACAGAGCTTGAAACAGTTTTGTATGAATGCTTTGTAAGTCGATGAACGTTCACCTCGTAGTATCTCTGTGCCGCCATAGCGCTCGTCACAGAACAGTGGGTGCCCGATATGTTTCATGTGGGCACGAATCTGGTGCGTACGTCCCGTTTCCAGCCGGCACTCTACAAGGGTGGTATAGCCAAAGCGTTCAAGCACCCTGTAGTGAGTTACAGCCGACTTACCAATTTCTGAGTCGGGAGGGAAGACTGCCATACGCTGACGGTCACGCGGATCACGGCCGATGTTACCCTCAATCCGTCCTTCGTCCTCCGTAAAGTGTCCCCACACCAGAGCATTATAGGCACGGTGGGTGTCGTGGTTGAAGAACTGCACACCGAGCTTGGTCTTCGCTTCTGGCGTTTTCGCCACGACAAGCAGACCGCTTGTATCCTTGTCTATACGGTGCACCAGTCCCACACTGGGGTCATTCGGGTCATAGGAGGGCAGACCACGCAGGTGCCATGCAATAGCATTGACCAGCGTACCATGGAAATTGCCTACACCGGGATGGACAACAAGTCCGGCGGGCTTATTGACAACCATCAGCTGGTCGTCTTCATAGACCACGTCAAGGGGGATATCCTCAGGTTCAATGGTCGTATCATAGTGAGGCCTGTCAAGCATCAGGGTAATCACATCGCCTGGACGCACCTTGTAGTTACTCTTCACAGGACGCTCATTGACGTGTACAAACCCTGCATCAGCAGCCTTTTGAATGCGGTTACGCGTGGTATGGCGCAGGTGCTCCATCATGTATTTGTCCACACGCAATGGCACCTGGCCGGCATCAACCTCTAAACGGATATGTTCATAGAGTTGTTGCTGCTCACCGTCTTCGTCGAGCAATTCCAACTCCTGGTCTGTCAGTTGTTCTTCATTCATATATTACCGGTTCTTCATTCACTTCTGCAGGCTGCTCGTGTTCTGGCTGGTATTCTACAGACACCTCATCGTGACCTTCCGAATCCATAAAGTTAATGTCATTATCCTCACCATAGTGACCATTACCCACAAGCAGCGTCAGCGGTGTTCCTATGGACACCATGTCACCTGTTCCCACCTGACGGCCTCGGCACATCACGCCATACACCCAGTCTTTCTCTCCGACCACATACTTCGGTGGCAACAGTTTGAACCCCAGAGCCATCAGCTTTGCCTCTGCTTCACGATAGCTGCTATTGTCTGCTATGTCAGGAATCGGAAACGAGGGTGACGACGGAGAATTGACCGTCACATATATGACATGTCCCTGCTTGACCTCAGAGCCAGGAGCGGGCGTCTGCGCCAGGACACAGTCTGCAGGCAGATGCTTATTGTAGCCAGAGTCGGTCACCTGAATCAGCAAACCGTCGCTCTCCACCAGCTGTACGGCTTTCTCGTAAGCCATCTTCGACAGGTCGGGCACCTTGATTTTCTCGCCGTGACGAGTGTATATGTCCAATCCGTACTTCACGCCGAAGGCCAAGGCAACGACAACCAGCATCATCGCGATGAGGTTTCCCCAGAGATATCCGCTCTTGAACTTACCAAAGAAATCCTTTGTTTTCATCTGTCTTTCTCCTTTTTGCTTTGCAAAGATACAAATTAGTGAGCAAAAAGCAAAAGAAAAAGAACTTTTTCTTCAGCTTTTTCAAACGAGGGCTTCTCTGTTGCTAATCTGAGACACATATATAAAACAGAAAGAAGCAAGGACAACCCTACTTCTTTCTGTTTTAACATCGATTTTCTTACCGTGCAGCGACTTATTTGCCGTGGTGCTCGTCAGAAACAGTTAACTTCTTGCGGCCCTTAGCACGGCGTGAAGCCAGGACGCGGCGACCATTCTTGGTGGCCATGCGCTCGCGGAAACCATGCTTGTTCACGCGGCGGCGATTGTGCGGCTGAAAT
>JAGBQP010000004.1 GCA_017632825.1 Prevotella sp. | reverse complement strand
GTGCTGCAGCGGAAGTACGGCATAGCCAAAGGCGACATCCGTGCCCTCTATGATCTGGCATGCAGCATCTATGACAAAGTATATCCCAAAGATGTCAGCAAGGAAGGTCACAGTTTTGAGAACCTGACAGACAGCATCAATCCCCTGAAACGCTTCATGCAGTATCACGTGATGACCCGCTATACCGCCGGTACAGCAGATTTGACACCGATGGATGTCAATATCGGTGTAGTGCAGGGGGCATTCGGTTTTGAAGAAACGCTCATCAATCCCATAGAGTGGTTCCATACACTGTTGCCTCATACCATGGTAAAGATTGAGAAAGCTACCGTGACGGCATGGCTTGGCAACGCCACGAAGGGTGAGCGCTACATCAACCGCCGCTACGACAATCAATACAAAATAGAGGGTGTCCATATTAACCCGACCATCGAGGCAAACTTCGACCATGATGCTCTGAACGGCCATATGTTCTTTGTTGATGACCTGGTCGTTTTCAGCGACGAGGTTCAGAACACGGTCCAGAACATGCGAATCCGACTCGACTTCTCGAGTGTCTTCCCCGAAGTCATGACTAACCACCTGCGCTTTGAGGGCGACCCGACACAGGATGATAACTCCGGTGTACCTGACGATGCCTCAACGCCCAAGAACGGCCGCAACTTCTACTTCCCCATGGGTTACCTGGACGGTGTGACGTTCTCAAACTGTTATGTTGTACTGCGCCGACCACACATCAATTTCTGGTCGTGGCAAGGCGACGAGTGGAACCTCTTCGGCGACTATGACTTCGAGTTCCGCATACCGCCCGTACCCTACAGCGGCGATTGGCAGGTGCGTCTGGGTTTCTGTGCCCTACCCACCCGCGGCGTGGCGCAAGTGTATTTCGACGGTGTACCACAAGGTATTCCGCTCGATATGACGCAGTTCCTCGACGACGAGGCTTTCCTGGGTGACCGTTTCATATTCGACGAGGGGCCTACCAACTATGATGAGATGACCGATGAAGAGAAGGCGGCCGAGCAGAAAGTGCTCAAGAATCTTGGTGCCTACCGCGCACCACGCTCCCTGTTCCATTTCAGTACATCGTCCAAGAACTACTTCGTTGGTAACTACCGCACACACCGCCGTGTGCTATGCCAAACCTACATGGATGCGAACAAGGATCACTACGTGCGCTTCCGTGTGGCCAGCGACGGTAAGCAGGGTAACAACAACGAGTTCATGCTCGACTACATGGAGCTTGTGCCTAAGAGCGTCTATGGCGTCGACGGCGATGGCGAGATGGAGGACGACCTGTAAGAAGTGAAAAGTGAAAAGTGAAAATTTGCTACCGCACTAAAGAGAATAAGATATGAAAAGAAAAAATAGATATATCATGGTGATGGGGCTGGCAATAGCCGCCCTCACCTTCGCTGCCTGCTCCGACACGTGGGACGACCACAACAACAGGGCAGCAGAGGGCGTAGAAGAAGGGTCGCTGTGGCAGGCCATCCAGCAGAACCCGGAACTGAGCAACTTCAGTAGCGTTGTCGAGGCATGTGGCTACGACAAGTCGCTGGCCTCTGCACAGGCGTTCACCGTCTTTGCGCCTACCAACAGTTGTTTCTCCAAGGAAGAGGCCGACAGACTCATTGCTGCCTATCATGCTGAGAAGGGTAAGGTTGACGACAAAGACAACAGCACCATCAAGGAGTTCCTGCAAAACCATATCGCATTGTACAACTACTCCGTTTCTCAAGCCAGCAACGATACCATCATGATGATGAACGGCAAGAACATTCTGCTCACTTCCAGCAAGATTGGCAACAGTCCTCTGACCAGCAGCAACAAGCTCTATAGCAATGGTGTGCTGTTTACCGTGAGCAGTCTGGTCGACTACTTCCCGAACGTATTTGAGTATATGCGTCGCGATGCTGAGTTGGACAGTCTGTACAGTTTCTTTTATAATGAGCGTTTCTACCGCAAGGAGTTCCAAGCCAGCAAAAGTGTGGAAGGCGGCATCGTGGACGGACGCACCATCTACCTCGACTCTGTGTTCCGTCAACAGAACGATCTCTTCGACTACGACTTCCTCAATGCCCGTCTGAACAATGAGGACAGCACTTACTGGGTGCTGATGCCCACCAATGAGGCGTGGCGTAAACTCGTAGACGAATACCAGAACTATTTCAACTACGACAATACGGTCGACAAACGCGACTCCGTATTCTACACGAACACCCGTATGGCCATCATGAAGGGAACAGCCTTCAGCCGCACCACCAATACGGATGCCATACTG
>JAGBQP010000049.1 GCA_017632825.1 Prevotella sp. | reverse complement strand
GTTATTGGCCGTACTGACAATCTTGTCGATGGTCGTATTGCCGATGCCGCGTGTCGGATAGTTGACAATACGCTTGAAAGCCTCCTCGTCGTCGGGGTTGGCCACCAAGCGGAAGTAGGCTATGACGTCCTTGATTTCCTTACGCTGATAGAAGGAAAGGCCGCCATAGATACGGTAAGGGATATTATCCTTACGCATCTGTTCCTCAAATGAACGGCTCTGTGCATTGGTCCGGTACAGAATGGCGAAATCACTATAGCTACACTTGTCCTCACGGCGCAGCCGCTTAATGTCCTGACACACGATGAGCGCCTCCTCACGGTCGGAGTAGGCAGGCTTCAGTGTCAGCATGTCGCCCACCTCATTACAGCTATAAACATCCTTTTGTATCTGCCGCTCATTTTTACGAATAAGAGAATTGGCAGCTTGAACGATGAGCTGCGTAGAACGGTAATTCTGCTCAAGTTTAAATAGGCGAGCATCGTCATAAGCTTCACGGAAATTCAAAATATTGTCGATATTGGCACCACGGAAACTATAGATGCTCTGGGCATCATCGCCAACAACACAGACACGCTGGCGCTCATGGGTAAGTTGTAGCACTATCTGCTGCTGGGCATAATTAGTATCTTGATACTCATCAACCAACACGAACTGAAACTTTTCTGCGTACCGTCGACGCACGTCTTCATGCTGATCAAAAAGGACATATGTCTGTACAAGCAAATCGTCAAAATCTAAAGCATTAGCCTGACGGCAACGTTCGGAATAGCGTAAATAGATGTCCTTGACGGCAGGACGCTTCGACGCGGCATCGTCAACGGCCCACGCCGTACTGGCATAGTGGACGGGCAGCACAAGATGGTTCTTGGCCATCGAGATGCGGTCGGCCACAGAAGCGGGCTTATACACTTTGTCGTCAAGGCCCATCTCCTTGATAATCGTCTTCACCAGCGAACGGGCATCCGACTGATCGTAGATGGTGAAATTAGGCTGAAAGCCCAGTTTGTCAGCCTCGGCACGCAGGATGCGGGCGAAAACAGAGTGAAAGGTTCCCATCTGAAGGTAACGGGCACGCTCGTCACCTACCAGACGGGCTATACGTTCCTTCATCTCACGCGCTGCCTTATTGGTAAACGTCAATGCCAGAATCTGCCACGGCTGCATGCCCTGTTCCAGTAAATAAGCTATCTTATAGGTCAGCACACGCGTCTTTCCTGAACCGGCACCAGCAATGACAAGTGACGGTCCGTCGCAGAAGAGGACCGCCTCGCGCTGGCTTTCGTTCAACGCAGACAAAAGAGTATCGTTTTCCATCATGTATCGTCAGAATTTCGTGCAAAGGTACAATAATAGTTTCACAACATCACGGAAAAACGGGAAAAAACAAATTAAATTATCTTAATAATTTCGCTATATGGAATTAATTCTGTACCTTAGCGCCGTAAAAGCAAACTGTTTCATGAAACGACTATACCAAATCATAGCCATCAGCATCGTTGCCATCGGCTTTGCCACTAGCAACCAGGCGCAAGGACTGAAAGCTTCGCTATCGCACTTCTCGACCGAAAACGGTCTGAGCAGCAATGCGATATCGTGCATGGTACAAGATGATTACGGATTTGTATGGATAGCAACATGGAACGGTCTGTCGCGCTTCGATGGCTATAATTTCTACAATTATCGCACGGGTAACGGTAGCCATATACCCAATCTGCACAACCGCATTCTTGACTTGGTGGTTGACAACTGGCAGAACATCTGGATGCGCATGTACGACGGACGAATCTTTGTTCTCGACAGAAAACGAGACCAGTTCATCAACCCACTTCAAAGCGTGAACGGACATGACGACCTGCGCACGCAGTATCCGCTTGTCGTCACCAGCGGCGGCGACGTGCTTGCATCGGTTGACGGCGTTGGCCTCTACAAAATGAGACTCGACCCCAACAACCCCAGCAACAATGAGCCGCAGCTCATCATGACCACCAACATGACGGTGAAATGCATGGCAGAAGGCTATCATAACGACATCTGGGTAGGTACAGACAAGGGTGTTCACCGTCTGGATATCAACAATCTGTCCATAGAGCACAAGGGACTGTTCACTGATGAGGACGTCTGCATACTCTACTCGAATGGCTATAATATATATGTTGGTACGCGCTCGGGAAAGATTCTGACCTTCTCGTACGGACAGGCACCAAAGGCCATTACCGAGGCTAACGGCGAGATTACCGGCCTGTATGTTGACAACTACGGCACCGTATGGTTCTCGGACTTTGAAAACGGCGTCTGCCGCTACCGCCCTTCTACCAACGACATCAAACGCTTTCAGCAGAATGTACCTATTCCTGAACAAGACACCCGTGGCTCCAGCTTCCGCGAAGCAATGGGGTACCTCTGGATACGCATGAACCACGGAGGATATGGTTACTACAACCGTAACACAGACGAGATAGAATATTTCCACAATGACCCGACAAATCCGTGGAATCTGTCGAATACCGTCAATGCAAGTTTAGAATTGGACGAAGGAGTAGTTTGGGAGTCAACAAGCCGACGCGCGCTTGACAAACTGGAGATTCAAAAGAACACAATTACAAGTACGCAGATCGTACCGGGCTCGTCGTCGCCCTTGGACAACGAGATACGCGCCATGTACTACGACGAACAGCGAAAACTGCTGTTAATAGGCAACAAGAATGGTTGTATTTATGTTATACGTCCCGACGGTAGCCGCACTACCATTACTGCTGATAATACAGGAAAATCTATAGGACGACCATATGGTCTGACTAAAGATTCAAAGGGCAACTACTGGATTTGTTCGAAAGATCGCGGAGTGTTCCGCGTCAGGCCATTAGATGGTGGAGGCTATGACGTCAGAAACTTCTGTCACAACGATGCCGACATCTGGTCTCTCAGTAGCGATGCTGCATACCAGTCAGTCGAAGACAAACATGGCAATATATGGATTGCAACATACGGTGGAGGTGTCAATGTGCTCGTCCCGAGAAAGGATGGTAACTACCGAGCATATCATTATAAAAATGTCATGAGACGCTATCCGCACAACGCTTTCATGAAAATCCGAGCTATAGCAATCGATAATGAAGGAAAAGTCTGGGCTGGCTCTACTGATGGTATTCTGATTATGTCTTTGAAAGACAACAACATCACAATTAACAAACTACAAAATACACAGGAACAACCAAATAAAATCCTGATGAGTACCGACATCGTCTGTCTGGCATGCGACAAGAAGGGTTCCATGTGGGTAGGTACCAATGGTGGCGGTCTGTCGCATACTATCAGTAAAGACAAGAAAGGTATATGGATGTTTGATACTTACTCAACGGAAAACGGACTGCCATCGGAAGAAATAAAAAGTATCACCATAGACCACCACAATAACGTGTGGTTTGCGACTGACTATATGCTGTGCTCGTTTGATGTCCGTAAGAAGATATTCTCCACATTTGGAAGTCTGGAGGGCGTAGGCGACGTCATGTTGTCAGAAGGCTCAGCCATAGCTCTTCCTAATGACATCATTCTTTTTGGTACACTCAACGGATACTATACGGTTGACCGCAAGAAACTATCATCAGGCAACGGCTCTATGCTGAAACTGCGTATCACGGACTTTTATCTGAATGATGAACTTCAAAGTCCGAGAATGAACAGTACCTTTGATTATTATGTGCCGGAGAGCAAGCGTGTCATTCTGAAAGACCATAACAGCATCATTGCCGTTCGATTCGCATCACTTAACTATCAGCTCCAGCATCGCGTACATTATCAATATATGCTGGAAGGATACGATACACAATGGCATAATGCAGACAAGTCGAGAACAATCAGTTATGCGTCACTACCGACAGGCATTTACCACCTCAAAATAAAAGCATTCCTTCTGGAATCGCCTAATAGTTATGATGAACGTATTCTGGAAATTGTAGTGCCACCATACTTCTTTCTCTCAAAAACAGCTGTGTGGTTCTACATGATTCTGTTAGGCGCACTCTCACTGTGCATTATGTTCTGGCGTCAGCGCCGTCTCTCCTACGAAGAGAACATCCGACAGTTCAGACTGCCAGTTGAATACAACTTTGACAAGGAGGAAGACAAGCAGTTTATGGATATGTTACGCTCATGGCTGGAAGATAACTTCAGCAACGCGAAACTCAATACTGACGAAATGGTAGCAATGGCCAATATGAGTCGAACAAACTTCTATAAACGTATCGACGATTTAACTGGTCTGAGCCCCCAACGTTATCTACAGGACTTCAGACTCAGGAAGGCTATTGAACTCATAGAACAAACAGATAAATCTATCAGTGAGATTGCCAAGCTAACTGGATTCGGAAAAACGGAAAACATAACAAACGCTTTCAAACAGCGTATGGGACTGACACCTGAGCAATATCGCGAGCAAAATACACAGATAAGATCTGCTTCCATGGAACAGGAGCAAAGCGAATACCAAAAAACGACGGAAGGAGCGACTTCCGCATCCGAAGAAACGGACGATTTTGAAATAATAGAAGATTAACAACCCATAGGGGTCGTACCTGATAGATCGGGATACTCTACAATAATCCAGAAAATGGGAATGTTTCTTTTGTCTATGGCGGGCCATGTTATTACCCTGTATAGGGGAGCTGAGAAGCCGGTGGATTACAACGACGGAGAACACCCACATCGTGTGAAACAGGAGTTTTCACCACATCATCGGTACGGCCCCTTCCTTTTTGCTACCCGCAAAGACATATGAAAACAGGAGCTTCACCACATCATAGGCAAAACTCCTGTTTAATTTCCTCATAAAAAAAATAATTATTGCAATTGCTGTAAGCGCGCAATATATTTTCCAAGAATATCAAATTCTAAATTGACGATTGAACCTACATGTATATCGCAGAAATTGGTATGCTCTAAAGTATAAGGAATAATAGCAACCTGAAAGGTATGATTGGTAGGACGGCAAACGGTCAGACTGACGCCATTGACAGTGACAGACCCTTTGTCAACCGTGAAATACCCTCGTCGTGCCATCTCTGGGTTGTCGGCATATTCAAAAGTGAAATAGGTAGAACCGTCAGCATCTTCTTTTTCGATACAGCGAGCCGTCGTGTCAACATGACCTTGGACAATATGGCCATCGAGACGACCATTCATCATCATTGAACGCTCCACATTCACCTTATCGCCAACCTTCAACAGGCCCAGGTTTGAACGGTCAAGTGTTTCTTTCATCGCTGTAACAGTGTAGCATCCATCTGAAATATCAACAACCGTGAGACAAACGCCGTTATGAGCAACACTTTGATCAATATTCAACTCGTTAACAAACGAGCATGTCAACGTCAAATCTATATTATCACGGTCGTGATTAATAAGCTTGACCGTAGCAAAATCCTCAATGATTCCAGAAAACATAATACTTAATAATTAACGATTTTTGTGTACAATGAACCAATTATGTGTGTAATACATATACATACATAAAGCACCGATAGTCAGTAGCATGGCAACAAGTAACAGCATATCTGTATTTTCATTATCGAAGCATGCATACCCAATGCCAATACCTAATGCCAGACCACTCTCCCAACCGAGCATATATGTACTCTGGCTGGTTCCACGCTGACAATGACGACTCAGCTTGATAAAGAAGAGAAGGAAACGAGAGCTTATAATGCCAATAGACAATCCTAGGAAAGCAGGTGCCAGATACCAGATTACTGGCAATGGACGGAAATATATCATGAGCAGGGCTGCAAACAGCAGAATCAAGCCTGTTACGACTTCGCTCTTAAGTTCAGCATCACGAAAAACGAAACGCTGTGCTAATAATGCCAACAAAAACCCTACCATCATCATGCCATAAAAACGGTCTGATAATCCTCTCGACAAAAGCATACCCACGACACATGAGAACAGTAAGAAATTCAATAGCAGAACCCAGCCACGAACAAGCAAGAAGCGATCACAACTGAAGACGTGTGCTGTTTCTTCCGGAGTACGGAATGGTATGATGACTGCCATAATCAAAGCAGCAGCGGCCAAAGAAGATATCATGGATGCTAATAATACAGCGTCGAACCCGATATAATTAAAAAGAACGAGACCCATCATCGGTCCTATGGACAAAGCAAGACGCGAGAACCAAGCTGAAGAATGATTGGCTTCGGTACGTCGGAAGGATTCTGTTGAATCGATAATCAAGGTAGACAACAAAACCATCTGGGCCAAACCGAACATCGCACCAAGTAACAAACGTTGCAAAAGAATGACGCGTACTTCAACATACTGATTGGTCATGCCATGTATGTAGTAAAGGGCTGCCAAACAGGCTGTCACCAGGAATATGGAAAGGACACATATTTTATTTCGACGGAAACGTTGAACCAAATAGTTGCAAAAACAGCCAAAAAGGAACAAGCCCAAACCGAAAATGCCCATAGCTGCGCCCACTTGCAACATGTTGAAATGCTCAGTTTCTATGAGCCAAACAGGCAAAACGGGAATCAGCATATAGATAGATGCCGACAACAAAAAAGATGCCGTTGACATCATCCAAAAATCCCTATGCCAAAGGCGGATGTGTACCGGAGTGTTCTGAGAATTCATCTAGAGTTGTTAGTTTTCTATTGCAAAGATACTATTTTTCAGCGAACCGCGCAAAGATTTCGCATATTTTTTCGTAATCAAGTGAACAATAGTCGGAAATCTGAATATCACTCAGCTCAATGATAGACTCTACGGGCAATGTAGTAGAAAGACCTACAACAACTGCACCAGACGCTTTGCCAGAACGCAATCCATTGATGCTATCTTCAAAAACCACACACTCTAAAGGAGATGCTCCAAAACGCTGTGCACCACGCAAATAGCAGTCTGGATGAGGTTTGGAGTGGGCAAAGTCCTCGCTCGTTAGAACAGCATCAAAAAGTTGCTTAAACTCAGGACGCTGACGATATACACTCTCCATCTTCGGGACATTGCTACTTGTTACAACAGCTGTTTTCACACCGTGTTTCTTCAATTCCTCCACAAATGACACAAAGCCATCAACATAATTGAAACTCATCTGCTGCTCAAAGGCATTTAACCGCTGGGTGATGATGTCGCGTTCCTGCTTTAAATGACCATTAAACCATCGGTCGTAAATCTGCGTGAGCGTTGAACCCTTAATCTCATGTTCCAACCCTGGATGCTCCGGATGATACAACTGACACTGACTGCCCCAGAAGATGGTGTATTGCGGTTCTGTATCGAACACCACGCCATCAAGGTCAAATAATGCTGCTTTTAATTCTTTCATAGGTCTGCAAAGGTACGAATAAATGAGGAGAAACAAGCAAGAAAACAAGAAAAAGCGCATTGGCAGTAAATAAAAAACGATATTCAATACTCAATTCTCAATTTTATTCGTACCTTTGTCCTCCGATATGAAACATATTTGCCTTTATCCCACAATAGTTCTGCTCATTCTGCTGATGCTTTCATCATGCAGCAGTAAGTCTAGTAGTACATCGTCAAACTTCGAGCTTATCAAAAGTGAAAAGACTGTCAGCATTGACAACAGCAAGGATGCACCTCAATGTCAGGTTAAACTGGAAGTGTTACAGGCCAAAAATGCCACCAGTGAGCCGGGACGCCTAATGAATGAAGCTATTGTCCAAAAGATTTTTGACATGGATAATCTCAGTATACAGGCTGCTGTTGACTCATTTGCAAATACTTATACACGTGGCTACCGCCAGAACATGGGCCCGTTATATCGTGAGGATCGTGCCGATGCTGCAAAACATGCTTGGTATGAATATCGTTACAACGTAACTACCGAAGCTATCGACAATGAGAATGGTATTACAAACTATATCATTAATCTGGATTATTATGAAGGAGGAGCACACGGCATAAGCCAGCGTCTGACATTGAACTTCGATAATAAGACTGGACATCAGGTATCTCTCACAGACATTTTTGGCGCCGACAATGAAGCTGCATTAACGAAAAAGTTACTGAAAGCACTCCTTGACAAAACTGGACAAAGAACTATTGAAGCCCTGCATCAACAAGGTTACCTATATTCAATGGATATGTTCATTCCGGAGAATTACATTATTGATAAAGACAAAGTGACCTTCATCTTCAATCCCTACGAAATCGCTCCGTACAGCGAGGGGCTAATCGAATTGGAAATCAAACGATAAATGAATCATATGGATATTATAGATAAATATTTCAAAGAACTGACAGATACCCAGCGGCAGCAACTGGAACAGCTTGATGCACTCTACCGTGAATGGAATGCTAAAATCAATGTTATCTCACGTAAGGATATAGATAACCTCTACGAGCACCATGTACTCCACTCGTTAGCTATAGCGCGTGCCTACCATTTTCAGCCCAACACACGGATACTAGACTTCGGTACTGGAGGTGGGTTTCCTGGTATTCCACTCGCCATTATGTTGCCTCAATGCACCTTCAAGTTAATTGACGGAACAGGAAAGAAAATACGTGTAGCACAAGAAGTTATCAATTCTATCGGCCTCAAGAATTGTAAGGCCGTTCACCTGCGTGGTGAAGAGGAACATGGGCAGTATGATTTCATCGTTAGTCGTGCCGTCATGCCCCTACCCGACCTGTTAAAGATAGTCCGCAAAAACATTTCGCGTCAGCAGCATAACGTCATCGGTAACGGTGTCATCTGTCTCAAAGGCGGTAATATTGAAGGGGAAACAAATGACTTTCGAAACCAGGTTGAGATTGAGGAAATCAGCCAATGGTTTGAGGAAGAATGGTTTAAGGAAAAATACGTCGTTTACGTACCGGTATGATAAAAATACAACGCTTCGTCTGCAATATGTTGCAGGAAAATTGTTACGTGGTGAGCGATGAGAGTCGTGAGGCCGTAATCATCGACTGCGGTGCCTATTATGAAGCAGAACGTCAGGCCATTATCAATTATGTTGACGAACAGCAACTCACCCTACGCCACCTGCTGTGTACACATGCACACTTCGACCATTGTTTCGGCAACGCCACAATATGGAAGCATTATCATCTCAAGCCCTGTCTGCCTCATGGTGACGAGGCCATAGCAGACTTAGAACGGCAGATGCGTCAGATGATGGGCTGCAGCTATACCGAGGAGCAAGCCTCCGTCGGTATGTTTTTTGATTCTAACGCCACTTTCAACTTTGGCAGCCATCTCCTTACAGTTCTCTCTACGCCAGGGCACTCTGTCGGCTCGTGCTGCTTCTATTGTGCCGAAGAGAAACTCTTGTTCTCTGGTGATACGCTTTTCTGTCAGAGTATTGGACGTACTGACTTTGAAGGCGGTAGTTGGAAAGACATGCAGTCTAGTTTGAAGCAACTGGCTTTATTACCAACCGACACACGAGTTCTCCCCGGACATGGTCCGGAGACAACTATAGGGCGAGAACTGCAGACAAATCCTTATCTCAGATAGGATTTAATCAAACAAAGAGTCAATCTCCTGTATCTCGTCCTCGTCAAACCAGTTGACTAGCTTCTGCTTGGCACGTTCCTTCACCTCAGGGTCAACGTCAACCCAAATTTTCTTCAGCACATACAGTAAAACAGCCAGGTCATCGGTCAGTCCTGCAATGGGAATAGCATCGGGAATGACATCAAGAGGACTAATCATATAGCCCAACGCACCAACGATGATGGCTTTGTCCTTAGTACTGATGCGATTGCTTTGCAAGGTGTAGTAGAGCAATAATGCAGCATAAATGAGTTTGGCACCAGCGCGTTTGGCAATACGTGCGATCTTGTCAACAAAGTCCTTCTGCGAGAATTTGTTGGAATAACTCATAAAATCGGGAAGTTCCATATTCTGTTAAAGTTTAAATTGTTATCAGTTTTTATTTAGACAGCAGGCACACATTCAGCTATTTGTTGATTCTAATGATGCGTATACCGGTATGCGAAGGATGTTTCTGCAAATACGTTCCTAACGTCATCGGTTCAATCACAACTTTCTTGTGTAACTGCGAGGCATTCAAAAGATGCAGTCCATCTTTCCGCCATACGGCAAACCCCAAGTGAGCAATGTCGAGCCCTGGTTTATTACAAGTAATTGCTATTATGTCGCCATCACAAATGGCCTTTCGCAAGACCTCACTATTACGGACATCTTGTTTTGGAATATATCGGTATTGTCGTCCATTGAGACTATCCTCCTGTGCCTTGATAACCGGCACCAGTTCGGTATGCTCCTTCAGTGCTCGGTATGACTGCGGATGCTGACTCATATAGCCAACGTGAATAGTTTGTACGGCTGTAAAAGGCGGAATCGGCTCTTGCTGTTCCGACACTAATCCCTTTCGGGTGTTATCTTCTATCCAGTCTGTAAAATAATGCAGACGACTGACATAACCATTGATAATACCACCACGGTAACGCATTTCCACTAATGCATTCATAAAATCGCGTGCTGTATAGAGGTGTCGCTGCATGCAGAGCGTCAGAGCTACTACATTCTCCACTAATGTAGTACAATCCAGTTGTCTTGTATTCACTACCAACTGCTCCTCACGGTTCACTTCCAGTGTATGTGCGACATAGGGGCGCCCAAGTAACTTGCGGGCAAAGTGAAGCGTATAATTGGTTGTTGCCGGTAAATGACGAGCCTCTGCTAACAAACTGCATACCAGTTGAGTGTCAACCGGTTCTACAGTCTGAGCCCTCAGCATCAGTCCCTGCAACATACCTATTATTAATAATATGTAGTACTTCATTCCTCTTACTGCTTAATTCTCTGTTTCCTTCTTTTTCCGATACTTTCCCTTCAAGCCAAAGTTATACCCCACGTAGAGGTTGACATTCCCAAAAGTATTATTCGTGCGGAAACGTGGTTTATGATAGTTGTTCGTGTGAATAATCGCACTCATACCAGCATACCATCTCATATTATTATAGACAACGCCAAAACGTCCAACAGCATCCAAGTTGATGTTCTCAAAGTTGAACCCTGCCTGAGCGTTTCCCTCAATATCGCCAGTAGATTTTTTATACGCCACCCCGAGTTGTCCACTGGCTGCCAGCAGCCAATGGTGTGGTAACACTTGGTTCCAAGCATATCCACCTGAAATAGTGTAGTCCGTATACTGTATATGCTTGAAGTAAAGACTTGTATCCACTTGTACCACATCCTTTCCGAGGTGTGTGTCTATAGTTCTCTGCAGTTTTTCATGGTCCAGGTCAAGCGAGTTGCGTGTGTATCCGACTCCCGCAATCCATGAGCCGCAACTTCGTTTCTGTAACGTGCTCTGACTGAAAGCTGCGGGATATGAGAAGCGTCCGTGGTTGAAAATATAATAGATATTCACACCAGAAATGCCAGCACTTACACCATCAAAAGGAATATCCTCCAACTTCTGAGTATCAACGCCGTCGCCTAAGTTGACACTACGTAATTTGTAATCACTACCCGTACGTCTGTAAAAGAGATCAACACCTATCTGAGATGAGTAGATGCTGAGGTCCAACTCACGTTTCTGACCGTTGTTATTAAAACCTAAATTCTTCAAGTCGAAAGTATAGCCTGCAAAGAACCAGCGCCACCCAATATAAGGCCCCACTTTTATCTTGGGATCGGGCGAAAGGGTTACCTCTTGCCCCTGCTGACTGACAATCGTATATTGGTCCAACGTGTACGTTCCCTGCATCATTATCGTCAGATTATAATGCTGCGGCTCTATATAGAGTGTGTCTAACCGGTCGAACCCACGTATAATGCGCTTCAGGAAACTCATGCCAAGCGTTTCCTGTGCACACATCAATACAAGTATAAGGATTAAGGTTCTGGTCATCACTCAAATAATAAACAATAATCTTATAATAACATCAAATCTTCCCGAGAATGCGGTCCATCACCCAGTTCACAGGTGTAGCCGACACACTGGTACAAGTACAAACACTCAGTCCCTGCAGATGCTCAATGACATTCTTAATAAGCGGAAACTGAACATACGGCGGGTTGGGCACATGCAAGGTTTCGGTACCATCGCTGGTGTGTAACTTTATGGGAGCATAGTCAAAGACAGAGAAACTGAGCGAGCCGCGATCGCCAACGATGTCAATACGGTCTTCATGCGCTGACTCGTGAGCCACAAAGCACCAAGAACCAGAGCCTGGCAGACCGTTTTCAAACTTAAAGCAGGCGCTCACCGTATCTTCCGCCTTATACAGCTGGCCGCGATTAGCCCGCATGCCGTGGGCCTCAAGAATGACGCCAAACATCTCTTGCAAAAGATCCAACTGATGGGGGGCTAAGTCATAGAAGTAGCCACCTCCTGCTATATCTGGCTGCAAGCGCCAGGGTAATTCTCCGTCCTTGCCATAGTCCTCTTCGCGTGGCGGCCAGGCAAATCGTACCTGAACATTCATGACACGACCAATGATACCATCATCAACAATCTGCCGCACCTTCTGGAAGTATGGCAGATAACGTCGGTAGTAGGCCACGAAACAAGGCACACCCGTTTGCTCTGAGACACGATTAACGCGGGCACAGTCCTCATAGCTTGCTGCCAACGGCTTTTCCACATAAACAGGTTTTCCTGCCTTCATGGCCATAATGGCATAGGTAGCATGACTTGATGGTGGTGTTGCTATATAGACGGCATTCACATCTGGATCATCTATCAGCTCCTGTGCATCGGTGTACCATTTCTGTATATTATGGGTTACAGCATATGTTCGGGCATGCTCTTCGTGGCGGCTCATTACAGCCACCACGTCACTTCCCTCGACTTCGCTGAAGGCTGGTCCGCTCTTCATCTCGGTCACTTCGCCACAGCCAATGAAACCCCATCTGATTTTCTTCATGTTTTGCAATTTGGGAGCAAAGTTAGTGCAAACCGCGCAAAAAACCAAATGAAATTTGAGTTTTTTCGTCGTGCAGGCAACCTTCATCAGTGCGAAAGAAAGAAATAATTAGAAAATGACCGCGACGAATGGAGTTTTTTTGTTATCTTTGCACCCAAAACCATCAAACATTAGCAATGAAACAACAACGCATACTCTTTATCGACCGCGACGGCACCCTCATAGAGGAACCTGCCGATGAACAAATCGATGCTTTCGAGAAACTGAAGTTCACCAACGGAATGTTCCGCAACTTGGCCTTTATCCGTCAGAAGCTCGACTTCCGCTTTGTCATGGTAAGCAACCAAGACGGCCTGGGTACCTCGTCATTCCCCGAGGATACATTCTGGCCCGTCCACAACTTTATTCTTCAGACACTGGAAGGCGAGGGCATCACGTTTGACGAACAGCTCATTGACCGCCATTTTCCCGAAGACCATGCACCCACACGCAAACCGAGTACGGCAATGGTCGAGAAATATATGAACGACCCACAGTACGATATCGCCAACTCCTACGTAATCGGTGACCGCGAGACCGATGCCGAGTTTGCACGCAACATTGGCTGTAAGGCACTTATCCTTGGACGCGACGGTATGACGTGGGACCGTATTGCAGAACTGCTGTTTGCTGGTGAACGAACGGCAGAGGTACGCCGTACGACAAAAGAGACTGACATATATATAAAGGTGAACCTCGATGGTTCAGGACAATGCGACATCTCGACCGGTCTGGGCTTCTTCGACCACATGCTGGAGCAAATTGGCAAGCACGGCGGGCTGGACCTGACGATACACACCAAGGGTGATCTCAACGTCGATGAGCATCACACCATCGAGGACACGGCGCTGGCTTTAGGCGAGTGCCTGCTGCGAGCTTTGGGCGACAAACGAGGCACAGAGCGTTACGGCTACTCGCTGCCAATGGACGACTGTCTCTGTCAGGTATGCCTGGATTTCGGCGGGCGCCCCTGGCTAGTGTGGGACGCCGAGTTCCACCGCGAACACGTAGGCGATATGCCAACAGAGATGTTCCTACACTTCTTCAAATCGCTCAGCGATGCAGCCAAGATGAACCTGAACATCAAGGCCGAAGGCGAGAATGAGCATCACAAGATTGAGGGCATCTTCAAGGCACTTGCCCGCAGCATCAAAATGGCCGTACGTCGTGATGTCTACCATTATGAACTGCCTTCAACAAAAGGTCTGTTGTAAATTCATCCGTACAAAACAACTTTTTTTTCATCTTTGTTGTAACAAACCCGAAAGAACACTCGTATATTTAGATAGAAGCGTTCATCGATGACACTTTACAAGAACAGTAATCAACAATTAAACATTCAAAGAAAGATGAATCATTTATCTAAAACATTTTGTCCGTTGAAGACAATGAAGAAGTTGACCGTCTGTGTCATATTAGCATTAATATGTACTGGTGCTCAAGCCCGGAATAAGACATTTGACAACCTTGCAAAGATTAAGGACGTGGAATGTGTTCACATCAACAAAATGCTATTGAAGCTAGCCTCCATGAAAGGTGAGGATCTGCATATCGGCGAATCAATCAACATCGGCAAGGACACGTTTAACAAGATTAAAGACATCAAAATCTACACAACAGACAATCTGGAATCAGTCAATCAGATGAAGGAAGTTGTGCTGAATCACATTAAGGGCAAGGACTGGGAACCACTCGTCGACGTCAAGGACGAGGATGGCGAAGTCGTGAAAATCTATCAAGCCAAGAAAGGAAAGAAAGTTACCAACATCATCTTTGCTCTGGATGAGGATGAGGCTTCGCTAGTTGTTCTCGACGGTACGCTTGACATCGCTCAGCTGATGGAAATGGAGCAGAACGGAGACAACGACTAAGAAGAGAACCCATTACAATTGTCACAAATGGACTCAAGGGAATTCAAGCAACGGTTCATGCCTCACCACAAGTTGCTCTACAGAGTGGCATACCACCTGACGGGCAATCAGCAAGACGCAGAAGACCTGCTGCAGGATATGTACCTGAAACTCTGGCAAAAGCGTGACAACTTGCCCAATGAAGCCACAAAGGAGACATATCTTATAAGCATGATGCGTAACCTGTTTGTGGACCAGCGGCGACTGAAACGCCTGGACACCTCGGAACTAAAGAACGAAGACAGTCCACCAGACGAACGTAGTATGGACCGCCAGATAGATGCCAAAGACGAGGCACAGCAGATGGTAGGACTCATACAGCAGCTGCCCGAAAGAGATGCCAGAATCATCAAAATGCACCTGATGGAAGAACACTCCTACGAGGAGATAGAACAAGATACCGGGCTCTCACAAGGCAATATCCGCATCATTGTCATGCGATCGAAAAAGAAATTGAAAGAACAATTTATTAAAATCACGAAGACATGGACGAACTGAATCTGAATGCATTGGAACAAATACCCATTCCCGAAGGACTGGAAAAACGTCTCTCTGACAAGATTGACGAATGGGAACAAGAAGAGAAAAAAGCTAAACGCCGCATTCTCATGCCAAGACCTTTGCGCTATACGGCCATCGCAGCCACTTTCGCTCTCGTCTTCGGTATAGGATATCACTTGCTGAATCAAGACAATTATACAAACATAGCCGAGCAGGACACCTACCAAGACCCCGTGAAGGCCAAACTGGAGGCAGAACGAGCCCTGACATTACTTGCCATCAACCTAAACAAGGGCATGGGACAGTTGGAAAAGGCAAAAGCCCTGAGCGACAAGACGGAAGAAGATTTTAACAAACAACTAAATCAATTGAAATAACATGAAACAGACAATTATAAAAGCTATATTCGGCATAATAGTAGCTCTTAGCAGCCTCACTGCACAGGCACAGGTAAAAGCTTTTGAGAAATACGCCGACATGAAGAACGTCACTTACGTCTATATTTCTAAATATATGCTCGGTGCGGCCGGAAAGAAAGCGGCTCCCTCCGTACCAGGTGTCAACATCAATAGTCTGGCAGGCAAATTGTCTGGCATACAGATTATCAGTAGCGAGAACTCTGCTGCCCAGTCAAAACTCAAAGCCGAAGTCAAAACCATTATGGCTCAAGGCAATTATGAGTTGCTCATGCAAATGAATGAAGACGACACTAAGGTAAACATATTCCATCATGAAGGCAAACAGCAGTCGGCCGTCATCATGCTTGTGGACGAAGAAGATGAAGTAACGGTTATAGTCTTCTCTGGAAAATTCACACTTGAGGACGTCATGAAGATGACGCAACAATAGAGGAGCACGACTTTCGGAAAATACTCCATGAGTTTCAAAAAAATCTCCATGAGTTTTGCGCAAAACTCATGGAGATTTTTTTGAAACTCGTAGCCCTTCACAGAACCGACCTTACACCTGGTATTTTTTCTTGCGTTCGTGCTTGGCTTTCTGTGGAGTATTGTTCTGGTGGAAACCGGCTCGGATAGTCTTTATACCGCGGTAACCGTTCCAGCGTTCCTGAATCTTCTGAACATAGTCAACGGTCTCAGAGCCACGCATATATCCGTGTTTTACCACAGGGTCGTTATAATACAGTGGTTGCGAAAGCTTCAACACATATGGTTCCACATCCGTCCATCGGCGAGCATCGCGACCATTCTTCTGCGCCAGGGCCATAGCATCGCGAATGTGGAAATGACCGCCATTGTAGGCAGCCAGCACAAACTTCGTCCGCTCCTGACGGCTTGGAATGTCGCTGAATGTGCGTTCAAGCTCACCAAGATAGCGTACAGCGGCCTCTATATTTCGTTCTGGATTATACATGTCGCTACGAGCAAGACCGAGATGATCGGCTGTACCAGGCATAATCTGCATAAGTCCACGAGCGCCTGCCCACGAAGTTGCCTTTGGGTCGAAGGTTGACTCCTGATAGCATTGAGCTGCCAGCAGGCGCCAGTCCCATCGAATAGCTCGGGCATATTGTATGAAATAACTGTCATAGTGCGAGATGATACCGCCATGTCGGTCGAGCATCGGCGAGAAGACCCGACGGCGGATGCCACGTGAAGAGAGAATTAAAGCTTCTTCCCTCTTAACTTCGGCCAGTACACTATCTCGATACCACGTTTTTAACTCTTTGGCGAGCAATGGCTTATCTTTATTTACTTCAAGTTTACCGGGAGTAGGCCATGCGGCTATGTCTATATCGCCTGACGTCAGCTTATCGGCTATCTCTGCAGAGTCTCGACAGAGGTCAACACGCAGACTGACACCCAAACGCGAAGCCAGACGCTGACAAAGCAAATACTGCAAGCCAAGCTGCCGCCCACGATAATCGTAACAAGTCTGCGGTCCACTGACAGTAGCCATAATCAACTCGCCGGCGCCTTGAATCTGCTTCAAGTCGAAGTCTTCGCACACCTCGACGGAATCCTGTAAGACCGTACCCCAAGGTGTTGTAACAGGGTCTTCCTTTTTCTGATGGCAAGCCGTCATCAGAAGCAGAACAGACAGTAACAGAAGTGAATATTTACTCATTTGCGGCACAAAAGTACGCATTTTCTTGCACATCAACGAAAATTTGCGTACTTTTGTAGGCGATTTTAAGATATTTAGAGATTTAAGGAAAAAGATGTTACGAATCGCAGTACAATCAAAGGGCCGTCTTTTCGACGACACCATGAACCTGCTCAATGAAGCAGACATTAAAATCAGCGCCAGCAAGCGTACCCTTTTAGTCCAGTCACCCAACTTCCCGTTGGAGGTGCTCTATCTGCGTGACGATGATATCCCACAGTCCGTTGCTTCCGGCGTAGCCGACATAGGCGTCGTTGGCGAGAACGAGTTTGTGGAGCGTGGCGAAGATGCCGACATCATCTCACGTCTGGGCTTCTCGAAGTGCCGTCTGTCGCTGGCAATTCCTAAGGATATTGACTATCCTGGTGTGGAGTGGTTCCAAGGCAAGAAGATTGCCACAAGCTATCCCGTCATCCTGCGACATTTCCTGCATGAACATCATATAGAAGCTGAGATTCATGTCATCACGGGTTCCGTAGAAATCAGCCCGGGCATTGGTCTGGCTGACGGCATATTCGATATTGTCAGCTCTGGCTCGACGCTGGTAAGCAATAACCTGCGCGAGGTTGAGGTAGTTATGAAAAGTGAGGCTCTGCTCATTGGCAACAAACAGCTCTCTGAAGAGAAGCGTGCAGTGTTGGACCAAATGCTATTCCGTTTCAAGGCTGTGAAAGATGCCGAGGACAAGAAATATGTCCGTATGAACGCTCCCAAGGCTCGTCTGCAAGAGATTATCGACGTGCTGCCAGGACTGAAAAGCCCTACCATTATCCCTCTGGCAGATGACGATTGGTGTTCAGTTCATACTGTACTTGACCAGAAACAGTTCTGGGAGATTATCGGCAAGCTGAAGGATATGGGTGCTCAGGGCATTCTCGTTACGCCGATTGAGAAGATGATTATTTAGTTGAAGGATTATAGTAAATAGAATAGTGAACGTTATAAAGTATCCAGCAAGAGAAGACTGGGCTAAGATTGTGGAGCGCCCGCATCTGGACGTATCGGAGTTAAACCAAACCGTCAGTGCCGTACTGAACGACGTTCGCCTGCGAGGCGACGAGGCCGTTAAAGGCTATGAACTTAAGTTCGACCATGTTGACCTCAACGAGCTTTCCGTTTCTCAAACGGAGATGGACGAAGCCGAGCAGCTGATTAGCAACGAACTGAAAGAGGCTATCCGTCTGGCTCATCATAATATCAAGGCATTCCATGAGTCGCAGCGTTTTACCGGCAAGAAGGTGGAGACGCAACCTGGTGTTACCTGCTGGCAGAAAGCTGTAGCTATTGAAAAGGTGGGCCTCTACATCCCAGGCGGTACCGCCCCACTCTTTTCAACCGTACTGATGCTGGCAACTCCTGCCCGCATAGCTGGTTGTCGTGAAATTGTGCTCTGTACACCTCCCGGACGCGACGGTAAGGTAAACCCCGCCATTCTGATGGCTGCCCGCGTTGCCGGTGTCAGTCAGATTTTTAAGATCGGTGGTGTCCAGGCCATCGGAGCTATGGCATATGGTACGGAGAGCGTCCCAAAAGTCTATAAGATTTTCGGTCCTGGTAACCAGTATGTTATGGCTGCCAAACAACAGGTTAGCCTACACGAAGTAGCCATCGATATGCCCGCCGGCCCCTCAGAAGTCTG
>JAGBQP010000048.1 GCA_017632825.1 Prevotella sp. | reverse complement strand
CACCTTACGTTCTTCACCACTTTGCAGATATTCCACTGCTACGGCACGCTTGAAGGCGCGTGCAAAATGTTGACCTTTTCTCATAACTCTTTTTAACTTTTAAGAGCCCTAGAAGGAGTCAACGTATTTCAGGCTAAGACACCTTGTCGTCAACTGTCAATCGTCAACCCTTTGTCATCAAGATTGTTGCCATATCATGCAAAATAACCGTATCTCTTTGTCAACTTATTTCAGTACAAGACTACAGCCTTTATACATACAGAGAAGCGGCTGGAGAATGTTTGTCTCCAGCCGCTTTTTCTGATATGTATGGAGGTGTTTTTAACGCAGTGCTTTGTTCAACATGTAGTAAACCTCATTGTTGCGCAACTGCTGCTTGAAGTCGGCAATGTTGGTTTGCTTGTTGATCTTCACATACTCAATACCCAGCATTTCGGCGAAGTCTTCCCAATACTCCTCGTTAATGTCGTAGGAGAAGGCGCTGTGGTGAGTACCGCCAGCCAGAATCCATGCTGCTGCACCTACCTCGAACGAAGGCTGTGGAATCCACAGAGCACTGGCTACGGGGAGCTTAGGCATGGGCTTGGGCTCGATGCACTCTACCTCCTGAGAAATCAGGCGGAAGCGGTTGCCAAGGTCAACGACGGTGGCCTTGATGCCAGCACCGGTCTTCGATGTGAACACCAAACGGGCGGTCTGCTGCTTGCGGATACCGATGCCGAGGAAGTGAACCTCGAGCTTGGGCTTGTCGGTAGCAATGAGCGGGCAGACTTCGAGCATGTGGCTCTGCAGGCAAGAACTCTTGTCACCAGCAAAGTTAAGCGTGTAGTCCTCGAGGAACGAGCAGCCTGTAGGCATGCCCTGCTGGATAACCCATAGCGTGCGGTAAAGGCAGGCAGTCTTCCAGTCGCCTTCTGCTCCAAAGCCGTAGCCTTCCTGCATCAGTCGCTGTGATGCAAGACCGGGAATCTGGTCGAAACCGCAGAAGTTGGGGTCGTCGATGTTAGCATCGCCCAGGTCGTCGAAGTTGGTGGTGAAAGCGGTTGCGCCCTCGTCCTTCAACACGCGGCGCAGGGCAATCTCTGCCTTGGCAGCGTTTTTTACCTTCTCCCAATACACCTGCTCGCCGCTCTCGTCAATCTTGATGGTGTAGAGTTTCTTGTACTCCTCGACGAGTTCGTCGGCTTCTGCGTCGGTAACCTGTTTGAAGTACTCCATCAGCGAGCTGACGGGGTAGTAATCGACGTGATAACCCAGACGCTGTTCGAACTCTACGCGGTCGCCGTCAGTCACGGCAACGTTGTTCATATTCATACCGAACATCAGACAGCGCACGTTGTGAGCATCGGCAACGCCAGCTGCAACGCGAGCCCAGACGGCAATCTGCTTCTGAGCCTTTTCGTCTTTCCAGTAGCCGCAGACAACCTTGCGGGCCACACGCATACGAGTGCAGATGTGACCGAACTCGATGTCGCCGTGAGCGCTCTGATTCAAGTTCATGAAGTCCATGTCGATGTCGCTCCAGGGAATCTCAGCGTTGTACTGTGTGTGGAAGTGGAGTAGGGGCTTCTGCAGTTGCTGCAGGCCTTTAATCCACATCTTGGCGGGCGAGAACGTGTGCATCCAGGTGATGATACCTACGCACTTGGCATCGTTGTTGGCAGCGAGCATAATCTGCTCAACTTCCTTGGAACTGTTGGCTGTGCCCTTATATACAATTTTGACAGGGATGTTGCCGCTCTTGTTAAGACCATCGACCATCTCCTTTGAGTGACTGTCAACAGCTACAACGGCATCGCCGCCGTACAGCAGTTGTGCACCGGTCACCCACCAAATTTCTGAATTATCAAACATAGTTTTTTCTTTATTATTAGTTTATAATTAGTGTTGTTGTCCTTTTTGGCCATAATAGGCGTTTGGACCGTGCTTGCGAGAGAAGTGCTTTTCGACGAGCAGCGGGTTCATTGTCAGATGAGGGTTGACGTTGTAGGCCACGAAAGCCATCTTGGCCACCTGCTCCATGACGACAGCATTGTAAACGGCATTGTCAGGATTTTTTCCCCATGAGAATGGACCGTGGTTCTTGACCAGTACGCCAGGGGTGTGGACGGGGTTGATGCCTGCCGACTCAATGCGGTTGA
Source organism: Prevotella sp. (assembly GCA_017632825.1). Next base: position 4,367 of record JAGBQP010000048.1, on the reverse strand, counting down.
CAATGACTACACCGGTTTCTTTCTCGTACTCGGCCATCTGGTCGGCTGTCATGTCACCTGTGCAGGGAATGGCATCGTGGAAGTAGTCGGCATGTGTCGTGCCGATATTAGGAATGTCGAGGCCTGCCTGTGCCCATGCGGTGGCGTAAGTTGAGTGTGTGTGAACAACACCGCCCAGCTCGGGGAAGGCTTTATAAAGAATAAGGTGTGTCGGCGTGTCGCTCGATGGGTTGAGGTCGCCCTCGACAACATTACCGTCAAGGTCGACAACCACCATGTCCGATGCTTTCATGACGTCGTAGTCAACGCCCGATGGCTTGATGACTACCAGTCCTTTTTCACGGTCGATGCCTGAGACATTGCCCCAGGTGAAAATGACAAGGTTGTGCTTGACGAGGTCAAGATTGGCCTTGAATACTTTTTCTTTCAGTTCTTCTAACATAGTATTTTTGAGTTATCAATTGATTCGTGAGTCATTAGTGGATGCTCTGTTTAGAGCTTAAAATTCGGATCTTCATCGTAGGCACGACGATTGAACCGATAGAGGTAAGCACCGCGTTTGGAACTGGTCTTATCAATAAGTTCGGTCTTTTCGATGAAGTCCATTTCCTTGATGCGTTTGCGGAAGTTGCGTTTGTCCAACTCCTCGCCCTTGACAGCCTCGTAAAGGCGCTGCAGCTGTGTCAGTGTGAACAGTGAAGGCAGCAGGCGGAAGCCTACAGGTTCTGTGCGCAGCTTCTGGCGCATCAGTTTCAGAGCCTTGCACACCATTTTGTTGTGGTCGGAGTAGAGTCGCGGCAGTTCGTTTACGTCAACCCACTCCAAGCCGTGCTCGGTCAACTGCTTCTCGTCGTAGTCGTTGACGTTGATAAGGGTGTAGTAAGCTACAGAAACTACACGTTCGCCAGGGTCGCGGTCAACCTGTCCGAAGGCGCCTACCTGACGCATATACAGATTGCGAAGCCCCGTGAGTTCAAAAAGTGTGCGGCTGGCACACTCGTCGATGCTCTCGCTCGCGGCGACGAAGCCTCCGTAGAGGCTCCATTCACCGCGACCGGGATCCATCTGACGTCGGCCGATAAGCACCTTCAGTTTGCTGTGATCGAAACCGAAGATGATGCAGTCGACCGACAAGAAGACTTTTTGATATTCTTGATAGTATGTCGTCATTTATCTTCCCAGTGACTTACCACAGGGCAACATAGAGGATTGTGAGAATAACAATCACGCCAATAGCACCGATGTTGAACACACGGTCGGTCTTGAAGATATTCAGGTCGATTGCCACAAGCTTCGGATCCTGTACCTTGTCAAGAGCATTTGAGCGGAGGTAGATACCGATTGTGCCGGTAATGGCAGCAAAGAATATCATAGCACCCTCGAAACCGTGGATGTGCATGGTCTCATTGAAGAAGCCACCAATGCAGAGTACCAGCGAGATGGCTGCTACAACGAACATGATGGTGCTCCAACGCAACTGAGTCTTGATGGTGTGCTCGTCAAGTTCGTCGGCAGGAACAGCCTTGTTGCTCTTCAGCGAAATCCATACGAACAGGATAACCAGTGTGATGAATACGACACCAGAACGAATCAGGAATGGCATTTCGGGGAAGGCAAACTTGTAGATGATAGAGAAGGCAAAGGTGCCGATAGCGCAAACAACGGCTGCAGTACCGCTGGCACGCTTCCACAGCAAGCCAAGACCGAAGATGACTACTACGCCGGGATAGACGAAGGCTGAGTATTCCTGAATGAACTGGAAGGCCTGGTCGATACCGCCCATCAGCGGGTAAACGGCAATCAGGGCGATAATCAGAGCGCAGACAGAGGTCATACGGCCAACGTTCACCAGTTTCTTCTCAGAGGCATTCTTGTTGATGAACTGCTTGTAGATATCCATCGTGAACAGCGTAGAGGTAGAGTTGAACATAGATGCCAGTGAAGAAATAACGGCAGCAGCCAGAGCTGCAAATGACAAACCCTTGACAACGGTCGGTGTGAAGTTACGAATCAGGAAAGGATAAGCATCATCTGAACGGCTGATAGAACCAGCCAGTGTCTCACGCAAACCATCGCACTCGGGAGAGTTCATGATGTAGAAAGCGCAAACACCAGGGATACATACGATGAAAGGAATCAGAATCTTCAGGAAGGCAGCAAATACCATACCCTTCTTAGCCTCGTCGAGTGACTTGGCAGCCAGACCCTTCTGGATGATGTACTGGTTGAAGCCCCAGTAACCAAGGTTGGTCAGCCACAGAGCGCCGAAAATCAGTACGATACCAGGATTGGTGAAGAACGGATCTTCCTTCTGGACAATGTTGCCAGCACCATCGACAACACCGTTGATGACAGGATAGAGCTCCTCATTACGAGTAACGACGAGGTTGAAGTGCTTGTCACCGTCGATAGAAGCCAGATAATCCTTAATGTGTACGAGTGCGTCCCATGCACCACCGATACCCATCTCAGCACCAATAACGGAGAGGGCTGCATAAGCAGTAATCAGACCACCACCAACAAGGAAGGTTACCTGCATCACGTCAGTCCAGGCAACAGAGGCCAGACCGCCGTAGATAGAGTAGATACCAGCGATGATGAACAGCGACAGAATGATGCACATACGAACCTGGTCAATCTCCATACCGGCAACGTTGATAACCATATCGGTCGGAAGACCCAGAATCTGTTGGATAGCCAGAGCACCGAGCCATGCCACAGAGGTCAGGTTAACGAACACGTAGAGGAACAGCCACAGCAGAGAGAAGGCAAAGCCCACCCCCCAGTTGTAGCGCTCACGCAGGAACTGAGGAATCGTGAAAATCTTCTTCTCAATCATCAGCGGCAGCAGGAACTTACCTACAACGAGCAGAGTGGCTGCAGCCATCAGCTCATAGGCTGCCTGAGCAATACCAGATGCGAAGGCAGAACCAGACATGCCGATAAACTGCTCGGCAGAGATATTAGCTGCGATAAGCGATGCACCTACTGCCCACCATGTTAAGGTGTTACCGGCCAGGAAGTAGTCGGTTGATGATTTCTCTTCACCTTTCTTCGTGCGTGACAGGAAAAGACCCATACCCACAAGAATGATGATGTAAACGATAAAGACCATATAGTCGGCCATAGCAAAACCATTGTTGCTAAGCGCCTCGAAAATTTTGTCCATTGGTTGTTGAATAATTAATTTTTATTTGTTACTAAATGTTTTCTTACACAATAGGAACACTTACTTTACTGAGAACTTGTAAGCAGCGTGGCTGAAATATTTCTCACCCGGTTTCAGAACGGGGCTAGCCCACTCAGGATGGTTGGGGCTGTCGGGGAACTTCTGGCTCTCCAGGCATACGCTAACGTGCTTCGGGTACTTAATGCCGTGCTTGCGGATGATGTCGGCATCCTTGCCAACGCCCTGGAAGTTACCGCTGTAAACCTGTACACCAGGCTCGTTTGTGTACATCTCCATGAAGATACCGGTCTTCGGGCTATAGAGAGAAGCACATACCTGTGTGTCATCGCCCTTGCCGTCTTTATAAGTGTTCAGGCAGTAGTTGTGGTCGTAACCGGTAGCATTCTGAATCTGGTCGAAGTCAGAGTTGATACTGTCACCGATGGCGTGTGGTGTGCGGAAGTCCATAGCAGTGCCCTCAACCGACTTGATTTCGCCTGTGGGGATATACAGCTTGTCACTTGGCGTGAAGTTGTCAGCGTTGACATACAGAACCTGATCGTATGCGGCCTGTGTGAAGTCGCCACTCAGGTTATAGTAGTTGTGATTGGTCTGATTGATAATGGTTTCCTTGTCGGTAGTAGCCTCCCAAGTCATGTCAAGTACGTTGTCGTCAGTTACCTTATAGGTAGTGATTGCTGTGACTGTACCGGGAAATCCGTTCTCACCGTCCTGAGCGATGATGGTCAGCTTCAGTGTCTGCTCATCAATTTGCTCTGCCTTATACACCTGGTTCATCCAGCCGGTAGTGCCACCGCCATGCAAGCAGTTGGGACCGTCGTTCTGTTTCAGCTGATAGGCTTCCTCACCCAGCTTGAAAGCGCCTTCCTTGATGCGGTTGGCATAGCGGCCAACGCTTGAGCCGTAGTCAGAGGGAGAGTTCAGGGTGTCTGCATACTGAGCGATGTTGTCGAAACCCAGAACGACGTCCGTGAACTGACCGTCCTTGTTGGGAACCATCAAACTGACGATGCGGCCACCATAGTTGGTGATGCATACCTCCATGCCGTTCTTGTTCTTCAAGGTGAAGAGTTTCACGGTGTCACCATTGATAATGGTGTCGAACTTGGCAGGGTTCAAACCCGATGCCGTGAGCTGGGCAGCTTCCTGGCCACCTGCACATGCTGAGAGCATTGCT
>JAGBQP010000047.1 GCA_017632825.1 Prevotella sp. | reverse complement strand
CACCTTACGTTCTTCACCACTTTGCAGATATTCCACTGCTACGGCACGCTTGAAGGCGCGTGCAAAATGTTGACCTTTTCTCATAACTCTTTTTAACTTTTAAGAGCCCTAGAAGGAGTCAACGTATTTCAGGCTAAGACAATTTATTCAAATTTTGCCAGGGATATGGGATTATCTCACATCTCACATCTCACATTTGTGTTTTTCAAAAGTCATGGAGTTTCAAATAATTCTCCATGAGTTTCAAAAAATTACTCCATGAGTTTCGAGCGAAAGTCATGCCCTCGCGCAACCCCAGTGTTTATCGGGTTTCAGAAGACATGAAAACGAAAGCAGGTGACTTTGAAAAATATTTACACACCTCCGTTAAATCACCCTGGAAACATGTTTTTCAAATCATCACGGTGTTGCTCTTGTGAACACAAGGATGACTGCATTGAACGATTGGCAGATGAACCGCCAGAACTCAGCGTTCGTGCACACACGCGAACCATATACAACCAACGTCTACCCCTTTGTACAACAAAGGAATCGGGAATGATTAATCTTTGTTAATTATCCAGCGAAATCCATTGCCGAATGAAAAATAATCCATATCTTTGCAATATCAAAATGATATCACATTATCAACCAATAAAAAAAACATTAAAACGATTATGGAGAACAAAGAGTTTGAATTCAAAGGCACGGTACTGAACGGATTTCTGATGCTGTTTGCCAACCTGGCACTACTGGCCATAACCATCTATCTCATTGTACTGAGCATTATCGTGCTCAGCGAGACCAACGGCAGTGACGGCGGTTGGATGCTGGGGGGCAGCATCGTGCTGCTGCTGGTGAACATCATCATATGGTGCGGATTCATGCAGCTGGAGCCTAACGAGGCACGTGTAACGACGTGGTTCGGCAAGTATGGCGGCACATTCAGTCAGACGGGCTACTTCTGGATTAACCCGTTCTACAGCACCAAAAAGGTGAGTCTGCGCGCACGCAACCTGGACGCTGAGCCCATCAAGGTGAACGACAAGACGGGCAACCCGGTGATGATTGGTCTGGTGCTGGTGTGGAAACTGAAGGACACGTACAAGGCGCTGTTTGAGGTCGATTCACAGACGATGGCCAATCCGGCTCAGGGACAGGTGGGCACCGACGTGCGCTCTATCATGAACGCCCTGGAGAACTTTGTCCGCGTACAGAGCGACGCTGCCCTGCGACAGGTGGCCGGACAGTATGCCTACGACGACGAGGACACGAAGACGGGCGAGCCTACCCTGCGCTCGAGTGCCGACGAGATAAACGAGCAGCTGGAGCAGAAGCTGGACGAACGGCTAGCTCTGGCGGGCATCGAGGTGATAGAGGCACGCATCAACTACCTGGCTTATGCACCTGAGATTGCGGCTGTCATGCTGCGCCGCCAGCAGGCTTCGGCCATCATCACGGCCCGCGAGAAGATTGTGGAGGGTGCTGTGTCGATGGTGAAGATGGCGCTGGACAAACTGTCGAACGAGGAGATTGTGGAGCTGGACGACGACAAGAAGGCGGCTATGGTGTCGAACCTGCTCGTGGTGCTCTGCGGCGACGACAATGCCCAGCCGGTGGTCAACACAGGAACGCTGAACCACTAAGCGCTGCGCTAATGAAGAGTGAAGAATTATTCAAAATTGAAGAGAATCAAAAGAAATGAGAATAATTGGAATCATTCTGCCTCGCACAAATCCGTGTCATCCGTGTAATCAGTTGTGCTTCTTAGACCAGATGTGAAACATCAAGAGCGAATAGTTCATAGTTAGGAATTATGGCAAAAAAGGAGACGAAAAGCTTTATTCTGCGCGTTGATGCTGAGACGATGAACGCGATAGAGGCCTGGGCTGCGGACGAGTTCCGAAGTACCAACGGCCAGCTGCAGTGGATCATCACCGAGGCGCTGCGTAAGGCGAAGCGTCTGCCGAAGACAAAGAAAGCATCAACACCCTCTGACAATACATAAAAAATCATGAGATTAAGTATCTGGAAAATCAATAGGAACTTCCGATGGTCGAAGGGCATGCCTCGCACCACTGGAACCATTATCTTCGACTGTGTGTTTATCGCTATGACGGCTGCCGTCTGGGGAGTCATCATCTGGCTCATCAGCCGCGCCCCGGGCATCGTACCCACACACTTCGGCGTATCGGGACAGCCCGACGCATGGGGTTCGCCCACCCATCACCTCATTCCCTTCATCATCATCACGGTGGTGGCACTGGCCGCGGTTGTCGGTGCCTACTTTCCACAGTCGGCGCTGAACATACCGGGCTACAACCAGAAGGAGGCAACCCCACGCCAGAACGAGCTGGGAGCATGGCTGATGCGCATCCTGGCCGTGTTCATGCTGGTACTCATACTGACGATTGCCCTCAGCATCTTTGTGCTGACGAGTCACAGCGTTGTGCCCGTCATCAGTGTCATTGGAGTCATGCTGGTCGTGTGCATCGTGTTCAGTGTACTGATGTATAAGGCCAAATAAGGAAACATAAGTCCTGAAGACGAAAAAAGGCCTCTCCGACGGTGTGTCGGGGAGGCTTTTTTTGGGGGGGTATTCTTGCGTCCCTGGCTCCCCTCCCTACTTGGGGAGGGGGCTGGGGAGAGGCTTCTTACAAGTGCTTCTTAGGATAGAGGGCGTCCCACCACGTGGGGTCGTCCTTGAGCCACATCTGGAACCACGCCATCTGTGTGGCGAGCCACTTCTCGCGCTTGGCGTACTCCTGAATGTGGTGGTTCTCGCCCGTCACCTCGACGAGTGCCACCTCGCGGCCCAGCAGCTTCAGGGCGGTGAACATCTGGAGGCTCTCGATGAGGGGCACGTTGGTGTCGGCATTGCCGTGCAGGAGCAGCAGCGGGGTGTGAATCTTGTCGGCATTGAACAGCGGCGACTGGTCAACATAGAGCTGGCGATGCGACCAGGGATAGCTGTTGGCCATCGACACCTCGCTGTAGTTGTAGCCCCAGTAGCCTTCGCCCCAGTAGCTGGTGTGGTTGGTGATGCCGGCATGCGAGACGGCAGCGGCAAAGATGTCGGTGACGGTCTGCAGGTACTGCGTCATGAAACCGCCGTAGGAGGCGCCCATACAGCCAATCTTATTCTTGTTGATGAAGGGATGCTCCTCGCAAATCTTCTTCACGCCCTCGATGATGTCGCCAGCAGGCGAACCGCCCTTGTTGGCTGCTGCGGTGCCGCTCTGGGTGAGACCGCCGGCGGTGTTGACGTGACGCGAAGCCCACTCCTGACCGAAGCCTGTAGCGCCGCTGGGCTCAATGATGTAGGCAATGTAGCCCAGCGAGTTCCAGTACTGCGGAGCGTAGGGCGACTCGAAGTAGCGGCTCGTAGGCGAGCAGCCACCGTAGTAATAGACAATCATGGGGTACTGCTTCGAAGCATCGAAGTCCTTCGGCTTATAGAGACGGCCATAGACGGTGTCGCCGTTGGAGTTACGGAAGTTCCAGTCCTCGCAGGTGCCCACCTCGGCGTCGCCAAGGGCCTTGCGGCCGTCGAAGAGTGAAGAGTTCAGAGTGAAAAGTGAAGAGTTTTTCTTGACGGTTGCCACATAGGCTGATGCCGGTTCCAGCGTATTATAAGAAAGGTACGCCAGCACGGGGGCGTGGGCAGCCATCTCGAAGCGATAGACATCGTCGCCGCAGCACGGCAGCTTCTCAATCTTGCCCGTCTTGGGGTCGAGCTGGTAGAGGTACACGTAGTCGCGGCACTCGGCACGGAAGTAAACCTTACCGTCGGCCCACGACCAGTCGGCACTACCATCGACGCTGGGGTCGAAGTCCTTCGTCAGCGGCGTCACCTGACGAGTAGCGAGGTCGTAGAGGAACAGCTCGTTCTCGGTCATGCTGGGCGTCACGTTGGCGGGCAACTGACAGCCGATGCGGTTGAAGGCCTCGGGATTGCCCGATATGAGCAGCTGGCGGGCGTCGGGCGAGAACACGGCGCGTCCCAGGAAACCCTCGCACTGCAGCACGGTATCGACCTTCAGCGTACGGGCGTCCATCACGTAGAGGTCCTGTACCTCGGTGGGGCGCTTGGCCAGACGCGAGTAGCTGGAGCTGATGAGCAGCTTGGTGCCATCCTGGGAAATGTCGCTCAGGTACTGGCCCTTCGAACCATAGGTGAGGCGCTGGCTCATGCCTGTCTGCACATCGAACTTCACGAGATAGCTGCGCTTGCGCCAGCCGGGCTGGCGGTCGTCCATCTCGACCACCTCGAACACGCCCGGGTCTTCCTTCGGACCTTCTTCGGAGGCGGTCAGAATGAGATAGTCTTCAGTGGGACTGACATCGTAGCTGCCCTCGGGCAGTCCAGCCGCCCACTGACGGCGTTCGCCCGTCAGAGCATCGACCTTGTAAAGCACACGCTGTCCCTGCTCGCGCTGCTCCTCAAGCCATGCAACCGAGCGGGGCATCCACCTCACGTTATGATTGGGACGACTGACGAGCCGCCCTGTCTTCACGTCGCGCAACTCGTAGTCCCAACGGCTGGCACCACCTCGCTCTGTCGTCTGGTAACTGACGACGACCAGTTTGCCGTCGGGCGAGACGCTGACGCCTCGCACACGCTTGCCGTCGGTGAGGTCGTGAACCATATAAGGATGGCGCTTGTCGGCAGTCACCTTGACGGGCAACTGGGTTTCGAGCGTCACACTGATACTGTCGGTATCCTTAGCCTCAGCCAGATAGCGGATGGCGAAGGTGTGGTGCTCAGGCGACAGCTTGAGCTCGCCACCAGCCTCTCTGCCGTCAATGAAGAGGCGATAGGTCTTGGGGCCTTTCACCACAATCTTGCCCTTGACGTAGTCGGCATTGTTAACAAAGAACGTCAGCACGCCCACCGACTTGGAATCGGCCAGCGAGGGCAGCAGACCACCCGTAAAGGTGGCTGTAGGCTCGGCCTGAAGCGGGAGCGCAGAGAGCACCGAGTGCTCGTCGAACTTCTGTCCCTGCACGTTGACGGTGTCAGCGGCAAAGGGTGTGGTAACGGCAAAGGGACCTGCCTGTCGGAATGTGGTCACAGTGGTCTTCACCTGTGCCGATGCCTGCAGCGCAGCCGCCATCAGCACATATGTAAAAATATTCTTTCTCATTAAATATGAATTATGAACTATGAACTCGACACGTAGTGTCAACTATGAACTATCAAAACGCTTCGCGGTACTTATTTTCGTCCTTGTCGTCGAGCATCGACAGATAAGACTGATAGCGACTCTGGGCGATGTAATGGTCCTCGACGGCCTTCAGTACAGCACAGCCAGGCTCGTGGGTATGGGTGCAGTTCGAGAATCGGCAGTCCTGCGAGAAACGGAAAATGTCCTTGAAATAGCTGGTTATCTCTTCGCGCTCCATATCGAACGTGCCGAAGCCCTTGATGCCCGGTGTGTCGATGATGTAGCCACCGTCGCCCAGCGGAATCATCTCGCTGAACGTCGTGGTGTGCATACCGGTATTGTGGGCATCGCTGACGGCAGCTGTGCGCAGGCAGGTGCCAGGCACGAGGCGGTTGATGAGGGTTGACTTACCCACGCCGCTGTTGCCGCTGAGCAGCGTAATCTTGCCTTCGAGCAGAGGGCGCAGCTCCTCGACGCCCAAGCCCGTCTCAGCCGAAATTTGCCGGCACTCGTAGCCAACGGTCTCGTACAGACGAATCATGGCCTCCTGATAACGGCGTGCATCGTCGTCGAGCAGGTCGGTCTTGTTGAACGTCAGCACAACGGGCACACTATAGGCCTCAGCCGAGGCCAGAAAGCGGTCGATAAAGGTGGTGCTGGTTTCGGGGCGAACCACCGTAACAACCAGGAAAGCCTGATCGACATTAGCTGCCAGAATATGACTTTGTTTTGACAGATTAATGCTCTTGCGGATGATGTAGTTACGACGGTCGTCGATGGCGGTAATCCACCCCTCATCGTTGACCTCCACACGGTCGCCAACGGCTACGGGGTTGGTGGTCCGTATGCCCTTCAGACGGAAATTTCCCTTAACCTTACAATCAAGCAGCTGGCCATCGTCCGTACGGACGGTGTACCAGCTGCCTGTATTCTTTACAACAAGTCCTTTCACGCTGCTATACAGTCATGATTTCCTTGTTCTTGGCATCAATCAGTTCGTCAAGCTTCTTGATGTACTTATCGTGAATCTTCTGAAGCTCGAGCTCGGCGTCCTTCTCATTGTCCTCTGAGAGTCCGTCCTTGATAGCTTTCTTCAGCTTGTCCTTGATGTCGGCACGAACGTTGCGCACCTCGACTTTGGCTTTCTCGGCTATCTTGTTGCACTGCTTCACAAGGTCGCGGCGACGCTCCTCAGTGGGCTGAGGAATGGCCAGACGGATGACTTCACCATTGTTCTCTGGTGTAATACCCACATCGCTATCCATGATAGCCTTCTCGATGTCACGAATCTGCTTGCGGTCCCACGGCTTGATGGCTATGGTACGGGCATCAGGAACGCTTACGTTTGCTACTTGGTTCAGAGGTACACGTGAGCCATAGCTCTCGACCCTGACACCATCGAGAATAGCCACGTTGGCGCGGCCGGCGCGGATGCGGTTCAACTCCTCTTCGAGGTACATAGCCGCCATCTCCATACGCTCCTCACTCTGCTGTAATGTCTCTTTTACGTCAATCATAGTTTTTACGTATTTTTAGTTTTTCTGCCCACAAAGTTAAGGTATTTCCCTGAAACGACCAAGTCCTTTACGTTTTTTTCGCAAAATATTTTGTTGTTACACTGATTTTACCTATCTTTGTGGCAGATTTTTCTTGACTGACCAACATGATAATGCTTTTCGACATCGGGTACATTGCCCCTCTGGCCGCTGGGCTCATGCTCATTGGCTCGCTTATCATGCTGTCATACGCCATCTACCTTTATTATAAGGGGCAGGAAATAGCACGCGAAGGCATTTCGAGAAACACCCAACTGGCTGCCGTCATGCATGCCTGCCACATACGCATCTGGCTGATACACCCGTTCAAAGAGCGTTACGTGCTGCTGGCCGAAGACGGGACCGAGGAGGCCAGCTTCTCGCCCATCGACGTGGCGGGATTCTTCCAGCACGACGACTTTGAGAAAATGCGACAGCTGATACTCGACATCAGAGACAGGAAAACGACTCACGGCAACTGCCGCATCAGAGGCAAGAAGCACGAAGACGGCACCCGAAGCACCTACGACGTCAGCATACGCATTCTGGAGAAAAGCAGCCTGGGATGGCCCAAGACCATCATTGCCATGCAGCGCGACATCACAGAGAAACTGGAACAGCAGCACAACGTCAACAACCTACTGCTGCTCTACCACACCTTCTTCGACTCCAACGTCATCGACATGATGTACTACGACAAGGACGGCGTACTGAAAGACATTAACAAAAAGGCCTGCGAGACCTTTGGCATCAAAGACCGCGAGGCACTGCTGGCACGAGGGTTGAACATCAGGGACATACCGGCATACAGCACGCTCGACATCAAGCATCTCGAAGGATACCGCATGACATCGGTGACAGACATAGCCAACATCAGACGGAAAACGGGCACCAAACTGCCCGAAGTCACACTGACCGGCAAAGTGTACTACGACACCATCATGAGTCCCATTCACGACGAGAACGGACAGATTTCAGGCATATACTCTGCAGGACAGTGCATCAACGAGAAAGTGAGCTCATACCAGCGGCAACAAGAGAGTACACGCGAACTACAGCACACGAACCAGCACATTCAGGACTATATAGCCAACATCAACCTGGCGCTGCGCGTCAGCGAAGTACGCCTGATGAACTACCAGCCAGCCACACACGAACTGGAAATAAGCAACGATGTGAACGCAGAGACCATCAGACTGACGCAAGTCAAGTGCCTGCAGCTTGTGACACCGGAATACCGCAAACACGTAGCCGGACTGCTGCGCAAAATGGACCACCGCGAAAACACACGCATAGACGTGACACTACACACACTGCTGCGCGACAGTAAGGGCCGCGAGACCTGGCTCACGCTAAGTCTGATTCCCATGAGGAAAGCCGACGGAACCGTCAGCCACTACTTCGGCATGTGCCGCAACGAAACAGAAATGGTGGAGACAGCCGCACTGCTGAAAGAAGAGAGCATGAAGGCACAGGAGGCAGAACTACTGAAAGACGCCTTCCTGCAGAACATGAGCCACGAGATACGCACACCGCTAAGCGCCGTCATTGGCTTCGCCGAACTGCTAAGTGCCGATCACGATCCGGAAGAGGAGCCTGTGTTCATAGACTACATCAAAACAAACTCCAACCACCTGCTGCAACTGGTGAACGACGTGCTGTTCATCTCAAGACTCGATGCCCACATGGTGGAAATCAAGAAGCAACCAACAGACTTTGCCATGCTCTTCGACGGATGGTGTCACAACGGATGGGCTGGACATCAGCGCGACGTGAACGTCATCGTAGAGAACCCATACAGCCACCTGGTGGTGGACATTGACGACGCTAACCTCGCTCTCGTGGTTCAGAAGCTGTGCACCAACGCTGCCACCCACACTAGCGAAGGATTCATCCTGGCCAAATACGAATACCGTCACGGCATGCTGACCATCAGCATCGAAGACAGCGGCAGAGGCATGGACTCAAAGACACAGAAACGAGTTTTCGACCGCTTCTACAGAAGCCCAAGGGAGGACTACAACGGAACAGGACTGATGCTGCCCATCGTCAAGGAACTGACAGAAAGGATGGACGGCGTCATTGAACTGCAGTCGGAGCCCGGCAAGGGCTGCACCATCTGGGTAAGCCTGCCCTGCACAGCCACACAGATGGAAAAGAAAGACCACAAAACAAGATAAGAAACATGAGAATGACCGCATACATACTACTTGCAACGCTACCATCGCCGACACCTGTCGTGATGGGTGTCGTGTCGTTGGTATTCGTAGTATCTATACTGGTTGCCATCATAGCTTCAAGAAGTTACTACCGTAAATCAACACGAGCAGGCAACGTGAGCCGGCTGATAAGACACACGATGGAACTGGAGCAGACTGCCGTCATACGGATAAAGATGACTACAAAACGCATTGTAGTCATTCAGGATAAGGACATACCGGAGAAGGACATCACCATCGAGAAATATCTGGAACAGGTGCATCCCGACGACCGCAACGGCTTCATGAATTTCATATCGAGGATAAGCCAGGGACAGCTGAAAACGGGAGAATTGCACTTCCGCAAAAGAAGACTGGACGACGAAGGCCAAACGACGTGGTGCTACATTCGCAACATTGCCATCAGAAAGGGACGGGCCATTCCCTACGATGTCATCTGCACGCTGCAAGACGAAACGGCTGACAGACTGGAGCAACAGCGGGAAGAGGACTTCAGCCGGCGGTATCGCTCCATCTTCGAACGCTCTGTGGTCGGACTGGCTATCTTTGACGACAAGGGCTTGCTGCTGGCTGCCAACGAGAACATGCGCCAAACCATGCACTTCGAAAGTGAGGACGACCAGTTCTTCCTGTCCGTCAGCTTGTTCGACCGCCGCCCCTTCCGCGATATCATACGAAGTGGCGAGAATACCGAACTGCACTTCTGCACAAGACTGATTTTGCCGGAGCGCAATATTCACACCTATCTGGAACTGCAGCTGAAGCCTCTGCTTGACGACCAGGGACAGGTGACCCACTACACACTAACGGCACAAGACGTGACCGACGAACGAGACTTCTATCTGAAAAACCGCCAGAACGATGAGGAAATCAGGAAGGCCAACGAGAAGATACGACGCTACGAGACAGAACTGCAGTACCTGATGGACCGCTGCGACATGCGCGTATGGAAAGTAACGTTCGACAACCAGGAAGTGAAACTCTACAAGAGCCTGAACAGCTACGAACGACGGCTGACGATACCAGAACTGCGCCACTTCTTCCTGGACAACGTTGAGAACATCAACGAGCGGTTCGCAAACCCGCAACAGTTCTTCAACCGACCAGTCTCGATGGTAAGGCGTATGCGCTCTATTTTCCACAATACCGACGAGGTGCAATGGAACGTCATCGACAGCATTCCCATATTCGACAAGAATGGAAAACTGAAAGGATGCTTTGGTACCATCCGCAACATAACACCCCTGATACAAGCACAGGAGATGCTGAAGGAAGAGACACGTCGGGCCAACGACTCAGCACGACTGAAGTCGGTGTTCATGGCCAATATGACACACGAGATACGTACACCCCTCAACTCCATTGTGGGATTCAGCGACCTGCTGCCCATGATAGAATCGGACGAGGACAAGAAGGAGATGATACGCGTCATCATGAACAACTGCGACATGCTGCTACGACTTATCAACGACATTCTGGAAATATCGACAACAGACGGCAGCGCCATCGTCATCACACCCGAAGAGGTGGACTTTGCCCAGGTCTTCGACGACCTTTGCGAGTCGCTGAAACAGCGCGTCCAGGAACCCGGCGTTGAGTTTATCAAGGACAACCCCTACACCACTCTGACGCTGACCGTTGACCAGCGACGCATTCAGCAGGTCATAACCAACTTTGTCACCAACGCCGTCAAATATACTCACGAGGGACATATCCGCGTGGGATACAACATAGAAAACGAGAATACGCTTTACGTCTATTGCGAAGATACTGGTGCAGGAATACCTAAAGAAAAGCAAAACGTTATCTTTGACCGCTTCGTGAAACTGAACGACTATGTTCAGGGCACGGGGCTTGGACTAAGTATCTGCAAGACCATCGCCAAGCGCTACGGCGGACAAATTGGCGTTGACAGCGAAGGCGAAGGACACGGCGCCACCTTCTGGCTTCGCGTACCGTTAAACAAACAAGCAGGAGTATCATGATAGCAACCATCGTCATCACCATCCTCGCCATCATCCTTTTGACAATCTACCGCAGAGACTACAAACGCAGATTAAGGAAAAAGGAGGCAGAGATAACCAAAAGCAACAAAGAACTCGCATCGTTGTTGCAGCAAGGACATATGCTGCTCTGGATTTACGACATCACCACTGGCATCTATAGCTGGATGGACGATGAGCACGCCCAGATGAAGACTCTGCAACCCAAAGAATTCTCATCACGCTATCCTCAGAAAGTATTCCAGCACATCAATCAAGCCATTCAAGAACTCATACGTGGCACCGTGGAGACCAAGACGCTACGCTTTGCACGAATAACGAAGAATGGCTCGAAACGTTATTATGCGCTCGACATGTCGCTTATCCGGCGGCATCCGCATGCTCCGGCACACATGATTGCTGCGTTTCAGAACGACATCACCGAAGTCTATCTGCGCGAGAACCGCGACAAAGAAGCACGCATGCGCTATGAATCGGTGTTCAACTCGGCTATGGTCGATATGGTGTACTTCGATGCACAGGGACATATCAACAGCATGAACAATCGTGCGTGCGAAACCTTCGGCATAACGCCTGAGATAATAAAACAACGGAACATCACGATTGAAACGGCTGTCAACGAACCTGGGTTTAATCGTCACGACTTCGACACTCTGCACGTCACACAGCTGCGTCAGGCTCCGACCGACGACCATCCCACGAAATCGGAGAAACTGAAGGGTATGATGTGTTACGAACTTCAGATAACACCCATTTATGATGCACGTCACCATCTGCTTGGTGCCTACGCCTCGGGTATGAACGTCACCGATATAGCCGACACGTACTACACGATGCAAGAGGATATCCGCAAGACCAAGCAGGCCAACGAAGCAATGGAGAACTACGTCAGGAACGTTGACTTCGCCATGAAGGTCGGTGGTATCAGAATCGTGGAATATGCGTTGGATACACGCATACTCACTATCTATAAGGAAACAAACAACGTCCAGCTGAGAATAACGGCCGAACGGGCTTTACACTTTGTGGACAGCACATCAAAGAACATCGTCCAGCACATGTTCGACAGCATGGACAACCATACGTCCAGCCCCTTTAACAGTCAGGTAAAAACCACTATTCAGCAACCTGGAGGACAGATGCTCCACCTGTTCATATACTTCATGCCGACCTATAACGAGAAGAAAGAGATTACGGGCTATTTCGGCATGATGCGCGACTTCACCGAAGCGAAACTCATTGAACGTCAACTGGCCAATGCAACCATCAGGGCCCGACAGGAAGAGACACAGAAGAATAATTTCATGCGTAACATGAGTTTTGAAATTCGCACACTTCTGAACGGCGTAGTGGGCTTTGCCGACCTCTTCCAACAGGAACACTCAGCGGACGAAGAGAATGTGTACATCGACCAGCTCAAGGACAACGGCTCCCGACTGCTTGAACTCGTCAACGGCATCCTGCTCCTGTCACGTCTGAGTGCCGGAATGGTTGAGTCCGTACCGCGTCAGGCCGACCTCTCCCTCATGCTTGACAGCTGGTGTAACGCGGGTTACGAAGAGCACAGAAAAGACGGCGTTGACTATTTGGTAGAGCTTCCTTACGAACACTTCATTGCCAATATCGACACCATCAATCTCGGTATTGTCATCACACAGCTATGCAGCAATGGCGCACGCCACACCTACAAGGGGTGCGTAAGAACCTATTATAAATATGCCGACGGACAATTATCCATCAGCGTTGAGAGTCACGGAAAAGGACTGACGGCGAAACAACTGGAAAGCATCTTCGTTCACTTCGGCAGTGCTATGGAGACAGAAACCGGCCTGTCGCTGCCCATTTGTCACGGTATCATGGAACTACTGGGTGGCAGCATCAGTATCAAGTCTGACGTAGGCCACCAGACCACCGTGACCGTTAGCCTCCCCTGCCAGCCCACAGAGATGGTGCCTGCAGAAACCTCACCAAACTCCATTCAATAACTCCAAGCAATCATGAAGAAGGCCCTACAGAAAATATGGTATGAATACTGCCAGCCCGCCATGATTAGGACAATGGCGGACTTGGCCGACAGTCAGGCTCTGAAACAGAAAGCCAAGACCGTCAGCGAGGAATATAGCCAACGGCGCAAGATAAAAGTATCGGCCGATGCTGAGATAAGCAACAAATTCAGGAAGCTCTTCGACAACAGTCTTGTTGCAATGTCATTCTACGATAAGGATGGACACCTCATTGACTTCAACGACAGAATGCGCCAGCTATGTGCCCTCGACTTCGACGGCGAGAAATTTTTCAGGAGCACCCGCCTCTTCGATGCTCCCGCATTTCGTGGTGACTATCTTCCCGGCAGTAAGGAGCAGTTTTACACCTGCCAACACATGTATTTCCCGGAGTTGGAGATTGACCGCTACATCGAGGTGCGCATACAACCGGCCCTTGATGCCAAGCAACAACTGAAATACTATGTTCTCACAACTCGCGACATTACCCACGAACGGCTCATCTACAAACAACAGGAAAAGCGAGCTGAAGAACAAATACGGGTAGGAGCCCTTGCACGAGACTATGAACAGAAGCTGAACTACCTTCTGCGAAGCAGCAATATGTATGCGTGGTGGTTTGATACGAAAACACGGGTTATCTATTTTACCCGTACCCTGAAAAGACAGGAGTTCTCAATGACCATCGACGAATACCAGGAATACATGTTTGAAGACGAGAGACAAGAGGCTTTCGGTCACATGTTAAAACTGATAGAAGAACCTAAGCCGTTCAATGTCAAGCATCACTTCCACAGTACTCCTTTCAATCCGAATCCACAGTGGTTTTATATCAACGGACGACCTGTACAGAACGAGCAAGGACAAATCACGGCTTACTTTGGACTGTTGCGCGACATCACCACCATGATGGAAACTCAGTACCAGCTACAGAAAGAGACACGGCGCGCTGAAGCTTCAGGCATTATGAAGAGTGCCTTCCTGGCTAATATGAGCCATGAGATTCGCACGCCGCTGAATGCTATAGTCGGCTTCAGCGACCTGCTACATGTCGTCGAAGAGCCGGCTGAACGTCAGGAGTTCATTCGCATCATCCGCAACAACTGCGATATGCTCTTACGACTCATCAACGATATCCTCGAGGCATCCGATATGGTACAGGCGCTGGCCATCGAACCCACAAACATTGACTTTGCCCAGGTATTCGACGACATCTGCCAGACTGTGGCCCAGCGCGTTCAGGAGCCAGGTGTAGAGTTTCTCAAAGACAACCCCTTTCCGACCTATCCGACAACACTTGACAAGGGGCGTGTGCAACAGATTATCACCAACTTTGTCTCGAATGCCATCAAATATACTCACGAAGGACATATCAAAGTGGGATACCGCAGCGAAGAACGCGACCAGAAAAATGGTCTTTACATATACTGCGAGGATACCGGAGCTGGTATTCCGAAAGAGAAACAAGCAAGCGTTTTCGAGCGCTTCGTCAAGCTTAACGACCACGTACAAGGCACGGGTCTCGGTCTGAGTATCTGTAAGAATATTGTTGACCATTGCGACGGACAGATTGGCGTCAACAGCGAAGGCCCCGGACACGGCACGACTTTCTGGTTCTGGCTTCCCTGTCCCTCACCTCTAATCTCGACACCTTAAAACTATGCAAATCAGTAAATACATGCTTGCCAGTGAGCGCGACCTCCTTTGGGGGCTCACCGTCACCACCATCGGTTACGAAGAAATAGCCCCCGGTGATGAGTATCCGACACACGGTCATGCCGATGGCTATTACTTCAATCTGGAGAACGGCCGCGAACTGAACGAATACCAGCTGCTCTACATTACCGAGGGCTCTGGCACGTTCCATAGTCACACCGTACCAACGGCCCATCTGCGTGAGGGAGACCTTTTCCTGCTTTTCCCCGGCGAGTGGCACAGCTACAGTCCGTCGCCCGCTACAGGCTGGAAGAGCTACTGGATAGGGTTTAAGGGGCGTAACATCGACGATCGCGTAAGGGCTGGCTTTCTCTCGCCGACGAAACCCATCTACCATGTAGGTTTCTCCGACGATATCGTACGACTCTACAAGGAGGCTTACGACACGGCCATCCGCGAGGCGGCCTACTCACAGCAGGTGTTGTCAGGACTGGTGAACCACATCATCGGCGTTATGTACTCGCTGGAGCGTAACATTGAACTAAACCGCAACCAGGCACATGTCGATATGGTGAACCGCGCCCGTCTGGAGATACGCGAACATCTTGAGTCGTCACTCACCATCCAGCAGGTTGCCAAAGATTTGGGTGTCAGCTACTCTAACTTCCGCAAATTGTTCAAGGAGTATACAGGCATTTCACCAGCAACCTATCAGCAGGACCTGCGCCTGCAGCGTGCCAAGGAGCTACTCTCGACAACAGAAATGAGCGTAAAAGAAATAGCCTACCGACTCAACTTCGAGTCGCCAGACTATTTCTCTGCCAAGTTCAAAGCGAAGACCGGTCGCCGGCCCAGTGAACTGCGCGGATAAGCAGGGATTAGCTGAATCCTGCTTCTATATTTCTACTCAGAAGAATAGCATTCTTTCCACCCAATAAATCAGGATGCCTGCCAGGTAGCCGATAAGGACAATCCATGAGATTTTCTTCATGTACCAGCCAAAGGTTATCCTCTCCAGGCCCATGACGACAACGCCTGCGGCACTGCCGATGATGAGCATCGAGCCACCCACACCGGCACAATAGGCAAGCAGTTGCCAGAAGATACCATCCTGCATCATCGGACCAGCCTCGGCTACGGGATACATACCCATACAGCCTGCCACCAGAGGCACATTGTCGACAATTGACGACAGCACACCGATAATGCCGTTAATCAGATAGTAATTACCTGAGAAGGCTTCGTTCAGGCTCTCGCCCATAGCTGTCAGCACGCCAACCTCCTGCAGCACAGCCACAGCCATCAGGATACCGAGGAAGAACATAATCGTCGAGAGGTCAATCTTTGACAGCAGGTCGCTCACACGCTTGGCCATCGTATCGTCTTCAGCGGTATTATAATGGAATATCTCCGTCACAGTCCACAGTACGCCCAGCACCAGCAGAATGCCCATGAACGGCGGCAGATGTGTCAGCGTCTTAAAGACGGGAACGAAGCACAGGCCGCCTACGCCCAACCAGAAGATGATATCGCGCTGTGTTTTCGTAAACTGGCTCACATCGGCCTTCGGCAGATTCTGCTCCTTGTCAAACTTACCTTTCAGCGACATACTCAGAATAGCGGCGGGCACAAGCATAGACACCAGCGAAGGCACGAAAATCTCGGTCAGCACGCCCTGCGTTGTGATAACACCCTTAATCCACAACATGATGGTCGTAACATCGCCGATGGGCGAGAAAGCGCCACCGGAATTAGCCGATATCACCACCAGCGCAGCATAGAGAAGTCTGTCTTCACGACTCTGCACCAACTTTCTCAAAACCATAATCATCACAATCGACGTTGTCAGATTGTCGAGAATAGCCGAGAGGAAGAACGTCATGAAAGCCATACGCCACATCAGTTTCCTTTTCGAGCGCGTCTTCATCGTCTCACGCACAAAATTAAAACCTCCGTTGGAATCAACAATCTCAACGATTGTCATTGCTCCCATAAGGAAAAACAGTGTGCCGGCCGCATCACCCAAGTGGTGCTCAATCACCTCAGCGATATGGTGCACCACACTGTCAGCAGGCAGTTCAGGATAATATGCGCCAGGCCCAATCATCAGCAGCGTCCAGCACAACACACACATCAGCAGCGCAACGGCTGCCTTGTTCACTCGAGTCACACTCTCCAGTGCTATACACAGATAGCCAACCACGAAGACGGTGACAATCATCATTGTTAATGTTGCCATATTAGCTATTACTTTTTATTGCTCTTGTTTTTGAGGTGCAAAGGTACTCAATTAAATCAAAAAAACAAGAGAGTTTATCAAAATATGATGCCGACTACATGTTTTTCTGTCTAACTTTGCACACGAAAACTTAAAACGGCACATCACATCCACTAAAACTCATGGAAGAACCATCATATTTCTTTGCCGTCGACCTGGGGGCCACCAGTGGGCGAACCATTATTGGCAACATTGACGGCAAGACATCGAATTTGAAGCTTGAGGAACTGACGCGTTTCCCCAATAATCTCATTGAACAGGGTGGTCACTACTACTGGGACATCCATGCTTTGTACTTTGAGATGATTCGCGGACTGAATGAAGCAGCACGCCGACAGTTGAACATTGTATCAATTGGCATTGACACGTGGGGTGTTGACTTTGTCTGCATCGGTGAGGACAACGCTATATTAAGGAATCCGCGCGCATATCGTGACCCCATCACCTTTGAGGCGATGGACGACTACCTGAAGAACGTTATGTCACAACGCGAGGTCTATGACATTACGGGCATACAGTTCCTGAACTTCAACTCGTTGTTCCAACTCCACGCCATGCAGCGTGAGGAGAATTCGGCTCTAAAGCATGCCAAGAAAATCCTGTTCGTGCCCGATGCTCTTTCATGGATGCTGACGGGCAAGATGGTGTGCGAATATACCATCGCCTCGACCTCGCAGATGCTTGACCCTCGCACAAAGGAACTCGACGAACGCCTGCTGCAGTCAGTAGGACTGCATCGCGACATGTTTGGTCAAATGGTACAGCCAGGCACCATCATCGGCACTCTGACCGAGGACGCACAGTGCCTGACAGGACTAGGAGCCATACCCGTGGTTGCTGTTGCCGGTCACGACACAGGCTCGGCAGTAGCTGCCGTACCCGCCAAGGACGAGCAGTTTGCCTATCTGTCGAGTGGCACATGGTCGTTGATGGGTATCGAGACAAAGGAGGCCATCATCAACAATCTCTCGTACGACCGTAACTTCACCAACGAAGGTGGCATCGAGGGCACTACACGCTTCCTGAAGAACATTTGTGGCATGTGGCTCTACGAGCGCTGCCGACTGGAGTGGCCCGAGGAGGTGCGCCAGATGTCCCACCCCGAACTGCAGGGGCAGGCTATGACGGTAGAGCCGTTCCGCAGCCTCATCAACCCCGACGATCCGATGTTTGCTGCACCAAAATCCATGATTGGTGCCATTCAGCAATATTGCCGCGACACACAACAGCCCGTACCGGAGACGACGGCAGAGATGTGCCGCTGCATTTTCGACTCACTGGCCTTGCGCTATCGTCAGGTTCTTGAATGGCTCAAGGAGTTTGCCGACTTCGATATCGACGTACTGCACGTCATCGGTGGCGGAAGCCTCAACAAATATCTGAACCAGTTTACAGCCAACTCTACAGGAACGACCGTACTGGCTGGTCCTCAGGAGTGTACCGCCATTGGCAACATGATGCTGCAGGCTAAAGCCAACGGACTGGTCAAAGACATCTGGGAGATGCGCCACATCATTGCACAAAGCACCAAAATGGTGAAATACGAGCCCCAAGACAAAGAAACATGGGACAAAGCATACAACAAATATCTAAATACAACTAAGAAATGAAAGCAGAACTGATTGAAAAAGCCTATGCCGTAGCAAAGGAGCGCTACGCAGTCCTTGGCGTTGATACTGACGCCGCCCTTGCCCAGTTGCAAAAACAGCAAATCTCGCTACACTGCTGGCAGACCGACGATGTTGTCGGTTTCGAGCGTAACGAGGCTCTGAGCGGCGGCATCCAGACTACTGGCAACTACCCTGGTCGTGCCCGTAATATTGACGAGGTACGTCAGGACATCGAATTCGTAAAAACACTGTTGGGCGGCAACCACCGTCTGAACCTTCACGAGATATATGGTGACTTCGGCGGCAAGTTCGTCGACCGTGACCAGGTGGAAGTCAAGCACTTTGAAAGCTGGATTCAGTGGGCAAAAGAGAACAACATGAAGCTCGACTTCAACTCTACATCGTTCTCTCACCCCAAGAGCGGCGATCTGACGCTGTCGAATCCCGACAAGTCGATTCGCGACTTCTGGATTGAACACACCAAGCGTTGCCGTCGCATTGCCGACGCTATGGGTAAGGCACAGAACGACCCGTGTATCATGAACATCTGGGTACACGACGGATCTAAGGATGTGCCCGTACAGCGTAAGAAATACCGTGAGATTCTGGCCGACTCGCTCGACAAGATCATGGCTGAGAAGCTCGATGGCGTGAAGAACTGCTTCGAGGCCAAGCTCTTCGGCATCGGACTCGAGAGTTACACCGTTGGTTCACACGACTTCTACACTGCCTACTGTGCTACCCGCAAGCAGATGTACACACTGGACACCGGTCACTACGAGCAGACCGAGAACGTGAGCGATTTCGTATCGACACTGCTGATGTATGTGCCCGAACTGATGCTGCACGTCAGCCGCCCCGTGCGCTGGGACTCCGACCATGTGACCATCATGAACGACCAGACGCTCGACCTCTTCAAGGAGCTGGTGCGCAGCGATGCTCTCGACCGCGCCCATGTGGGTCTCGACTACTTCGATGCTTCCATCAACCGCATCGGTGCATATATAATAGGTTCGCGCGCTACACAAAAGTGCATTCTTCAGGCTCTGCTTGAACCGAAGCAGAAACTGCGTGAATACGAGGACAACGGCCAGTACTTTGAGCGTCTCGCCCTGATGGAAGAGGCCAAGTCACTGCCTTTCGGTGCCGTCTTCGACTACTTCAACCTGAAGAACAACGTGCCCGTTGGCGAAGAGTTCATTGCTGCCATCCAGCAGTATGAGCGCGACGT
>JAGBQP010000046.1 GCA_017632825.1 Prevotella sp. | reverse complement strand
GGTGCTGTTTGCCACGGTAGCCGTAGTGTCTGTTGTAGCTCAGCAGATGCCGAACATTCCCGTTGACCCTGAAGTGCGTATTGGCAAACTGGATAACGGACTGACTTACTACATTCGTCACAATGCGTGGCCCGAGCAGCGTGCTGAGTTCTACATAGCACAGAAGGTGGGCTCTATTCAGGAGAACGACAACCAGCGCGGTCTGGCCCACTTCCTGGAGCACATGGCCTTCAACGGCTCGAAGCACTTCAAAGGTAACGAGCTGCTTCGCTGGTGCGAAAGTGTCGGCGTGAAGTTCGGTACCGACCTGAACGCCTATACATCGATTGACCAGACGGTCTATAACATTAGCAATGTGCCCACAACACGTGAGGGCATCATCGACTCGTGTCTGATGATTCTGTGGGACTGGGCCGACGGACTGCTGCTGGAGCAGGAGGAGATTGAGAAGGAGCGCGGCGTCATTCACGAAGAGTGGCGCTTGCGTACATCAGCCCAGATGCGTATGCTGGAGCGCGACCTGCCGAAACTCTATCCCGGTTCTAAGTATGGTCACCGCATGCCCATCGGTCTGATGGAGATTATCGACAACTTCGAGCGTCCGTTCCTGCAGTCGTACTACGAGAAGTGGTATCGCCCCGACAACCAGGGCATCATCGTGGTGGGCGACATCGATGTTAACCAGGTGGAGCAGAAAATCAAGACCATGTTCTCGCAGATAGCCAAACCAGCTGCCGATGCAGCCAAGGTGGTGGCTGAGAACGTGCCCGACAACAACGAACCCATCGTGGTCATCGATAAGGACAAGGAGCAGCGAATCAATATGGTAGAGGTGATGATCAAGCACGACGCCATACCCGACTCTGTCAAGACGTCGGTGGTCTATCTGCTGACCAGCTACATGAAGAATACTGCGCTCGGCATGCTGAACAGTCGTCTGGCTGAGATGGCACAGGAGCCTGACTGCCCCTATCTGCAGGCACAGGTGGGCGACGGTACCTATCTGCTGTCGAGAACGAAAGATGCTCTCGATATCGCCGTTGTGCCTAAGGACGGTAAGATGAACGAGGCCCTGCAGCGCGTCTTCGCCGAAGTGCGCCGCGCTGCTGAGTTCGGCTTTACCGCTACAGAGTACGGCCGCGTGAAGGCCAACACCCTGAGCTCACTCGACAAACAGTACTCGAATAAGGACAAGCGCTACAATGCATCGTTCGTCAACCAGTATGTGCAGCACTTCCTGGCTAACGAGCCCATCCCCTCAATTGACGACTCTTACCAGCTGATGAAGCAGGTGGTGCCCGCTCTGCCGCTGGAGAATATCAATATGGTGATGAAGGAGCTGGTACCCGAGAACGACTCGAACATGGTGGTGCTGAGCTTCAATCAGGAGAAGGACGGTGCCGTCTATCCCACCGAAGAGGGACTGCTGGGCGCTATCAAGGCTGCACGCGCCGAGAAGTTGGAAGCTTACGTGGACAACGTGAAGGATGAGCCCCTCATGACAACGATGCCTAAGAAGGGCTCTATAGTAAAAGAGGTGAAGAACGACTTGTTCGGTTATACCGAGCTGACGCTGTCGAATGGCGCAACAGTCGTGCTGAAGAAGACCGACCTGAAGAAAGACCAGGTGATGCTCAGCGGCGAAGGCTGGGGTGGCTCTGCCCTTTACGACGTGAAGGAGTATGCCAACCTGCAGGTCTTCGACGATGTGGTGGAGGCCAGCGGTCTGGCAGGCTTCTCGCACAACGAACTCATCAAGGCGCTGGCTGGAAAGATTGCAGGTGCATCGCTGTCGATGAGTACCCAGCGTACCCACGTCAGCGGCTCGTCAACGCCTACCGACGTGGAGACGATGCTGCAGCTCGTCTATCTCTACATGACAGGCGACATCAAGAAAGACCAGCAGAGCGTGGACCAGCTGATGCAGACCGCAGAGGTACAGATGAAGAACCGTCTGTTGCAGCCCGAAGCCGTGTTCAGTGACTCGCTAAACCTGACACTCACCTGTCACAATCCGCGCTTCAAGTCGATGACGGTGGAAGACCTGAAGAACGTTGATTACGACCGCATACTCCAGATGGCTAAGGAACGCACGGCTAACGCTGCCGCCTTTACCTTTAATATTATTGGTAACTTCGATGAGGCTACGATCCGTCCGCTCATTGAGCAGTACATAGCCTCACTGCCCTCGCAGAAGAAGATTGTGAAGGGTAAGGATGTCAGCACCGACTTTAAGGGCACCGTCATCAACAATTTCAGACATAAGGCAGAGACGCCCAAGGCTATTGGCGTGATGGTGTGGAACTCGAAGAAGTTGCCCTACACACTGGAGAACAGTATCCAGGCATCGATGGCCGGACAGATTCTGTCGATGGAGTATCTGAAGAAGATACGCGAGGAGGCCAGCGCAGCCTACACCGTCAGCAGCAGCGCCAGCATGAGCCGCGACGACTTCGGTACTGAGGCTACCATCTATGCCTACTGTCCCATGAAGCCTGAGAAGGCTGACACCGCACTCATGATTATGCGCGCCGAGGTGGAGGCTCTCACCAAGGGTTGCGACCCCGACAAACTGCAGAAGGTGAAGGAGTATATGCTGAAGAACCACGGTGACCAGTTGAAGCAGAACGGCTACTGGATGGGACGCATCAATACATGGCGTAAGTATGGCCTCGACTTCCATACCGACTACGAGAAGGTGGTCAACGCACAGACACCGGAGAGCATTGCGGCCTTTGTCAAGAAGGTGGTGGCTGCCGGCAACCGCGCTGAGGTGGTTATGCTGCCCACTGAGGAGTAGTTCGTGCGGAGAGATGACCGCTGGTGCGAATAAAGAATTAGGTTTATAGAATTAAGAATTATAGTATGAGTTATTTGTTTTCATCAGAGTCTGTGTCTGAAGGCCATCCCGACAAGGTGGCGGACCAGATAAGTGACGCTATATTAGACCAGTTCCTGGCCTACGACTCTCATGCCCGTGTGGCTTGTGAGTCGTTTGTCACGACAGGTCAGGTGGTACTGATGGGTGAGGTGAGCAGCGATGTGTATATCGACCTGCAGACGATAGCCCGTAACACTATCAAGCGCATTGGCTACACCAAGGCGGAGTATCAGTTCGACGGTGACTCGTGCGGCATTCTCAGCGCCATTCACGAACAGAGTCAGGATATCAACCGCGGCGTTGACCGCGCTGATGAGGAAGATCAGGGTGCCGGTGACCAGGGTATGATGTTCGGCTACGCTACCAACGAGACCGAGTCTTATATGCCCGTTTCGCTCGACCTGGCGCACCTCATCATGCGAACGCTGGCCGACATCCGTAAGGAGGGAAAGGTAATGACCTATCTCCGACCAGACTCCAAGAGTCAGGTGACGGTGCAGTACAGCGACGAGGGCGTGCCTGAGCGTATCGACACCATCGTGGTATCGACACAGCACGATGAGTTTGCCGACGACGAGACGATGCTGGCAAAAATCAAGGATGATGTCATCAACATCCTGATACCCCGCGTCAAACAGCAGATTCACTCACAGAAGGTGCTCGACCTCTTCGGTCTCGATATCAAGTACTATGTGAACCCAACCGGAAAGTTCGTCATTGGCGGACCTCACGGCGACACCGGTCTGACTGGTCGTAAGATTATTGTCGATACCTATGGTGGTAAGGGCGCACACGGCGGCGGTGCCTTCTCAGGAAAAGACTCTTCGAAGGTGGACCGTTCGGCAGCTTATGCAGCCCGCCACATTGCCAAGAATATGGTTGCAGCAGGCGTTGCCGACGAGATGCTGGTACAGGTGGCTTATGCCATCGGTATGGCACAGCCCATGAATATCTATGTCAATACCTATGGTCGCAGTCGGGTGCAGATGAGCGACAGCGAGATTGCCCGTAAGGTGGAACAGCTGTTCGACCTCCGTCCGAAGGCTATCGAGCGCACGCTGAAACTTCGACAGCCGATGTTTGTCGAGACGGCAGCCTATGGACACATGGGTCGTAAACCCGAGGTGGTGAAAAAGGTGTTTACCAGTCACTATCACGAGACCAAGGAGATGGAAGTGGAACTGTTTACGTGGGAGAAACTCGACCGCGTGGACGATATTAAGAAAGCTTTCGGACTATAGCCGATGAACCTGCAACTGCCGCAGCTTCTACAGGATAACTTCTTCGCCAAGGATACGCTGCTGCACGTAGATTCGTGTGGTGCGACCTTTGGCGTAGCAGGTGAGCCTGTACCCGAGTTGATGAGAAACGACGACCTGATAACAGGGTTGCTGCTGGCATGCTTTGTTCTGACGCTGGTCATATACTCGTCTTTCAAGTCGTATCTCGGCGGACAGTTCCGGGCATTGCTGTTTGTACCGCGCCCCAGCGCTGAGACACCGACGGAATCGGTGATAGAGAGACGCTTGAAGATGCTGATGGTGCTCCAGACGTGTCTGCTCTTCAGTATTGTCTTCTTTCTGCTGACGAAGACCAACGTCTCCAATAGTTTTATCCTGAATTCCGACTACTATCTTATTGTCCTGTTCCTGGGAGTGCTGATAGGCTATGTGCTACTCAAGAGATTTCTCTATACGGTAGTCAACAATGTGTTCTTTAATAGTAAAGGAAACGGACATTTTCTGCGGTCTTTGCAACTTTTGATGGCTGCTCAAGGCGTGCTGCTTTACCCTGTCGTGTTTGTACTCGTTTACTTTGGACTGCCACTGCACTTAGTGTTGTATTACTGCGCTTTTGTTGTCGTTTTGGGCAAAATTGGTGCTTTTTACAAGAGCTATGTAATCTTTTTTCGCCAAAAAGGCGGTTTTTTGCAGATTATTTTGTACTTTTGTGCCCTCGAAATCGTGCCTTTCGTCGCTCTCATGGAAACATGTGCGGCACTGGTGAATTTGCTCAAAGTAAATTTTTAGGACATTATTAAGATGATAAAGAAGATCCTGGTCTCGCAACCGAAACCCGCCAGCGAAAAATCGCCCTACTATGACATCGCCGAGAAATTCGATGTCGAGCTCGTGTTCCGTCCCTTCATCAAGGTAGAGGGAATGTCGGCAAAGGAATTCCGTACACAGAGAGTGAACATTCTGGACTACACCGCCATCGTGTTTACCTCGCGTCATGCTATTGACCACTTCTTCACACTGGCTAAGGAGCTCAGAGTGACGATTCCTGAAGACATGAAGTATTTCTGTGTGACAGAGACCATCGCTCTCTATATTCAGAAATATGTGCAGTATCGTAAGCGTAAGGTCTTCTTCGGTTCTACGGGACGTGTTGACGATCTTCTGCCGACGATGGTGAAGCATAAGACCGAGAAGTATCTCGTGCCGATGAGTGATGTGCATAACGACTCGCTGGCACTGTTGCTCGATTCTAAGAAGCTGAACCATAAGGAGTGCGTCATGTATAAGACGGTGAGCAACGATTTTACAGCTGAAGAGGTTGAGACATTCGACTACGATATGCTGATTTTCTTCAGTCCTGCCGGTATTGAGTCGCTGACTAAGAATTTCCCCGACTTCAAACAGGACAAGATAGCTATCGCAACATTTGGTCCCTCGACGGCTAAGGCTGCCAAGGATGCCGGACTGCGTCTTGACCTTGAAGCTCCGTCTGAGAAGTATCCCTCGATGACGGGTGCTCTTCAGCACTATCTGTTGTTGCAGGAAGACTAATCATTATTATATAATAAGGTGGAAGGTGTTCGCGCCACATTAAGTAAGCGGGAGCGTCTGTTCAGCCTGAGACTGATAGAAATGCTCTTTGGACAGTCGGCGAGTCGTTCGCTGGCTGCCTTTCCTTTGAGGGTAGTCTATCTGGTACGTGACCGCCATGATGGCGACGAGCCGGTACAGATGCTCGTCAGCGTTCCAAAGAAACATTTTCACCACGCTGTTGACCGTAACCGAGTCAAACGACAAGTGCGTGAGGCTTATCGTCTGCGTAAGCAGATGCTCTATGAGGCTCTGCCGGAGGATAAAACGTTGTTGCTGGCCTTTGTGTGGTTGTCAGACCGCCATCTGCCGACATCTGGCGTAGCCGCAAGGGTAGGGAAGTTGCTGGAGCGGATTGTTGCTTCGGTCAGTCAGCCGAAAACCGATTAAACCATGCAGACAGTGGTGCGATTCATAAGGAATGTCCTGGTGTTTCTGCTGGTGTTGCCCATTCGCTTCTATCAGACTTGCATCAGTCCCTTTACACCCCCGTCATGCCGCTTCACACCGACGTGCAGCCAGTATGCCAGGGAAGCCATCGTGAAGCATGGACCCATCAAGGGCCTCGGGCTTGCCATCTGGCGTATTCTGCGCTGTAATCCTTGGGGCGGTTCGGGCTATGACCCCGTACCCTGAAAGGGCGCAACGTGATGAAAAAGATAAGAAAAGCGTACGATAATTCAAAAGAATTGCGTACCTTTGCAACCAATTATAAATAAGGTATAAAGAAATCAATAGATACAATGAGAAAGAACTTTGTTGAAGAGCTGAAATGGCGCGGTATGCTGGCACAGATGATGCCTGGTACGGAAGAGCTCCTACAGAAGGAGATGGTAACGGCCTATCTGGGCACAGACCCGACGGCCGACTCACTGCACATCGGACACCTCTGCGGTATCATGATGCTGCGTCACCTGCAGCGCTGTGGTCACCGTCCTGTTATCCTGGTGGGTGGCGCTACAGGTATGATCGGCGACCCGTCGGGTAAGTCGCAGGAGCGTAATCTGCTGAACGATGAGACGCTGCGTCATAATCAGGAATGCATCAAAGCACAGGTGGCTAAGTTCCTGGACTTCGATTCGAAGGATGAGAACGCAGCCCTGATGGTGAATAACTATGACTGGATGAAGGACTTCACGTTCCTGGACTTCGCTCGCGAGGTAGGTAAGCATATCACCGTTAACTACATGATGGCTAAGGAGAGCGTTCAGCAGCGTCTGAACGGTACGGCTCGTGACGGTCTGAGCTTCACGGAGTTCACTTACCAGCTGCTGCAGGGCTATGACTTCCTGTATCTCTATCAGCACTACGGCGTGAAACTGCAGTTGGGCGGTAACGACCAGTGGGGTAACATGACTACAGGTACGGAGCTCATCCGCCGTACGCTGGGCAATGAGGTGGAGACGTTCGCTCTGACCTGCCCGCTCATCACAAAGTCTGATGGTAAGAAGTTCGGAAAGACGGAATCGGGTAACATCTGGCTCGATCCGAAGCGAACAACACCTTACCGTTTCTATCAGTTCTGGCTCAATGTCTCTGACGATGACGCTGAACGTTATATCAAAATATTTACCTCGCTGGACAAGGAGACTATTGATGCACTCATCGAGGAGCACAAGGCTGATCCTGGACGTCGTGTATTACAGAAGCGTCTGGCTGAAGAAACAACAGTTCTTGTACATTCTAAGGAAGCACTTGATATGGCTATCGAGGCATCTAACATCCTCTTTGGCAAATCGACAAAAGAGGCCTTGGAGAAGCTCGATGAGCAGACTTTCCTTGATGTGTTCGACGGTGTCGAGAAACACGAAATCTCTAAGGACCAGCTGGGACAGCCCGCTGTAGAGCTGCTGACAACGGTGGCACCTGTATTCCCTTCGAAGGGCGAGATGCGTAAAATGGTACAGGGCGGCGGCGTTAGCCTGAACAAGGAAAAACTGACAGACCAGAATCGTCCTATTACGTCCGAAGACCTCATTGACGGCAAGTATCTGCTGGCACAGAAAGGTAAGAAGAATTACTATCTGCTGATAGTCAAGTAAAGTGGTAAAATAATAAAAAGGTATGGAAATATTTGGCCAAACGCCAAATTTTTCCTACCTTTGCACCCGCATTTGATTGGACGATGGTGTAATGGTAACACTACAGGTTTTGGTTCTGTCATTCCCGGTTCGAATCCGAGTCGTCCAACTTAGCAATCAAACGAACTAATAACTTAAAAACTTAGGAAAAATGGCAAATCCTTTTTCACTCGAAGGCAAGAATGCCTGGATTACCGGCGCTTCGTACGGTATCGGTTTCAACATTGCCAAGGCTTTCGTAGCAGCTGGTATCAAGAACATTATCTTTAATGATATCAATGAGGAAGCCCTGAAGCGTGGTCTTGATAACTATAAAGAGGCAGGCATCGATAACGTCAAGGGTTATGTCTGTGACGTCACCGATGAGAATGCTGTCAAGACTCTGGTGAATAAAATACACGAGGAGGTAGGTCAGATTGATATACTGGTGAACAATGCAGGTATCATCAAGCGTATTCCCATGCACGAGATGAAACGTGAGGAGTTCCAGCAGGTTATCGATATCGACCTCGTTGGTCCGTTTATTTGCTCTTCGGCTGTTATTCCTGAGATGATGGAGCGCAAGGAGGGTAAGATTATCAATATCTGCTCTATGATGTCTGAGCTGGGCCGTGAGACCGTCAGCGCTTATGCTGCTGCCAAGGGTGGTCTGAAGATGCTGACACGTAACATCTGCTCCGAGTACGGTGAGTATAACATTCAGTGTAATGGTATTGGCCCGGGCTATATCGCTACACCGCAGACAGCGCCTCTTCGTGAGCGTCAGGCTGATGGCAGTCGTCATCCGTTCGATTCCTTCATCTGTGCCAAGACGCCTGCAGGCCGCTGGCTTGACCCGTCAGAACTCGGCGGTCCCGCTGTATTCTTAGCCTCACATGCTTCTGATGCCGTCAACGGACACGTACTGTATGTTGATGGTGGTATCCTGGCTTATATCGGCAAACAGCCGAAATAAGCAAAACGTGAGCTGACTCAAATGAAACACAATCATTGCGAGTTGGCTCTGCCTTAAGTGGATATAGAAAAAAGAAAAGATATGTGTTAATGGACAAAACCTATATATAATGAAGAAAGGCTTCCTTTGTGGGAAGCCTTTCTTCATTTTTCTTTACAACCAGATTAGTTGATAGCGTCAGCCAGTTCGGCACCAGCCTTGAACTTAGCAACCTTCTTGGCAGCAATCTTAATCTTCTGCTTGGTGGCGGGGTTGATACCTTCGCGAGCGGGGCGCTCGTTAACGCTGAAAGTACCGAAACCAACAAGAGCAATCTTGTCACCAGCAACGAGTGCGTCCTTAATAGCTGCTACAGTAGCGTCCAGAGCCTTCTTTGCGTCAACCTTAGAGATGCCAGCACCAGCTGCAATCTTCTCTACCAATTCTGTTTTGTTCATAATTGTGTTTTAAATTTAGTGATTATTGGATGTTAATAACTCTATTTTGTTCAAATTCCACCGCAAATATAGGTGAAAGAATTCAGAAAAACAACAAAAAATGGGAAAAATTTGCTTTTTTATTGAAAAATAATGGCTATCGGGCTCTTTTTCTGCTATAAAACAGATATTTTTCGTAATTTTGCAGGCGAAAAGAGTTAAATAAGGCATCTGGACGTGATAAGTTGCCGATACTATCATTAAGCGTTAAAAGAGAATATGTTTCGTAACATTCCTATAGTAACCAAGAACCTGCTCATCATCAACGTCTTGGTGTTTGTGGCCACGTGGATGCTTGAGCAACAGGGTATCAGTCTTTCGGAAATTGGCGGTTTGCATTTCTTTATGGCCAGCCATTTTCATTTCTATCAGTTCCTGACTTACCAGTTCCTGCACGCCAGCCTCACGCATATTTTCTTTAATATGTTTGCGTTGTGGATGTTCGGTTGTGTAGTTGAGAATGTATGGGGACCGAAGAAATTCCTTTTTTATTACATTTCTTGCGGCATCGGTGCCGGACTGATGCAGGAGGTGGTACAGTTCTTTGATTTCTATCTGCGCGTGACAAGTCAGGATCCTTCCATCACTTTCGCGCAGCTGTTTGAGGTAGGAAGACAGTTGAATGTTCAGTTGAATTTGTGGAGCACGATTGGTGCCTCGGGTGCCGTGTATGCCATTCTGCTTGCCTTTGGCATGATATTCCCCAATGAGCGCATCTTTATCTTCCCTTTGCCGGTACCCATCAAGGCTAAATGGTTTGTAGCCGGTTATGCCATCATTGAATTGGTGTCGGCTGTCAGCTCTTCAGCCGATGGTGTAGCGCACATGGCTCACCTGGGCGGCATGCTCTTTGGTTTCCTGATGATACGCTATTGGAATCGTCATCCCGACGCTCGCTTTAACCGCTCCAGCGGTAAGGATTTTTTTCAGCGCTGGAACAACAGGAATTCAGGTCAGTCGGGGTATGGTAGCCGTACAAAGAAGACACGTTTTGAAGAACCAACCTTCACTGCTTCGACCAATGCGGAGGATATGAAGTATAATGCCCGCAAACGCCAGAACCAGGAAGAGATTGATGCTATTCTTGACAAAATCCGTAAGAGTGGCTATGACAGTCTGACAAAGGAGGAGAAACGCCGCTTGTTTGATGCCAGTCAAGACCGATGATGTAGCGAAACCAGCCCGGATTGATGATCAAGCAATTGAAGCAGATTACTGTCAACTTGATGGCCGGTGCCAATGTGGCTATCGTGCTATTAATGCTGGCGACAGGCTATTCTGACCATATCAGCCCTGTCAGCCATCCGCTATTGTCATCGTTCGGAATGACTTTTCCTTTCTTCCTGCTGGCTAATCTGCTGTTTCTTTTCTTTTGGGTGCTGTTCAAGTGGCGACGGATGTGGATTCCCGTTGTAGGCTATATTCTCGCGTATGTACCTATCTCTATATACATACCACTGAACCGTCCCGGCGATACTGAAGGGACGACGTTGAAGGTGGTTTCGTGGAATGTGTGTACGTATGGTGGTATGGGTATTTATGAAGACGGAATGCCGGTTGTTATTGACTATCTGAAGCAGCAGGACGCTGACATAGTTTGTTTACAGGAAGATGTTGACAGTTGGCGACATGATGCTTTTAAGAAATTTGAAAAAGCCTCTTATCTTTATAACGACACCATCCTTTTCAGTTACTCAGATATATCAATGAATGGTGTCGGTATTCACAGCCGTTACCCTATCTTGCGTAAAGAACGCATTTACTATGAGTCGTATGCCAACGGCTCCGCTGCTTTCTATCTGAAAGTCGGAAGTGACACCCTTCTTGTCATTAATAATCATCTTGAAGGAACCCATCTTTCAGAAGAGGACCGTAGCCGCTATAAAGCTATGCTCAAGGGAGATATGGAGCGCGATACGGTCCGGGCAGAGTCGGCTTATCTGATAGATAAATTAGGGCAGTCGGCAGTGAAACGTGCCAAGCAGGCAGAGACGGTTCATCAGTATATTGTCAGTCATAGCCAATATCCCGTCATTGTCTGTGGTGACTTTAATGATAATCCCATTTCCTATTCCCGCCGAACCATAGCCAATGGCCTCACTGACTGCTTTGTAGCGAAAGGCAACGGGCTCGGATTGTCGTATAATCAGAAGGGTTTTAACTTTAGAATTGACCACATAATGTGCTCAGACGACTATGAACCATTGAGGTGTATCGTAGATACAGAAATAGATTGTAGCGACCATTATCCGGTGCTATGTTGGCTCAAAAAGCAGTAAAAACTATTATTTTTGTGCGAAAATGCCCGAATTATTTTCACATGTGAAGAAAAATGCCTATATTTGCAGGCTTAATTGTGCAAAGTAACAAATAAATAACATAATAAACCAAAATGCAAAACAAAGGAATTGTAAAGTTTATCGCACTGTTGCTGATACTCGTTTGCTGCTTCTACCTTTCCTTCTCGTTTGTGACGCGCCATTACGAAAGTAAGGCTGCTGCCATGGGTGAGGAGGCTGGTCAGGAGTACCTCGACTCTATCAAAAACGAGAAGGTTTACTTAGGACTCTACTCGCTGAAGCAGTGCCGTGAGATGGAAATCGGCCTCGGTCTTGACCTGAAGGGCGGTATGAACGTGATTCTTGAGGTGTCTGTGCCTGATGTTGTTGACGTGCTCGCCGACCACAAGCAGGATGCAGCCTACAAGAAGTCGATGGAACAGGCAAAGAAGGAAGAGGAGACCAGCCAGGCTGACTTCATCTCTCTGTTTGTCAAGTACTGGAAACAGAATTCTAATGGCCGTCCCTTGGCTGCCATCTTCGCTACACAGCAGATGAAGGGCAAGGTCAGCACCAGTTCTTCCGACTCTGAGGTTGAGAGAGCTCTGCGTGCTGAGGTACAGTCGGCCGTCGACAACTCGTTCAATGTCGTTCGTAACCGTATCGATAAATTCGGCGTTGTTCAGCCTAACATCCAGAAGCTCGAGGGCCAGAACGGCCGTATCATGGTCGAGATGCCTGGTATCAAGGAGCCTGAGCGTGTACGTAAGTTGCTGCAGGGTTCTGCTAACCTGGAGTTCTGGGAGACCTATAACGCACCTGAGGTTTACTCGCTGTTCGTTCAGCTGAACCAGAAGTATGCTGCTTTCGCTTCAGGTGAGACCGTTGACAGCGTGGCTTCTGATACAACAGCTGTTGCTGAGGCCGCTGCCGACACAACGAAGGCTGCCGCTGGCGATCTGGCTGCAAAACTGGCTAAGAAGGATTCTAAGAGCGGTGACGCGAAAGCAAAGGAAGATGCTAAGAAGCAGAATCCTCTGTTCGCTGTATTCCAGCCCATCAACCAGGGTCTGGCTATCGTTGGTTACGCTAATGCTCGCGATACCGCCGATGTCAATAAGGTTATCTACTCTGAGGTGGCTTCAACCGTATTCCCCGCAGAACTGAAGCTGCGTTGGGGTGCTAAGGCCGAGGACTTCGGTGGCGAGAATACTCGTGGCGATATCTTCGCTCTCTATGCCCTGAAGATTACTGAGCCTAATGGCCGTGCTCCGCTGGAGGGCGATGTCATCACCAGCTCTAAGGACGACTTCGACCAGATGGGTCATCCCTCTGTTTCTATGCAGATGAACTCAGACGGTGCACGTCGCTGGAGCCAGATAACGAAGCAGAATATTGGTAGAGGCGTAGCCATCGTTCTTGACGATGCCGTTTACTCTGCTCCCCGTATCCTGACTCAGATTGACGGTGGTAATTCACAGATTACAGGTAACTTCACCATTGAGGACACCAAGGACCTTGCCAATACGCTGAACTCTGGTAAGATGCCGGCTCCTACCCGCATCGTACAGGAAGAAGTTGTTGGTCCGTCACTCGGTGCTCAGTCTATCCAGCAGGGTGTCATTTCATTCATCGTAGCTTTCGTGCTGCTGATGGTTTACATGATTTTGTTGTACGGTTGGATTCCTGGTATTCTTTCCGATATCGCCCTGTTGTTCAACTTGTTCTTTACACTGGGTATTCTGACATCGTTCCAGGCTGCTCTGACGATGCCTGGTATCGCCGGTATCGTTCTGACACTGGGTACCGCTGTCGATGCTAACGTGCTTATCTACGAGCGTACCAAGGAAGAACTCCGTAAGGGTCTGAATGTGAAAGAGGCCGTCAACAAGGGTTACTCTAACGCTTTCTCGGCAATCTTCGACTCTAACTTCACGTCGTTGATTACAGGTATCATCCTGCTCTACTTCGGTACAGGTCCTGTCAAGGGCTTCGCTACCACGTGGATCATCGGTATTGCCGTTTCGTTCTTCACCGCTGTCTTCATGACCCGTCTGGTTTACGAGGCTCAGCTGAAGAAGGATAAGTGGACGAACCTTTCGTTCACAACGCCTTACTCACGCAACCTCTTGCAGAATAGCCACTTCAACTTCATGGGTGCCTATAAGACTTCGTTCACTATCTGGGGTATTGCCGCTATCGTGTTCTTGATTTCAATATTTGCCGTTCGCGGTCTGAGCCAGAGCATCGACTTCACTGGTGGTCGCAACTATGTGGTGACACTCGCTCAGGAGACGCCTGTAGAAAAAGTGCGTAACGTGCTCTCTGGCGCCTTCATTAATACCATTGGTGAGAATGTCGGTAAGGAGGCTAACACCAGTGTGATTGCCCTGGGTACCGACGGTAAGACCGTTCGTATCTCTACCAACTGGGATATCGAGTCTAACAACCCAGATGTTGACGACAAGGCAGAGGATATCCTCTATGAGGCTCTGAAGGGTGCCGGCCTGGTGAACCAGGAAAATGTTGAGTCATTCAAGAATCCTGATGTTCGTGAGGGTGGTTCTATCATCAGCTCGGCTAAGGTTGGTCCGTCAGTGGCTAAGGATATTACCTATGGTGCTATCATCTCGGTTATCATCGCCCTGTTTGCTATCTTCCTGTATATCCTGCTGCGTTTCCGCAACCTCGCCTTCTCACTGGGTGCTACCATCGCACTGGCTCTCGATGCCCTCGTCGTGATTGGTTTCTACAGTGTGCTGTGGGGCTGGGTTCCCATGTCGCTTGAGATTGACCAGGTGTTCATCGGTGCTATTCTGACCGTGATAGGTTACTCTATCAACGATAAGGTGGTGGTGTTCGACCGTATCCGTGAGAACTTCGGTCTGTTCAAGAAGCGCGACCGTCAGCAGCTGTTCAACGATTCGCTGAACCAGACACTGGCTCGTACCGTCAACACCTCTGTGACGACTCTGATTGTGCTGTTGGCTATCTTCATCCTCGGTGGTGATTCTATCCGCAGCTTCTCGTTCGCCATGATTCTGGGCGTTGTCTTCGGTACGCTGTCTTCAATCTTCATTGCTGCTCCTGTGGCTTACCTCACAATGGGTAAGACCATCCGCGAGGAGGCAGAGCCTGCAGCGTCAGAGGAGACAAAGTAAACAACCACAACATTATAAATTAGGAGGCTGGTCCGTGCGACCAGCCTTCTTTTTCTTTCTCACTTTTCTCAGCTCCCCAATAAATGCAGCCATTTATGACTGCATAATATGAATTAATTGTGCCAACTGCTATATTATTGCCATAACTTATGAACGAGCTTGAGCCATTGCTCAAACGCGTTGTGAGAGAACCACTGTGACGACAGAATTTGCATTTCAACCCCACAACCCCACTGTTTCCTCTGAAACGCCCTGTGGATGGGCGTTTGGGGAGGTGGGGTAGGAGTCGTTCAACCCCACTTGAACCCCACATAGAACCCTTGAAGTGCACCCACAAAATTGGATACACTATTGTAATGCCTTGCTGGCTATTTACAAAATGATAGTAAAGATGATGGCTTCCGAGATGATACGAGAGTGGCGTTGAAGTGGGGTAGGAGTGGGGTTGAAAGCGTTCAACCCCACATCGTGAAACCCTTTGTATAAAGGCATTTCCGAAGAAATGGTGGGGTTGTGGGGTTAATTGGTCCCCTCCAACCTTCCCCGTAGGGGAGGCTATTTTCGAGCGTAGGATTGGCTAATGTCAATGTTCAATGGTTAGGGGGGGCGACTTTTGAAAAATACTCCATGACTTTTTTTCTAAAGTCATGGAGTTTTTTTGTTGCCTTTAGTCAGAATTGGTAGAAGGCTGTTACTTGATGTTCAGCACGACAATAGACTTGGCTGGCACCTTGACGGTAACAACGTCCTTCTTCAGTTTGGCATCCTTATAAGCCTTGGGAGCCACGATGTTGGGATGCTGGAAATCGTTGAAGTCGGCTACGTTCTTCGAAGTCAGAATCTCGCCGCTAACGGTCTTGGCTTGATAGCCTGCCAGTTGGAAGTCGATGGTCTGATCTTTGTCCAGACTGACGTTTGTAACGGCCAGAATGAGTCCGCCGTCGGTTGTCTTGGCAGCTGAGGCCGAGAGCAGTGGGCAGGGGCGATAGCCGGCATCTTTGGCACCCTCTTTCTCTTTGAAGTAG
>JAGBQP010000003.1 GCA_017632825.1 Prevotella sp. | reverse complement strand
CGATTGAAAATGTAGGCGTGGAACTCAACAATGCTCTTCCAGTGAGCAGGACTCTGCGGGTCGTTGACACCCTTGGCACCATAGACGTCGTTGGTACCGTCGTTGTTGGGCGAAAATGCATTGGGAAACTCCAGGCGACTCTCGCTGATGGTGACGACCACGGTAGCAGAATCGACCAGTTCGCCGGTGTCTGAGAGACGGCAGATTAGCGTCACGTCGAAAGCACCCGACTCCACAAAGCGGTAGGTCGTCTCCTCCTCGTAGCGCACAAGGAAGTCGCCTTTGTCATCCTCATCGCCTTGCATGCTCTGCTTGTGGAAGTGCCATTCATAGCTCGGCGTGTGGCCGCCCATGTTGGCGGGGTTGGCGCGGAAGGTGACCTCCAGTGGTGCTTCGCCGTCGTCAATTCTTGTGGACTCCTGCCAAGTGTTTTCGTTGTCAAGATAGTAGGCAACTGGTGACACCTTGGGCTTGCCTTCTTCTTGAGCGAAGGCCGTCAATGTGCAAAAAGTAGCCAAAAAGAGGCTGAATATCTGCTTTTTTGTCATTTTCTTCTTATTTAAAGTGCAAAATTAGTGAATAATGTTGATTTAGCCGCGTTTTTTTTGTACTTTTGTGGCGCGAAACATATTTTTTCTATAGATATGAACCTAAGAAAGCGCTATTTTATTGCCTTGATACTGGCTTTTCTGGTCATCATGGGCGTAGGAGCCAAGACCATTCGCCTAGGCATTATGTTGCCATTGCACGATGAGAATGGTGACGGACGGCGCATGGTGGAGTATTACCGGGGAGTGCTGATGGCTTGTGACAGTCTGAAGAAAAGCGGACTCTCCGTTGACGTCCATGCGTGGAACACACCAGAGGACTGCAACGTTAGAGAGATTCTGAAGGACCCTGCCGCTGCCAAGTGCGACCTCATCATAGGCCCACTCTATTCGCGTCAGGTGCGTCCCCTCTCTGAGTTTGTCGAGGCACACCAAATCAAGTTGCTTATACCGTTCTCGATAACGGCACCAGCTATTTACACCAACCCGAATATCTATCAGGTGTATCAGAATTCCAACGACTTTAACAACCGAAGTATCAATACGTTCTTGACGCAGTTTCAAGGATTCCATCCAGTTATTATAGACTGTAACGACAGTACCAGCAAGAAGGGAAGCTTCACCTTCGGACTGCGCCGTAAACTGGAGGAACGCGGCTGGAACTACAACCTTACGAACCTGAAGTCGGGGGAGGATGCCTTCTACAAAGCATTCAGCGCAACACAACCCAACGTGGTGATTCTGAATACCGGACGCCACCAGGAACTGGGTGTGGCACTGGCGAAGTTGAACGGACTGTGCTCCGTGCACCCCGAGTTGACCATCAGTCTCTTTGGCTATACGGAGTGGTTGGGCTACACACGGCTGTATCTGGAGCAGTTCTACCGCTTCAATGCTTATGTGCCTTCACCATTTTACACTAATCTGACATCGTCTGCCACCCAGCGGCTGCAGCAGAAATACCGTTGGAACTTCCATACCGACATGCAGCAGATGTTGCCACGCTTCGCCCTGACGGGATTTGATCATGTCATGTTCTTCCTCCAGGGAATGAACCGCATGGGCAAGGATTTTGACGGGCTGGCAGGACAGCTTAATACAACACCTGTCCAGACACCCTTGCGATTTGAGCGTATAGGCAACGGCGGTCTGCGCAACAGTATGTTGCTGTTAGTTCACTATAAGCCCGAACAACGGGTGGAAATTATTAAGAAATAAGAAGCATGAGACGACTGACATTGATTCTTGTTACGCTTCTGACGGCCATTGCTACCCGGGCGCAGGTAGGTGAATACAGAAATGAACTGGCTGCTGGCGGTAGTGCAGGCATGATGATGACAACGGTTAACTTCCAGCCGAGGGTACCCCAGGACCAACTGATAGGTAAAACCCTCGGTCTGACGTTACGCTATACTGGAGAGAAATACTTCAATAGTATCTGTGCTGTTGTGGCTGAGTTGAACTTTGCCGAGACAGGATGGAAAGAGCGTATCTGGGACCTTAACGACAAGCCCGTCATGAGACTCGATGCCGACGAGGCTGAGCGCTATGAGCGCCGACTGACCTATCTGCAAGTGCCGGTGCTGGCACGACTGGGATGGGGACGCGAGCGCCGTGGCTTTCAGTTCTTCTTCCAAGTGGGACCTCAAATAGGATTCCTTCAGAGCGAAAGTACGAAGAAGAACTTTGAGATAGCCAACCGTAACGTGAACGACCGTACGTCTCCTGTCTATGCACAGGACACCATGGCTGTTGAGCACAAAATTGACTACGGCATTGCAGGTGGCGTAGGCCTGGAGTTTTCTCACCCTAAAGTGGGACACTTCCTGCTGGAAGGACGTTACTACTACGGATTGGGCAACCTCTACGGCAACACTAAGCGTGACTACTTTGCCATCTCCAACCAGCAGAGTATCGTCATCAAACTGTCGTACCTCTTCGATATCCTGCGAACCAAAAATCCAAGCATAAAATAGCAGACCATTAATCACTTAAATACTTTTAATCATGTTTGAAAACCAACCTAAAGGACTTTACGCGTTGGCTTTGGCCAACACAGGCGAGCGATTCGGTTATTACACGATGCTTGCCGTCTTCGCATTGTTTTTACGTGCTAACTACGGACTTGATGCCGGCTGGGCAGGCGAAATCTACAGCGATTTCCTGATGCTCGTTTACTTCCTGCCCATTGTGGGCGGCTGGCTGGCTGACCGCTTCGGTTTTGGCCGTATGGTCACCATCGGTATTCTGATTATGTTTGCTGGCTATCTGCTGTTGTCGGTACCCCTTGGCGGCGACACATTGGCGCTGGTCGTGATGCTGGCTGCACTAGTGCTGATTGGCCTGGGAACGGGACTCTTCAAAGGTAACCTCCAGGTGATGGTGGGCGACCTCTATAACGACCCGAAATATGCCGGACAGCGTGATTCAGGTTTCTCCATCTTCTACATGGCCATCAACATCGGTGCCCTGTTTGCTCCGACTGCTGCCGTGAAGATTATGGAATGGGCACAGCAGAATCTTGGTACTTCGGTGAATGACTCCTATCACTTTGCATTTGCTGTTGCCTGCGCATCGCTGATTCTGTCGATAGCTATTTACTATATCTTCCGTGGTACATTCCGTCATGTGGAGGGTGGTACCAAAAAGGCTGGCGCCCAAATGGAAGTCGAGGAACTTTCTAAGGAAGAAACCAAGGCTCGCATCGTAGCACTCTGCCTGGTATTCGCCGTGGTTATCTTCTTCTGGATGGCTTTCCATCAGAATGGTCTTTCGCTGACTTATTTTGCTGATGAGTTTACAGCTAAGACATCGGAAGGCATTGAGAGCATGGCGTTCAACGTATGGAACCTCGTGGCCATTGTTTTCATTGTCTATGCACTGTTCTCCCTGTTCCAATCGAAGACTGGCAAGGGCAAGGCTATCTCAGCCGTTGTTATCGCCATCGCCATGGCTTTCCTCTTCTTGCAGTATGACGCTACGACTGGTGAAGTTGTAGCCGTGTCGGCTCCGATCTTCCAGCAGTTCAACCCCTTCTATGTGGTAGCCCTGACTCCCGTTAGCCTTGCTATCTTCGGTTCGCTTTCAGCCAAAGGAAAGGAGCCTTCAGCACCGAGAAAGATTGCTTATGGTATGGTGGTGGCTGGTCTGGCCTACTGTCTGATGGCCGTAGCCTCATTCGGTCTGCCTATGCCACAGACAATGGTCGGTGCCGATGGTGAACAGGTGGCTGTTCATGTGGCAGACGTCACACCACAGTTGCTGATATACACCTATCTGATTCTGACCTTTGCAGAGCTGCTGCTCTCACCGATGGGTATCTCGTTTGTTTCGAAGGTTGCTCCTCCAAAGTACAAAGGCCTGATGATGGGTGGCTGGTTCGTGGCTACGGCTATTGGCAATAAGCTTGTCGGTGTGGGCGGTTACCTGTGGGGTAATATTCCTCTCTGGGCAGTATGGACGGTCTTCATTGCTCTTTGCTTGATTTCTGCAGTCTTCATGTTCTCTATCATGAAGCGCCTGGAGAAAGTATGTTAGCATTATTGCTATCCTCGTTACTGACGTTGGTCGA
Organism: Prevotella sp.; assembly: GCA_017632825.1. The sequence goes on along the minus strand of JAGBQP010000003.1, from coordinate 1,148 downwards.
ATTGAATTGCGAAAACCTCTTCGACACTCGTCACGACAGCCTCAAGCAGGACCAAGAGTACCTGCCTGAGGCTGTTCGTCATTGGACAAGGAACCGCTACTGGCAGAAGCTTAATCACATCGGGCAGGAACTGATATCGACCATTGACGACGGGGTGCCCGACCTGATAGCGCTCTGTGAGGTAGAAAATGACTCGTGCATGAACGACTTGTGTCGCAGATCGCTCCTGCGCCATGCAGGTTATGAATATGTGATGACACAGTCGCCTGACGAACGAGGTGTGGATGTGGCATTGCTCTATCAGCCCTTCTCGTTTGCCCTTGATACAGCATGTTCTTTGCGTGTGGAGCCAGTGAGAAATATGCGTCCTACGCGAGATATATTATATGTACGCGGGCGAATTGTGTCCGGCGACACGTTACACGTCTATGTGGTTCATGCTCCCAGCCGCTATGGTGGTGAACGATATAGCCGGCCGTTCCGTCAGGCGGTGGCCCGGCGGCTGTGTCAGTCGCTTGACTCTGTGCGCAGTCAGTCGCCGAATGCTCACATTCTTATAGCAGGCGATTTCAACGACGATGCTGAAAGCCCGGCTTTGAAGCTGATAGAACGTAGCGGTGTCAGCAATCTGACACGAGATGCGAAAGGAGAGAATGGCGCATGTGGCACCTACCGCTATGAAGGCGAGTGGGGGAGCCTCGACCATGTCTTTGGCTCCCCCACTATTGTGAGTGTTGTTGATTCAGTGTTTATTCATGCGCCTCGTTTCCTGTTGGAAAAAGAACCGCGCTATGGAGGTTGGCGACCACGTCGTACCTATCAAGGTATGCGCTATCAGCCCGGTTATAGCGACCATTTACCACTTGTTGTCAGACTGCGGCTGAAGCCATAGGATTGCGGTGCGGCATGAATACGCTTACTTCTTCTTGACAGGGTCGCACGTGACACCACATCCAAGCTTTTTAAAGATTTTACGGTCAACCTCGCTGAGCATAACCGTAGAGTGTACCTGACAATCGCGCAGCTTCGGTAATTGCTCCAAAGCCTGACGGCAGCGCTCGTCGCTCTGGCTCACGACGCTCAGAGCTACCAGTACCTCGTCTGTATGCAGACGAGGGTTCTTTGCACCCAGGTATTCCGTCTTTGTT
>JAGBQP010000045.1 GCA_017632825.1 Prevotella sp. | reverse complement strand
TCTATTTCACCCTCCGTCAACGGCAATGCTGGAGAGAAATGCCCTAGTACCCCATTAACAGCACTGTCTGGTATTTCCCAAATACGGAAAAAGCCCAGCACATGATCAATGCGAACAGCATCAAAATACTGTGCCATCCAATGAAAGCGGCTACGGAACCATGAATAAATACCCTGTGGCTGCAATGCACTGTCCTGTGATTCTTCCCAGTTATAGGTAGGACAGCCCCAATTCTGACCATGCAAAGAATACGCATCTGGTGGAGCACCTGTTTGGCTATCCAAATGAAAATAATTGGGGTGCATGGCTGTCTCTACACTGTGACGGCTAACACCTATAGGAAGGTCGCCTTTCAACGATACACCTTGAGAGCGGGCATAGTCAGCGGCAGCTTTCAGTTGCGAGTGAAGTTGAAACTGAACATAATAAATGAGGTTAGAAGACACCTCTGTATCAGGGCCAACGGCGTGCTCGATGAACTCGGCATAGGGTTTCAGCCAACTTTCATTCTTAGCGAACCACGTTTTGAAGCTTGAACTTTTAAGAACTGTGGCACCATGGTCAACAAATACCTCTTTTACATAATCACGTTTCACGCGGTCAACAGCTTCATAATCACTATACGACAAGGCGTTAAGTTCACGTTGTCGTCGCCGATAGACTGTCATACGTTTTTTGTCTCGTAATTCTCCCAACTGCTCTAAGTCAAGATAATGAGGATGCAATGCAAAACAACTGGTGATGTTATAAGGGCACGAGTTATGCCATCGGCCGTCTGTCGTCGTGTCATTGACCGGTAGCAGCTGAATAATTTTCATGCCAGTGGCTACAGCCCAATCAACCAGTCTGCGCAGGTCACCAAAATCACCACAACCGAAACTATGCTCACTACGTAGAGAGAAGACAGGAACTACCAGACCGGCTGCACGCCAAATATGCTCGCACAGACGCAGATTGCCACCATGAAGAACAAGTACCTGACCATCCTCGAGTGTTGAATCTATCATGCGATTGTCGCCCTCTTCCCACGCTACAAGGCTATGGGTTTCGTTATTGACGACAACATATTTATACTCCAGTGGCATCAATATGGCATCTATATTGACAGAAAGCATCCACTCTGCCTGTCCCATATATTCCATACGCAGATAGCGAGCTTCGCTCCAGTTGCCTAAAGCAGGATGACTCCCCACAAGTGCGACTGATTGTCCAGTCTGCAGTTGAGGAGCAGAAACGCGAAAGAGTACTGTTTTACGGTAGAGTGGCACGTTCTTTTCACTGACCTTCTCGTCCAATGACCGATGAAGTGTAGTCAGACATGCATTACTATAAAGGTGGGCATTCAGTGGGCGGTCACGCCATTGGTCATCGAAGATATAGTTTTTCGATACATCAAAAGCATAACTACGTGGCACTAAAGTCCACTCACGGCGTATGACACGTCCGTCACCATCTGTTACCTGATAGTAGTAAGATAGAGATTTTATAGACTGTTGACGTGAGGCAACAGAAGCCGTCTCAAGCGTCCACAGCTGACCGTCTTCAGTGAACATCTGCATGTCGGCCATTCGCACTGTGCCATCTTGCCGATGATACGCAACCACCACATGCAGGCATTCGCCCCATCGTGTTCCGTACTGTATCGAAAACCTCAATATCATAGTTTAGGATTTTATATGTGCAAAGATACATATAAAAAGTGATAATCTTACTCTTATCTTCGATTTTCTTTGTACCTTTGCATCGGATTAACAAAAACAACAATGAAACAAGTCAAGGCGAAATATTTTCTATGGGCGGCATCGCTCTGTCTGGCAGGCATCATCGCTCTTACCTATTATTACTTTTTTACATCGTTCTCGAAGCATTCGGAAACTCAGTATGTTTACGTTGACAATGATGACACCGCCGATTCCGTATTCACCAAGTTGGAGCCTATTGCTACCGTTCATGGCCGTATGGCTCTGACGACACTACTACGTCACACCAGCTATTCAGAAAATATTCACACTGGCCGCTATGCCATTGAGCCTGGTGCATCTCCAGTGCGCGTCTTTCGTCAACTGAAGAACGGACGTCAGCAGCCCATGATGCTTACCATCCCCGAGAGCAGAACTATGGACAGGTTGGCAGCATTGTTATCACAACGACTCATGCTCGACTCGGCAACGATTGCCGAAGCACTCTATAGCCCCGAAATCACTGCTAAATATGGCTATGATACAGCTACCATTGCCTGCATGTTCGTCCCCAATACCTACGAGGTTTATTGGGACCTCTCTCTCGACCGTTTCATGAGTCGTATGCAGAAAGAGCATGATAATTTCTGGCAAGGCGTGCGCAATGCCAAAGCACAGGCTATGGGTCTGACACCCAATGAGGTATGTACGCTTGCCAGTATTGTTGATGAGGAAACGGCTAACAATGCAGAAAAGCCTATGGTCGCAGGTATGTATCTAAACCGTCTGAAACAACAAATGCCTCTGCAAGCCGACCCTACGGTTAAGTTTGCGCTGAAACAGTTTCAGTTGCGACGCATTTACCACAACATGCTGAATTTCGACAGTCCTTGGAACACTTACCGATATGCGGGACTGCCCCCAGGCCCCATCAAGATTGCGTCGGTCCAAGGCATAGAAGCCGTACTGAACCGTGCTGACCATGACTATCTGTATATGTGTGCCAAAGAAGATTTCTCGGGCACTCATAATTTCGCGGTTACTTATCAGGAGCACATGAAGAATGCTGCTCGCTATGCGAAGGCTCTTAATGAGCGAGGTATTAAATAACCCTGACAAAGGATGCCCGATTTCATTCTCACGTCTAAATACAAGCCTACCGGTGATCAGCCTGAGGCCATCCGCCAACTAACGGAAGGTCTCAATCATGGCGATCGTGCACAGGTTCTGTTGGGTGTAACAGGCTCAGGAAAGACCTTCACCGTTGCCAATGTTATTGCCAACGTGAACCGCCCTACCCTCATATTGTCACACAATAAAACACTGGCAGCCCAGTTGTATGACGAAATGCGCGGTTTCTTTCCAGAAAACGCCGTGGAGTATTATGTCAGCTATTATGACTACTACCAGCCCGAGGCTTACCTGCCATCGAGCGATACCTATATTGAGAAGGACTTGGCCATCAACGAAGAGATTGACCGTCTCCGACTTTCTGCTGTGTCATCGCTACTTTCTGGTCGGCGCGATGTCGTAGTGGTCTCGTCCGTCAGTTGTATCTATGGCATGGGTAGTCCTGTCGCATTGTCGGAGGGCGTTATCGTCTTACATCGTGGACAGAGGTTGGACCGCAACATGCTACTTCGGAAACTGGTGGCAGCCCTTTATGTCCGCAATGACATAGACCTGCAGCGCGGCAACTTCCGTGTGAAGGGTGACACGGTTGACATCGCAATGGCTTACAGCGAAGTCGTGCTACGTGTGACCTTCTGGGACGACGAGATTGACGCTTTAGAGGAACTGGACGCGGTAACCTATCAGCGTTTGGCATCGTTCGAAGACTATAAACTCTATCCTGCTAATCTCTTTATGACGTCACAGGAACAGACGAATATCGCCATACGACAGATACAGGATGACTTAGTTAAGCAAGTAGATTATTTCAACGAATTAGGTGACCCTATCAAAGCTCAACGCATCAAGGAACGCGTGGAGTACGACATGGAGATGATTAAAGAACTTGGGCACTGCTCGGGCATAGAGAACTACTCACGCTACTTTGACGGTCGACAGGCTGGCGAGCGACCATACTGCCTGTTGGATTTCTTTCCTGACGATTATCTGTTAGTCATCGATGAGAGTCATGTTTCTGTCCCTCAGATTAATGCCATGTATGGCGGCGACCGTGCCCGTAAAACTAACCTTGTGGAGTATGGTTTCCGTCTACCTGCAGCTTTCGACAATCGCCCGCTGACATTCGACGAGTTTCAGGCCGAAGTCAATCAGGTTATCTATGTTTCAGCAACTCCTGCTGACTTTGAACTACAAGAAGCAGAAGGCATTGTTGTGGAGCAGATTATACGCCCGACCGGTCTGCTCGACCCAGAAATTGAAGTACGCCCCAGCGAGAACCAGATAGACGACCTCATGGAGGAGATTCAGACTCGACGCGAACGCAAGGAACGCGTGCTCGTTACAACGCTGACCAAACGCATGGCCGAGGAACTGTCTGAATATTTGCTGAACCACCAGATACCTACTGCCTATATCCATAGCGACGTAGCCACACTTGACCGCGTTAAGATACTCGACGACTTACGAGCCGGCAAGTACGATGTACTCGTGGGTGTTAACTTGCTACGCGAAGGTCTCGACCTCCCCGAAGTATCGTTGGTAGCCATCATCGATGCCGACAAGGAAGGATTCTTGCGTAGCAGGCGTAGTCTGATTCAGACAGCAGGACGCGCCGCCCGCAACGTCAACGGCAAGGTCATCATGTATGCCGACACTATCACCGCATCTATGCAATTAACCATTGATGAGACAGCACGCCGCCGCAGCAAACAGCTGAAGTACAATGAGGAACACGGCATAACACCAAAACAAATCGTGAAGGGTATTAAGCACAGTAATCTGTCTTCTTCAGACGGTTCTGCTATGGCTGACACAACTGCCAAACAGGTATATATCGGTCCCACGGAGGGTGCTTTTGCTGCCGATCCGATTATCGAACGCATGACCCGCCAGCAACTCGAGAAGAGCATCGCCGACACCACTAGACTTATGAAGGAGGCGGCTAAGAATCTGGACTTCCTGCAGGCAGCACAGTATCGCGACGAGATAATCCGTCTGCAGAAGGAACTGGAGTTGAAGTAAACCACGAAATGAGATACAATCCTATCTCAACGAGTTACGATTCTATCTCCATGAGATACGCGCGAAACTCCATGATTTTCTAATAAAAAACGTGCTGTGACATTTGTCACAAACTCCAAGTTCTAATCAAGTCCGAAGAGGACCTTCAGACCACCGTCGACACCAGAGAAGCCCATGAAGGCGAGACTGAGGAGTCCAGCGGAGAGCATGACGATGGCCATTCCCTGCATGCCTTTGGGAATCTTCACCAATTCCAGCTGTTCGCGCATGCCGGCAAAGACAGTCAAGGCCAGTCCGAAGCCTATAGCCGTAGAGAAGGCATAGACCACCGACTGCAGCAGATTGAAGTCTTTCTGAATGACGAGAATGGCAACACCCAGCACGGCACAGTTGGTAGTAATGAGCGGCAGGAAGATGCCCAGCGCCTGATAGAGTGCAGGCGACACCTTTTTAAGAACAATCTCTACAAGCTGCACAAGCGATGCTATGACCAGAATGAAGGCAATAGTCTGCAAATACTGCAGACCGAATGCGTCAAGTACATATTTCTGTACTAACCAAGTAACAACGGTGGCCAATGTCAGTACAAAAGCGACAGCAGCCGACATACCCAGCGATGTGTCAATCTTCTTTGATACACCAAGAAACGGGCAAATACCGAGAAACTGTGACAACACGATGTTGTTCACAAAAATGGCACTAATGAAAATCAGTATATATTCCATAACTTCACTTCTTCAATTTATTGACAATAGCAATCAGAAATCCAAGCGTAATAAAGGCGCCTGGAGGTAAAACGAAGAGCAGAACATTGAACGTTTCAGGCAGAAGCGTGATGCCAAAGACAGAACCTGCCCCTAACAGTTCACGACATATGCCAAGTAGCGTAAGGCCCAATGTAAAACCAAGACCGATTCCAATACCATCGAACAACGAAGCCACTGGTGTTTTCTTGGCTGCGAAAGCCTCGGCACGTCCTAGAATGATGCAGTTAACCACAATCAGCGGAATGAATAGTCCAAGCGATGCATCAACATCAGGCAAATATGCCTTGATTATCATCTGTAAGATGGTTACGAAAGCAGCTATCACCACGATGAAAACAGGAATGCGAACTTTATCGGGCGTTAACGATTTGAGGCAACTAATCACAAAGTTTGTGCATATGAGAACAGTCATAGTGGCCAGTCCCATTGACATACCGTTGATGGCAGAAGTGGTCGTTGCCAATGTAGGACACATGCCTAACATCAAGACGAACGTTGGGTTCTCCTTGATAATGCCATTTTTTATAATCTGTATTGCATTCATTTTTATCTATTCACTTTTCACAATTATCTATTCTCCATCTACACGCTTGGTCGCACCAGTCTCTGCATCGGTAGCAGGTTCAGTTTTGTAGGCTTTATAAGCATTGTTTACAGCCAGCAGAAAGGCCCGACTGGTAATGGTCGATGCCGTAATAGCATCGATCTGACCACCATCCTTCGACACAGTGAGAGGTTCAGCAGGCGTCTTACCAATGATGTCACCCTTTTCACCCTTTTGGAACCACTTATCGGCCTTAGCTCCCAATCCAGGAGTCTCGGCGTGCTCTAACAGTGTGTAACCCAAGACTTTACCTTCGGTATCGAAGCCTACCAGCACTTTCAGGTTGCCACCAAATCCACCTGTAGTCGATTCCACGGCAGCACCAAGATCCTTATTCTGTGCATTCTGAATCTGATAAATTAGAAAAACGAGCTCTTTTCCTTTCGCATCTTTCTGTGCTACGGTATCTGTTTTTACCACTTTCAGGTCGTTGACACACATGACTGTTTTAATGCCGTTTGCCAGAGCCTTAGATTTCTGATTGGCAATCGGTCCTTCTGTCAGATGGTTTACAAAAGCGAGAATACCTCCCATGATGACTGCTACTCCAGTAAGCACCAGTACCATGTTTAATAGTGTTGACTCAAGTTTCTTCATGATGCGTTCCTCCTTATTTCTTGGCAGACACTTCACCGAAGCGCTTGGGTTTAACATAATTATTAATAAGCGGTGTAAATGCATTCATAATGAGAATGGCAAACGACATTCCTTCGGGATAAGCTCCCCAATTACGAATAATAACCGTCAGCACACCAATGGCGATGCCATAGATGACTTGTCCCTTGACCGTCATCGGCGAAGTGACATAGTCTGTTGCCATGAAGATAGCTCCGAGCATCAAGCCACCACTGAGAACGACTGAGACGGGATCGGCATAAACAGGATTAGCCATATGCAGCAGACCTGCACAGACAAAGACCGTTGCAACAATTGAAACCGGAATATGCCAGGTAATGATTTTCTTATACAGCATGTAAACGAAACCTATAATCAACGCTAGTGCACAAATCTCACCCATTGCACCAGCACCATCAGGATGATTGCCGATGAAGAGGTTAAATGACGATGGCAGATCATTAAGTAACGATGCATCGCCGCTCTTAATGGCATTTTTCATAATGGCCAACGGCGTAGCTCCAGTCTGAGCATCAAGATAGCTGCCTAGCTGTCCCACCTTAGGCCATGTGGTCATCTGTGCAGGAAATGCAACAAGCAAGGCTGCGCGACCCACCAATGCAGGATTGAACAGGTTATTACCTAAACCGCCAAACGTCATCTTAGCAACGCCAATTGCAAAAAGTGCACCGATTATGATAATCCATGCGGGTATGTTTGAAGGCAAGTTGAAAGCCAGCAACAAACCTGTCAGTATGGCTGAGCCATCAAGTACACTGTTACGTTGCTGCTTCAGAATATACTTACTGATTGCCCACTCAAAGAAGACGCAGGCAGCTACACTCACCGATGTCACGACAACAGAACCCAGGCCGAAGAAATAGAACGATACGAGCAGGGCCGGCATCAATGCAATGATGACACCATACATGTTACGCTCCACCGAGTCATTTCCGTGGGCATGTGGAGAAAGTGATACTATTAATTTTCCCATTTTGTTTTATTGAACATTGACCTTTATTTCTTTACTGAACGATTGCGGATGATACCCATCACAGTAGCTTTTCCCTGTCGGATATTATCGAGCAACGGACGATGGGCAGGACAAGTAAACTGGCACGATCCACACTCTATGCAGCTGGTGATGTCCTCGTGCTCTGCCCGCTCCCAGTTCTTCACCTCAGACACTTTAGCCAGCAGATAAGGTTCCAACCCCATTGGACAAGCTGAGACGCACTTTGCACAGCGTATGCAGGGCTGAGGTTCCTTACGGCGTGCTTCATCGTCACTGATGATGGTTACAGAGTTCGTACCTTTACAGATAGGCACTTCCGTGCTGGTAAGTGCCTTGCCCATCATCGGTCCGCCAGCAAGAAGTTTGTTGTCTCCTTCGGGCATACCACCACAAGCATCAATGAGATCCTGCATAGGCGTTCCCATACGCACCAGAAAATTACCCGGATGCTGAAGACGTTTACCAGTAACGGTCGTATATCGCTCAAAAAGAGGCTTATTCTTCATCACGGCTTCATAGACAGCAAACGCCGTTCCCACATTCTGAACGATAGCTCCGACATTGACAGGAATGGCAGGAGGCGCAGGCACCTGTCGCTGAATGACGGCATCAACTAATTGTTTCTCACCGCCTTGTGGATAGCGCTGTTTCAGAGGTACCACTTCAACGCTATAAGCAGAACCGCCGAAGACATCCTCACACTTCTTTTTGAGCAATTCAATAGCAGCTGGTTTATTGGTTTCAATACCTATATAACCCTTTGACACTTTGGCAGCTATCATTAAAAGTTCAAGTCCTACAAGAATTTCGTCTGCCTTCTCCATCATCAGTCTGTAGTCGGCTGTTATATAGGGTTCGCACTCGACAGCGTTAATGATAACACACTCAGCCTTGGCTGTTGGCGGAGGCGTGAGTTTGATGAAAGTTGGGAAGCAAGCACCACCCATACCAGTTATACCAGCCACCTTGATACGTTTGATGATTTCCTCTGGTGTCAACTCGGGATGTGCTTTGACTGTCTCAAGTTTGTCAGAACGGTCAATCGTCTCTTCCCAGTCATCGTCTTCCACATTAATAATAATGGCAGGCTTACGATAGCCGGTGGCGTCAATAGCCGTATCAATCTTAAAGACCGTACCTGAGACACTGGAATAAATGGGAGCCGACACAAAGCCACCAGCATCAGCTATCATAGTACCGACCTTCACCTTGTCGCCTTTTTGAACAACAGGTACTGCAGGTGCTCCGATATGTTGCGATAGTGGGAAAATTGCCTGTTTGGGCAGTGCTGCCGTCTGAGTCGCTATCTCATGGGTCAGTTTATTCTCTTCCGGATGAATACCGCCTATACTAAATGTTCTGATTTTCATACTGTTGTCTCCTTTTGTTCTTCTTTAGGTTGATCCTGCGTATCAGATGTCTCTGTTTTGGGTTTCGGTGCAGGGAAGTTGACTGCAACGATAGCATGAGTCGGACAAATACGTTCACACTTACGACATAGACGACATTTATTAAAATCGATATATGAACAGTTATTGCCAACAGTAATTGCTCCAAACGGGCATTCACGCTCGCACTTTCCACAACCTATACAGCTCACTTTGCAGGCCTTCATCGACACAGCACCTTTATCCTTATTGACGCATGACACATATACTCTTCGGCCCTTGGGACCTTTCTTACGCAATTCAATTATCTGACGCGGACATGCCTTTACACAGGCACCACAGGCCACACATTTTTCTTCGTCAACTTCGGCAATACCCGTCTCGGCATTAATACGGATAGCGTCAAACTGACATGCCTCTACGCAGTCGCCGCATCCCAGACAGCCAAAGCCACAAGCAGTCTCGCCAGCGCCACAAGCGTGCATAGCGGCACATGTACGCAGGCCAGCATATTCGGTTACTTTCGGACGATTCTCGCATGTTCCATTACAACGAACAACAGCTACTTTCGGCTCACCATTTGCAATCGCCATTCCCAACAAGTCAGCCACCTGCCCCATAACATCAGCTCCGCCGACCGGACAGTTCAGACCATCGAGACTACCAGCATCTGCACCTTTCACAAGTGCATCGGCCATAGCGCTACAACCGGCAAAACCGCAACCACCGCAATTAGCTCCAGGAAGCAGTTCGCAGACCTGGGCAATGCGAGGGTCTTCATAAACAGCAAATTTCTTGGAAGCGGCAAACAGCACCAGTGCTGCTATTAAACCGATAGCTCCTAGAACAATCACTGCAATCAATATAAAATTCATAAATGTATTTGTTTGTTATTTGTAGTTCGACAATTACCTATTTATTATATTTCCTCAATCCTCAAGACTAAAAGTTACCTTTCTACTTATATTGTCGCGGAAGAGCCACACAATCAGAAAATATGGCGCAAGCACAGCAATGGACGATAGACCTGCAGCACCTTCGTCACCTGTTGCCACCAAAACTGCCACCAGCGTGACAACCATCAGTACAAGAGGCAGTGCAAAAGCCAGTAACATTGCATGAGTAACCACATGACGCGAGGCACAAACTGTTACAGTATCGCCTACATTCCATACTTTGCCTTCATCTACCTTCACATCAATCAGTTTCTCTTTTGATTCCGATGCATTACAATGAGCTGCCACTTTACAAGCGGAGCAGGCCGATGCTTGAAGTATTCGTACTTTGACGAAACCAGCTTCAATACTGTCGATTATTCCGGTATGGCGAATCTTGTCATTCATGAGTATTGCAAACTCGGCTATGCGCCGCGGTTACGATGCAAAGGTACAATATTTTTATGAATTAACAGATACGAAATATGATTTATTTCAAAAAAAGACTCGTAATCGTTTGCAAATACAATTCTTTTTGTTACTTTTGTACGCAGAAATAAAAATGAACAGTAATGAAAGTAACAGAACAAACGCAGCAAATGCTCGACAGGGCCATCCGTAAGATAGCCGACAAATTCCCTGCTTCACAGGAGGCAGAGCAACTGACAGATATCCACATCCGCATCACGCAGGAGACGGGTGAGTTCATGGCTTTCGATGATGACGATAACGAGATAACCCGTTGTGTCATAGAACAGTGGATAGACAACAAGGATGATGATTTCTACGAGCAAATCGCTGCCGTTCTGCGTAAGAGTCTGGAAAAGAATCGCAACATCATTGAGGCTATGTCGATTCTTAAACCCTATGCTTTCGTATTGGAAGATGATGACAAAGAGCATCAAGGCGAACTTTTCGTTGCCGACGATGAAACGGTCATTATCAATACAGAACTGATGTCAGGATTAGACGAAGACCTTGACTCTTTCCTCAAAGACCTCATGAAGGACTAAAAAACTATTTTACTTTTCACGAATCTATAGCGAAGTTTACTTCGCAACTTCATAATCCCTTCTTCTCAAGTGTAGCGCTAGAGACCGTCTATGCCATCAGCATAGTGAGCAATGGCCTCATTGCCCCGTTCATCGTCTCCCATTTCTACATAAGGATGAAAATCGGGCTGTTCAATATTAATTCCCAACCGCTTCATATGCTGGTTGGTGAATGTCATCTCAGCACCAAACAGACAGATGGTCCACGATATTTGCACCCAGAGCATAAACAGTGGCAGCGCAGCAAACGAGCCATAAATAGCATTGTAGCCCGTCACCCACAATTGTGAATGCACATAAAACAGCTGCAACCACTGCATAGCTATGCCTGCAACAATGCCAGGCACAACAGCACACCGCCACTCTACATGGGTATTCGGCATCGATACATAGAGACCAAAGAAGAATGCCGACATAAGTAAATAAGGTGACAGGTCAACCAGCAGCAAACGTGCCAGAGAGCTCAGGCCCAATTCGTCGGGCATCACACTGACAACGGTTGTCATCAAGACAGACAAACCAGTGGTCACAATAATGAAAATCGGAAAGAGGAAAAAGGCTGCCAGATAGTTTGTAAACGAACGATATATACTGCGGCTGCTGGACACTTGCCATATATCGTTGAACGATTGCTCTATATTATTAACCAGCATCAGCACCGTATAGAGCATAAACAGCAAGCCTATACCCAAGAACAGGCCACTCTTCGTGTGTACCAAGTAACTGTTCACCCATTCTATTATTATCTCAGCAACCTGTGGCTGTGAAGCCAGAGCATCACGAAACCAGATTTCGATATATTTGTTATAACCAAAACCTCGAGCTATAGCAAATACCACCGCCATAATAGGAACGATGGCCAGTAATGTAGAATAAGTCAAAGCCGAAGCCTTGGCCATCACTCGCTCGGCCGTAAAGAAACGAACGGTCAGGACAAGCGTTCTATAAATGCGTTTCGCAAATATCTTCAACTGACTACTAACTACTTTACTTTTTCTACACATAAGAAAAAACGAAAAGCACTGCTCCTATAAGCCGGGTTCTGTACCAACCGAAGCTGGTGTCTGCCATTTATCTACTCCGTGAGTCACCCCACGGCTGAAGCATTCTACCCTCCACCGTGTGCCGAAGCCCTCGGACGGACCGCCCTCAGACGATGGTTTACATGAACTTGCAGCCCCCAGATGGAACAGCCCGACTGTCACCAGCCGGCTGGTGGTCTCTTACACCACCTTCTCACCCTTACCTTATTAATATAAGGCGGTCATTCTCTTCTCCCATATCCAGCCGTCGCCGACTGCTTGTACTTTCGCAAGTGGGGTGTCCTGTGCTGCCCGGACTTTCCTCTCGTGTTGCCACCAGCGGCAGACCGGAGCACTGCTTTTCGACTGCAAAGGTAGTCAAAAACGCTTGAAACACAAAGAAAATCGTTAATTTATTTCCTCAGTGCAAGCGTATGATTATAGTAATCATGATTACCCGTCACTTCTTCGACAACGCTGATGAAGGGCGGGAAGTTGACATCTTCCTGATCAGCAATACCCTTAGTCTCGAGAATCACAAGACCCTCCAACGGACCATGATAGGTGTCAAGTTCAAAGTACTGACCACGCCAGATAAAGCTCTGCCGATGTTTCCTGATAGTTTGGCGATAGGGGTCTGCCTGTCCGAGTAGCGACTCGTAGAGAGCATTCGAGACTTGTCGCTCTATCTCTATCTGCTCATTGTCGGGTGTGCGTTTCTTGGTGTTATGTATGTTCACCACTTTACCACTTGTCCACGAGCGGCGACGCAGACGAACCTCTGAGCCAGGATCGCTGACCAGGTAAGTCTGTGTAATATCGCTATCAATGGTTTCAGGCAGCGGACCGGTAATCTTAACGATATACTTACGCTCCTCTGTCACGGGCTGCGGCAATCCGAGAACATTAGAAATCTCACGAATGGTACGCTGCATTTTGCGCTCGAAGTCATCGTGGTTGTTGATAACGCGCAAATGTGGATGCCCCGTCCATGCTCTGATAACTTTCTTGTCAAGTTCTCGTGCTATGCGCAGTCCCTCCTCATCGGCTTTTTCATAACGGGTAGCGTTGGTGGCAGTCGTATAATACTGTTCAGCACCATCAGCGGCAGATACCAAGTGAAGCACGGCATCGTAACGTTCACGCAGAGCATTGGTGTTAGTGCCTGCCTCATTGGTAATACGACTCCACTCTTCGGGAGCCATATAGGCAGAGATGTCCATAGTACCTCGGTCACAAACTATCAGTACGGGCTTGGTGCAGACGCTGGCCAGTCGCAGGAAGTGGTCTTCGAGCGCCAACTGTGTTTCCAAGATAGCCCGCTCCCCTTCAAAGTATAACTGACGATTGGGTGTCAGATAGTTCCAGCCAGCAAGGCTGTAGATGGTGGGAACCTCAGGTACACAGAACACCTTGAAGCCGAGGTTATTGAAGTGTTCAATAACACGTACCAATGCTGTTGTCTTGCCGGCGCAGGGGCCGCCAGTGAGAACTATTCGCTTAATGTCTGGCATATTGAGATTGAACTTATGTGTTTAGATACTCAGTTCGTCGAGCACCTTTATGAGTTTCTTGTCGAAGGGCTTGTCTGTGCGAATGGCTTCTGAGAACGGCACATAGACCACCTCGTTATTACGCACACCCACCATCACATTTCGTTGTCCTTGTTTGATGGCCTCGATAGCACCAACGCCAGTGCGGCTCGCCAGAATACGGTCGTGAGCCGACGGTGTACCGCCACGCTGCAGATGGCCGAGTATGGAGACACGCACGTCAAATTCGGGGAACTCCTTCTTGACGCGATCTGCATAGTAAAGGGCGCCACACTTGGGACTCTCAGAGACAATGACGATACACGATTTCTTCGACTTACGGATACCACGGCCCATGAACTGAGCCAGCTGGTCAACATCGGTCATGTCTTCAGGAATGATTGCTGCCTCGGCACCACAGGCAATAGCCGAGTTCTGTGCCAGGAAGCCAGCATCACGTCCCATCACCTCTACGAAGAAGATGCGTTCGTGAGAGTTGGCAGTATCACGAATACGGTCAACACACTCCATAATAGTATTCATTGTTGTGTCATAACCGATGGTTGAGTCTGTACCGTAGAGGTCGTTATCAATGGTGCCTGGCAGTCCAATCATGGGGAAATCAAACTCCATACCGAAATTACGAGCACCAGTCAGAGAGCCGTTACCGCCAATGACGACGATAGCATCTATTTTCTCTTTCTTACAGGTTTCGTAAGCTTTCTTCATGCCCTCGGGCGTCATAAAGTCTTTTGAACGTGCCGTCTTCAGAATAGTACCGCCACGTGTAATGATTCCTGAAACATTCTCTGTGGTGAACGTCTCCACCTCACCCTTAATCAGACCATCGTAGCCACGATAAATGCCCTTGATTGTAAAACCGTTGTAAATACCAGCGCGGGTCACAGCACGGATGGCTGCATTCATGCCGGGTGCATCTCCACCCGATGTAAGAATACCTATTGTCTTAATCTTTGTCATATTTTTGTTGTTGTATGTAAAAAAGTCAAATGCAGTAAAGGTACTCGCCCGTCATACGATAGCATATTCTGCCCACAAAATGAGCAAGCCTGCCACGAAGCCCAGCAGCACCTTTGGTGTCAGGTTCTTCAAGTACCAACCCAGTTTCATGTGTTCCATCTTCATCAGTGCCAGACCACTGGTCGAACCTACGCTCAGCAGACAGCCGCCTACGGCAGTTGAGAAAGCAGCAACCAGCCAGTAAGCACCGTTTTGCACGAAGTTTGCCATGTAGTCGCTGTCCACCCAGCGCTCCAGCCGGACATTTTCAACCACTGGATAGAGTGAGATGTCGGTGATGGCAATAGTAAATGTATCAACCATCGAGCTGAGCAGGCCTGAGAGTATGCCGACAATCCAGATGTTATGTACGTTGTAGTCTATCCATGCAGAGATATCGCCCAGCACACCCGTCTCGGTCATAACGCCCATACCGAGCATAATACCCATCACGAAGAGCATCTGCTGGATGGAGCCATACTGAATGGAGCGCGGCACGCGACGTGCTGCCATCTGGTCGGCCTCGTTGAGACGGCGGTTGAAAGCCTCGTTGACAACCCACAGCACACCGAGCACACACAAAGCACCAAGAAATGGTGAAAGTTTAGTAATATTATGGAACGTAGGTATAAACCACAGGCCGCCGATGCCCACAAACAGCATCACCACTCGCTGCCAGCGATTCAGATTAGTGTCATCGCCACGATAAGGCGGTGCCGTCCACTCCAGGTCGAGACGTCCAGGCAGCTGACGGCAGATGAGCAACGTTGGTATAACCCATGCTGCCAGAGCCGGCAGAGCCAGCAACTTAGAGAACTGCGTTGCGGTGATGGCCCCGTCCTCCCATAATATCAAACCCGTTGGGTCGCCGATGACGGTGAAGCAGCCACCACAGTTCGCAGCCAACACAATTGATGCACCTACCAGCATGCGCTGAGGACGGCTGCGCACTATCTGGTGCATCACGACGAGCATCATGGTAGCCGTTGTCAGATTGTCGAGATTGGCAGAGAGCAGGAACGTTGCAAACGACAGCGTCCAGAGTACACGCTTGGAGTTGCGAGTACGAATCCACTCCTGAATAAAGTCAAAGCAACCGTTATTGTCGAGTATTTCGATGATAGACATCGTCGCCAGCAGGAACATGACCACACTGGCAGCCTGACCGACATAACGCAGGAAGATATCATTGTAAATGTAAGACTTGACGGCATCGCTTGTTGACAACTCGCCCGACAGGAACTCAGCGTACTCATGGGGATGTTGCGACATAACGAAATCGGATCCCCAGCAGATATAGACCACCCAGCCGACCGTTCCAATAAACATAGCGATGGCTGCCTTGTTCACGCCGGTCAAATGGCCTGTGGCAATGAGCAGGTAGCCCAGAATCAAGAGTATTACAATTAACAGTGTCATTTTTTACCTATTGTGTAATTTGACGCGGTATCCAGAACCAGACAACGGTGCCGCCTTCTTTTGGCGACTTAGCTCCTATCTCTCCGCCTGTACGCTCTACAATGGCTTTACAGATGTTCAGTCCCAGTCCTGGTATCGTGTTTTGTACGGATGCTTTCTCTTCTGTCAGCAGACTAAACAGGTTTTCCCTAAGGTCTTCTGGTATGCCCATACCAGTATCACGAACCTCTACATATAGTCCTTGTCTCTCCTCATGATACTTCAGCACAATCCCGCCTTGGGTGGTATATTCCACTGAGTTGTCGAGCAGATGAATGACGACAAAGCGCAACAGGTTCATGTCCATCAGCGCCTTTCCTGCTTGTCCTTTGACTTGCAGTGTCACCCCTTCGTGAAGTTTTGGTCGTACAGTGTCGGCAAACTCATTCATGACCTTTTCTATATCCACCTCCTTACGCTGAAACAGCAGGCCATTGCCCTCTATATTCGAGAGTTCCAGCAGTTCCTCAATGAAGTGGAGCAGTTGTTTGCCGTTGCTGTTGATAAGTCCCAGCATCTCCAGCCGTTCCTCGTTTTGCAGTTGGCCGTCATCAGAACGAAGCATATCGCTGAAACCGATGACAGAGTTCAGCGGCGTTCGCAGAGCATGACTGACATTACTCAAGAATATGGTCTTCAAACGCTCCGACCGCTGCGCACGTTCCACTTCACGGCGTAAGCGGCGTTGGTAGCGGAACTGTTGGATGATAACAAACAACAAGAAGAAAAAGACGAGACTGCCCATTGCATACCACACCCACAGAGGAATCTTGTGTGTACCCAGAGTGTCGATGCTGTCTCCATAGATTTTATCAACGATACCCTCACTCTCCATCTTGTCAAGTTCATCGTTAATGGTTTCTATGAGCTTCTTGTTATGGCTGACGTAACAGTATTCACGAGGTGTCAGACTCATGTCTTCTGCACGAAGGTTCTTGAAACCATAGGTTTCCATGATGTACTTGGTCTGGTAGCGGAAACAGATAACGGCATCATACCGTCCCGCCGACACTTCCTTGAACGCCTGCGGCAGATTCTCAACTATCTGCACATAGGCACCGATACGACTCAGGGTGTCGGCAATTGGACGTGATTCCATGAATGCCACCGACTTACCGCCCAGATTACGCACGTCGAAGCGCTCGCCATCTCTGTTCTCTCTATAAACAATCTGATAGTACAGGCGGAAGACGGCTCTTGAGTAATTGGTCAAATTCTTCCTATAGGGAGAGAATACCATCATACCCAAGTCCACACGACCGCTCAGCACGTCGCCTGAAATGTTTGCCCATGTGTTAGGACTATAAGAAAGAGGAATGTTGAGTCGCGACATCAGTACCTTTGTGAACTCAATATCATAACCATGTGGAATTCCCTGATCGTCAACAAATTCCAGCGGCGGATAGTCCATGTCGATACCAAAAACAAGGGGATGCTCCTTTGTGTAGCCGAGTGTATCGGCCTTTACTATCGGAGTAAAGGCAAATAACATGAGGGTTAACATGAGGAGCTTGTGTATCATGACAGTATAAGTTCTACGACAGGTGTCGGGTACAAAGATACGAAAAAAGTATCGAACTGACAAACAAATCGTCAAAAAACTTTCATTCCTGATGTTCCTCGCCCTTCAGCGTAGGTAGCGAAATGTGATATCTTACAGCCAGAAAACGAATGATACAGGTGGTGAGGAATGAAACGATAACTGTAATTTCCACCGGTACGTTGAGACTTGCCAGCAGCCAGTAAGCCAGGCCACCCACCACACATGCCATTGCATAGATTTCGCGGTGAAAAATAACAGGTTCGTTGTTCAGCAGCACGTCGCGAATAACACCGCCGGCAGAGCCAGTGATGCATCCCATGATGATAGCCACCCAGAAAGGTTGTCCGAAAGCCAATGACTTCTGAATGCCTGCTATTGTAAAGAGTGCAAGTCCCAGAGTATCAAATACAAACCATGCATTCTTTAAAGGTTCCATCCATCGTTCGAAGAATGCTACAGTCAACAGTGCAACTGCCGTACAAATCATATAAATTGGTGTGGTCATCCAGAACGGTGTTGTCGAAAGCATGACGTCACGAATAGTACCGCCGCCTATGGCCACAGCAATGCCACAAACATAACCGCCAAACCAGTCGAAATGCTTGGCAGCAGCATGTCTGATGCCCGAAATAGCGAACGCAAACGTTCCCAGCAGCTCTATAACCTTTATAATAAAATCTTGATCCATCACCGTTCTCAACTCTCAGCTCTCAGTTCTCAATTCTCAATTCTCAGTTCTCAATTCTCAGTTCTCAGTTCGTACCGCTCTCCCCAGTAATTCTTCATGCGCTCTACGAGTTTTTCCTCAGCAGGCGAATGTTGTCCGTGCCAGATGCGTTCGTTCACCAGTTCGTCGGGCATGTACTGTTGCGGTGTGAAGTGTCCCGGGAAGTCATGCGGATACTTGTAGCCATCGTGGTATCCCAGCTCTTTCATCAGCTGTGTCGGCGCATTGCGTATCGGCAGTGGCACGGGCTGATTGCCAGTACGACGCACCAAGTCGAGAGCCGCGTCAATGCCCAGATAGGCTGAATTGCTCTTCGGCGACGTTGCCAGATAGACAGTAGCTTCAGCCAGCGGTATGCGTCCTTCTGGCCAGCCAATCTTCTGCACCACATCGAAGGCCGTGTTAGCCAACAGTAGCGCGTTTGGATTAGCCAGTCCTATATCTTCAGCTGCTGAAATAACCAGACGACGGGCAATGAACTTCGGGTCTTCCCCACCCTCAATCATGCGAGCCAGCCAGTAGAGCGCCGCATCGGGGTCGCTACCACGAATACTCTTGATGAAGGCCGAGATAATGTCGTAGTGCATTTCGCCGTCCTTGTCGTATGCTAACGGATTCTGCTGCAGGCGTGCCGTCACCAGTTCGTCGGTAATGATGACCTCGCCCGACTCCGCTTCTACCACCAGTTCCAGAATATTCAGCAGTTTTCGCGCATCGCCGCCACTGAATCTCAGCAGAGCATCGGTCTCACGAAGCTCTATCTGACGCTCCTTCAGAATGATGTCAGTCTTGACGGCACGTTCCAGCAGTTGCAGCAAGTCCTCTTTCTCCAGCGACTTCAGTACATAGAGCTGACAGCGCGACAGCAACGGTCTGATAACCTCAAACGACGGATTTTCTGTCGTTGCGCCAATCAGCGTCACTACCCCCCTTTCCACAGCCCCTAACAGCGAGTCCTGCTGCGACTTTGAGAAGCGGTGAATTTCATCGATAAACAGAATGGGCGACGCCTCATTGAAGAATCGCACCTTCTGCGCCTTCTCTATAACGTCACGCACATCTTTTACGCCGCTGGTCACCGCCGACAGTGTGTAGAACGGCGTCTCCAGTTTATTAGCTATAATCTGTGCCAGTGTGGTCTTGCCCACGCCCGGCGGTCCCCAGAGGATAAACGATGATATGCGTCCGGAGTCAATCATCCGTCGCAGTACAGCCCCTTCACCTACGAGATGACGCTGTCCGATGTATTCATCGAGCGTCCTGGGGCGCAGTCTTTCAGCCAGTGGTTGTGCCATTCTGCTTGCAAAGGTACGAATAAGCGAGAACAATACAAAACAAAAAAGTGAATTTTTGTTTTTATTGTCGAGCGGAAGTACTTTCTGTCAAAGAAGGTACTTCATTTTGCACAAAACAAAAAAATAATAGGTAAAAAACTTGTGAATAACGAATAAAGTACTTACATTTGCAGTCGAAAACAACATACTATTTATTTATGACAAAGAACACTGATAGCAAGGCACTGACTCTCAAGGCGCTAACAAAGAGCAATGTGTGGGATGTCCAGGAGAACGACATCTTCCGCATGTGGGACGGTGCAGACAAAGATGCAGAGATTCACGAGAACGTAAGACACTATGTAGACATTATCCGCAGCGCGTTCATGATTGAGGAAATCAAGGAGGATGAGCCCGCTGCCGTCAAGAAGAAATACGAGAAACTGGGCTACAAGGTGGCTCAGGTGAAACTGGATGACAACAAAAAGGTGACCTGGGCTCTGAAGAAGCGCCCCATCATGCGCGTCACCGACCTTACCTACGAGAACATTCGCCACATTTCTGCAGCCAAGCTCATCGAGGTGCTCGACCGCAACTTCGGCGGCGGCTGGGAGTCACTGTCACAGAGCATCAAGGACATCATCGAGAGCGGCTTCGACATTTCTA